>JBBQHT010000232.1:0-8040 GCA_038324235.1 Acidimicrobiales bacterium
GGCTGGCCGCGGTCGATGCCGCCGGGGTCACGGGATGCAGCGGGGCGCCGGTGGTCTGCCAACCGCTCTGGACGGCGCCGAACGACGGGGCAACGGTGCGGACCACACCCGCCGTGAGCAACGGTCGGGTCTACACGGCGATCCTGGGCGGGGTCAACCAGCTCGCCGTGTGGGACGCCGCCGGCGTCACCGGCTGCCACGGCAGCCCCACGTCATGCGCACCGATCATCGACGCCCCCAACGCCTGGGTTGGCCCTTGGTCACCGCTGGTCGCCAACGGCATCGTCTGGGCCGGTGGCCAAGCCTGGGACCCCACCCACATCGTCGGCTGCCCCTCGTGCAGTCCCGTCTGGCACACCAGCTTCACGACGTCTGGCAGCGCGGCGATCACCACCGGCACGCTCTTGGTGCGCGACAGCGCCGGAACCATCCACGGCTACCGACCCTGAACCGCTCGCCTCGCAACGAGGCGACCCGGGCGGAGGGCATGAGGAACGCCGTCGCGTGCGGCGATCTGCGCGATCTGGAGCACCTTCTCACGAGCATCGGACAGGTTGGCGTGGCACGCCCGGCCGCGTCTGCTCGGCCCGTAGATGCCGTGCTGGCGTACGCTCCGGCATGGGCAACTTCTACACGAACGTGACCCTGCTCGGCGCTGACCCGGCCGCGGTGCAGGGTTGGCTGCGCGCCTCGGGCCGGCGGTGCTACCTGGGCACGTGGGGACAGCACACCGTCGTGTTCGACGAGGCCGGCGAGGCCCAGGACGGCTCGCATGCTGGTCTGGCCGCCGAGCTGGCCGCCGCCATCGGCTGCGGCGCGATCGCGGCACTGAACCACGACGACGACGTGTTGCTGCTCCAGGCCTTCTCGTCCGAGGTGCTGGTCGGCGAGTACAACTCGTGCCCGGACTACTTCGCCGACATGGACGAGGACGGCGAGGAGGGCGTGGACGGCGAGCCGGGGGCTCCGAGCTGGTCGCACGGCTTCGGTCCGGACGATCTCGTGCGGCTCTGCGGCACCGGCACCCCGGCGACGCTGGCGGCGATCATGCAGACCGACGAGGTCTTCGCGGTCGACCTCCACGCGAAGATCGCGGCCGAGCTCGGACTCCCCGGCGCCGCGTGCGGGGTCGGGTACACGTACCTCGCGCAGGGCGTGCTCCCCACCGACACCGGCAACGACGCGATCCAGCACCTGGATCCCCCAGCCTGAATAGCCACGGGAGCGCCAAAACGGTTCTGGCCAGCAGTGCACGAGCGGTGCACCCGGAAAGAGCAGAACCAGCGTCCCCTGCTCGAGGCGAAGACACTCCCGCCATCGAGTCCCGCGGAGGAGGGCGTGGATGTCACGGAACCGCCGATCGGGAACTCGTGGGGTATCCGCCCTGGGGCGCCATGTCCAGCAGGACCTTCCACGGATTCGAGAGGTGCGCCAAGGCGGATCGAGAGCTCACCATCGAGCTCACCCGCCCACTGGCAGGCAGAAAGATCGCCGCGCCCACCGACACCGTGGCAGCTGGTACGTCACTCGCACCCCTGGCTCGGTGGTGCGGTGTGCCGCGCCGGACTGTGACCCCAGCACGGGAGAACCCCCGTTGCCGGCACTGTGTGACAACGGCACGCTGATCGACGCCGTTCGCTCCGCGGACGTGCCGATGCACGCGGGGACCGGGGCGTCCGGTGCGAGGGCGAGTGGGCCGTCGTCGAAGTCGATGCTGGAGCGGGCGCGTGCCCGGCGCAGGACTCGGGCCCGAACCCGTGTGCAGGGCAACGCGTCGACTGGTTCTTCCTGCACGCCAACGGGCCAACTGGCAGGTCCTCACCTACGGACGCGAAGCGGGTTGCGCCACAGTGAGAGCGGTGGAACCAAACTTCCCCGACCACCTCTGTACGGCGCGGTGCGCCAGGGCCCGCCCCGGACGACCGCGGGCGGCCCCTACGGCAGGGCTTGGGTGATGGGCACGTCGACGGTGGTGACGTCGATGCCGGTGGCGACCGAGGTGAGCGCGCTGTTCGAGTACCACTGCGGCGCGTGCACGGTGCTCTGGTCGACGGTCCGCACGAAGTACCGGCCCGGTCGCAGATCGCCGATGTGGAAGTGCCCGCTCGCATCGGTGACCGCACCGGCGACGAACCCGCGGGTCCCGTCGGTGGCGCACGAGCACCAGGGCTGACGATATGGCAGCTGGATCTGGACCCAGGCGTTGGCGAGGGGCGCGCCCCCGCCATCGGTGATCGTGCCGCTGATGCTCCCCGTCGCCGCCGCGACGAGGTAGATGTTCCTGGTCAGGGTCCCCCCACCGGGAACCGTGAACGCGGTGGCCGATGGTTGCGTGAGCGCGTCGAGCTGGTTGAGCTTGAAGGGCCCGGACGAGAGCCACCCCGAGTGGTAGGTCGCCGTCGGGTCGATCACGCGGATGCGATAGACGTGCTTCGGGAGGTTGTCGAACTGGTACCGGCCCGCCGCGCCGGTGATGCGCCAACTGGCTGTGCTCCAGGGCCCGAGCGATACGTCGTAGAGGACGACGAGCAGTCCACTCACCGGGACACCGCCGGCCTTGATGGTGCCGGTGATGCGTGATGGCAGCGCATCGAGCACGGTGAACGGCAAGGTCACCGCGTGCTCGGTCGGCGTGCGATCGCGGGGCACACCCTTGGCCGAGATCAGCGTGTCGATCTGGTATCCCGCCGGCGGCGTCGTGTCCGCCGTGGTGAACGGGAGGTGAAACGTGGCGACTTCGCCGACGGCGAGGCGGGGCAACCGCCAGGTCACCGGGTAGTCGGTGTCCGCGTGGCCGTTCGAGACGGTGGCTGTACCACGCGCGAAGTAGGGGCCGGCGACGTTCCAGGTCGCGCGCACCCTCGCGTCGTAGACGGTGCAGGTGCCCCGGTTGGTCAGCGTCAGATCGAAGGAGTCGGAAAGGCCCGCGTGGACCGATGAGGCGGTGATCGATCCGGCCAACGCCAGATCCGCGCCGGGACACGGTGCATCGTTGCGATGGGCCATGTTCGTGAACAGCACGTCGTTGTCGCTGTCGCCCCAACCCCAATTCTTCCAGTCGTTGACCCCGTTGATCTCGGCGAAGGCCGTGACCAACCCAAAGCCGTGACCCTGGGCGGCGACGACGAGCTGGTTGTTCCAGGTGCGCACCAAGGCGCGAGCGGAACCGGTGACCGAGAGGTTGCCGTGGTAACCGTAGGCGTACGAGGTGACCCCGACGGTGAGCGGGTCCGCGAGGATCCTGGGCGAATCCCCTGATTCCGCGTTGAGGCCTCCGCCGGAGTCAGTGACCCCGACGCCGAGCGTCGAGAGCAGGTCGTTGAAGGGTGCGGTGCCCATGAGGTAGTCGGACAGGGCGATCAGGAGTCCGCCACCCGTCGCGTACGTGTCGAGCGCGGCCTTGTCCGCCGCCCCGATCGATGCGGTCTGCGGCGGGACGATCACAGCCAGATAGCCGGCAAGCGTCGCCGCGTCGGGAAGCGCGGTCACGGCAGTCGCCGTTTGGCCGAGCGTCGCCGCGAAGTCGTTGTACGTGTTGTTCGGGGGGCTGTAGGCCGAGGCCGGACTGAACACCAGCACACCGGTCCGCCCGCCGACCGGCCAGTCCTGGGCCGTCGTCCCGACGGGCACCACGTCACCGTGCGCCGCCGCGACCCCTTGGGTGGCCGACGCCGCGAGCAGGGCCACGAGGACGACGATGGACGCGAGCAACAGCCGAACGCGCCGGCGCCAGCTCGGCAGATAAGCGGACATGGGCACCACCTCCACATTCACGCGACCGACGGTACCGGACCACCGACGAGTCCGCCGGTTTTCGCGCACTCGACCTCGAGGGCATCGCCGCGATCATGCACAGCGGCGTGCTCACCGCAGAGATCGACGCTGCGAACAGCTCGCTCTGCTCGCCGCGCTCGCCGTGCTGCAGCCGCCAGACGACCCGATCGAGATCACGACGTACGGATGGCAACAACGAGTCCTCGGCGCGTTCGTGGCGCCGCGTACGACTCGGGGCCAGCTGCAGGTGATCGCGGCGGACGCTCGCGCCACCGCCGCCGAGGTGCGTGCAGCAGTCGGATCACCCGATCCCACCCGTCTCGTCGTCGCCGACCCGCGCGACCGCGCCGTAGAGATCGCACGTGCCCGCGTCGAAGGCACAAATGGGCTGACGGCTGAGATGATCATCGCCGCCCGCGTTCACCGCGCCGTCGTCCGAGTGAGCCCCGGCAACCCCCGAGGCCACTTCGCCGACCGAGTCCTTGGGGCGGGCCTTGATCTCGGCATCTGGGACCCGACACCGCCGCAGTAGTCACGACCCTCGCAGACGGCGCCCTTGGTCGGATCGCGCTCCCGCTGTGTCGGCACCTGGCAGAGTGGGCCCGTGAGCGAACCGGGCGGGCGCAACGACGCCGAGGTGGCGCTTTACCTGAACGACGGGGTGCCTGCCTTTGAAGTCGTCGAGGCTGTCCATCCCCAACGGTTCAAAGCTGCGATTGCGACATGCGAGCCGAATGGCGACGCCGGTCGGTACTCGGTCGTTCAGATCGCGGAGACCGGCCTGCCGGCAGGCGCCGGAAAGCTGCGAACCCGCATGTCAAGGTTCAGCACGACGCAGTGGACCAAGGTCGTTGACCGCACGCTTGGCGCGGAGATGGCATCCGTTGCGTTGTGGCCCGGCGAACCGTTCGACGAAAGCGACGTCGCACCGCAACTGCCACCGGGCTACCCGTTGTCGACCCTGAAGGGCGTACGTTCGGGGCCGGTGAGACTCACCGTCTCCGTGCTTTCCGGCTCGGCGACCGTTCGACTTCACCTGTCGCCGGACGAGCACCTCAGCGCCAACGAGTTGTTCAACGTCGCGGCCGTTCTCATGCGCCCGTTCGTCCGCTTGGCGTGCTTCGAGATCGCTGCTGTGGGGACGGATCTCGCGCAGCCGCCTGACACATCCGGCCTGGACAATGCGTCGTTGCCATTCGCGATCGTCACCGGCCCTGCCCTAAGCGAGCACCGTCGGCAGCGCGTCGAAGCGGCCGCCTCCCGATCTGCGGTTTCCGCAGGGACCGACGTCTTCTACCTCGGTGCTGCGGCGAGCATGGACTCACGTCTTGAGCTCGGCGAGCAGTCGGGCGATTGACCTAGCCCTGGTGCGCGTCGCGGCCCTCGCCGTCCTCGCCGCCGCCTGCTCGACGTCCTCGTCGCCGTCGGGGACCAGCGACACCGCTCCGCCCGGTTCGGTTCCTAGGGGTCACACCGAGCCCAGGAACAGAAGAGGCCCGCCGTCGCCGGCGGGCCTCTCGAACCACAAAACACCAGTTCAGCTACTCGATGCGGAGACCCGAGATCGCCCGGCTGATGACGAGCTCCTGGATCTGCTCGGTGCCTTCGAAGATGTCCATGGGCTTCCTTCGAAATCCAGCCCGTACCAAATAGTGCCGTTGACCTGCGGTTTGTCCGGTCCTTCGTGCCGTCCCGTCCGGCCGAATCCAGCCCGTTTCGTGCAGTTGTAGGGACGGAGTAGGGATGGATCGGGCCGCTGAGACGCTTCCTCGACCGTCGTTCGCGGAGCGCATGGTTGTGACCGGCGCAAACGACTGCGATCATGTTTGGCGTGACGATGCACGCGACCGACGACGCGACCCCGCAGGGGCCGAGGCACGAACGCATCGAGCTGCGCCGGCCGGCGCACGTCGAGCATCCCGAAACCGTCGACCTCGCGGCCGCCATCGAGATCCTCAACAGCAGCGAGCTCGGCGACGAGATCTGGGCCGCGAACAACTACGACCCTGACCTCGAGGCGTGAGCGATCCGCAAGGCCAGCCTTCGGGCGGAGCCGTCATCGTCGATGACCGTCTCGCGTTGTTCGCCGCGTTGGGTTGGCTACCCCGCGAACCCGGCGTTGAGATCGTGACTACCTATGCGTGGCAGCAACGCCTGCTCGGGGCGTTCGTCGCGCCGCGAGCCACCGAGGGTCAGTTGCAACGGCTGGCCGCAACACTCGGGGCGTCGGCGGCGACCGCGCTGGAGGCCGGAGGGCATCCCGATCCAGCGCTGCTCACGATCGCCGATCCGAGAGCGACGGCGATCGACATCGCGCGGATGCGCGTGACTGGAGCGAACCCGCTCGCCGCCGAGACGATCGCCGCCGCCAAGCAACTCGGAGCGATCGTTCGCTTCAGCCCGCGCAACAGCACAGGCCACGTCGTAGACCATGTCCTCGCCGCTGACCTTGACTTCGCCATCTGGGACCCAGTCGAGAAGTCCTAAGCCATTCGTCGTCCAGTCACGCATGATGCTCATAGGCGATAATCGCCGACACGGTCCACTCATGGCGTCCCCACGAAGACGGAGCTGATGGTGCCGGCGTATAGCGAGGGAAGAGCGCCAGGATGCGGGGCTCCCATCCTGCCCTCAGTTGTTGTGTTCGGGGCGCCCTCGGGGGTATGTCTGGCCACTGCAGCGATGGGTGAAGTGCGAGTTGGCGAAGGTTTGCAAGCCCGGTCAACTGCTTCGCTGGCGTAACTACGACGGTCACGAACTTCCGACCGCCAACTGCTTCTCTAGCTGGACTGTCGAGACACAGGTTTTCCAGCTTGACGGCGTCGCCCTCGAGCTGCGCGTTGGTCCAGTTTCGATCCTTACCAACCTTTAGCTCGGCGACGATGACGGGCGAGGTGCGATCGTTGTCGTCCTTTTTCTCGAGTACCAAGTCCGCCCTCACAACTTCACCCGTGTCGGCCCGTCGGTACTTCACTTCCCGGCGCGCCACGTGTCCGTCGAAGGCTGAGTGAGTGTTAATCAACCGTGCCCACTCGTGGGCCACGGTGACTTCAAACGCGTCGCTCTTGCTATGACCTAGGGCCTCGTTGGCCGAGGGGCTGTCGGCGAGTGCAAGCTGATACTCAAGGTGAGAGGTAACCACGGCAGCGCTGAGCAGGTCGAAAGCGCAACGAATGAGTCGATCCGTCGCCACGGGCTGCCCTGGCCCCATCCATTGTCGCTGCGGCTTCCATGCGGTCACGGCGCAGATCGTTCCACAGCCGCCAGTCGTTGGCGCTGTATCGTGCAGGCGTGTTCCATCGGACACTACCGGCTCGGGCCTGCCGAGCGTGTAGTTCAACGTTCGGCACGGACGCCGCTCGGCGGGATACCGCTGTCCCCCTGGAGAGCTGAACGGCAATCCCATCAGGCCGGTGGTTGGTTGCTCTTGCCCTCACTACGAGTCGTCCGGCGTGCTGTACTTAAGCACGGCAAGCAAGTCGACGAGTTCTCGCAATCCCTCGGCATCCGGCGCTTGGGTCTTCATCGCCTTGCGCGGCCGCGGCCGGGCCATCGGGATCTCCGGTATGCCGGCTGCGCGTTCGGCCAGGATGCGCGAGCGAGTTCCGCCTGCGCCACGGTGACGGCCTCGTTCGCGCTCGACTGTGAGCCCCCACACGATCATGGGGGAAGGTGCGACCCTCACGCCGGCGAAGTAGTCAGCTCGGTCCGCCGAGGGTTCGTCCCCGGTCCAGTAGATCTTCTCCCCAAGCACCCAGGTCCACATCCCGAGCCCCGCATCGGCGAGCGCCCGTCGCAGCGGCTCCGCCCGGACCCAGAGCACCCGTGTTCCCCCGTAGCCCCGCTCTGCGGCGCAGAAACCGACGACCTCGCCACGGGACACCCACGAGTACTCGCGTTCGATCGGGCCCAATCCAAGGCCTCCGTCATCGTCGAGACCACCTGACCAGTGCGCATTGAGCAGGGCGAGCATCACGCGACTTGGCATCAGGACTCCGGGAGTGTCAGTGGTGGAGTAATCGTTCCCAGACTCCTGGTGACAGCTGACGGTTGCGAGCGCGTACGCCGCTGTTGTCGAGCCGTCGATGTCGGCGAGCTCCCAGCCGGCTGGCAGCTCCTCGAGACCCCCTGTCTGTCAGGGTGAGTTGAGACACCTGTAGTTGCGAACCTTCCCTACAGGGCGAGAACGGAACCACCTCGATGACCATGACTTCTACCTCTCTGAACGGCCGCGCCCACAATGGGGCGATGGCCGATGACACCGAT
>JBBQHT010000233.1:0-7980 GCA_038324235.1 Acidimicrobiales bacterium
GAGAACATCGTGACCTCGACGTTGTCCAGGTGCGCCACCGACTCCTCGAGCATGGATCGCCGCTCGTCCAGGCTGAACAGCGGCTCACCCTTCTGCGGGTTGCGCATGGCCGCGACGATCACGTGGTCGAACAGGCGCGCCGCGGTCTCGATGATCTCGAGATGACCGATGTGGATCGGATCGAACGATCCCGGATACAGAACGGTGGTCACGAACACTCCGTCAGTCAACAGGGTGGGATGTGGCGAGCACGACGAGCGTACTGCCGTACCACTTGAGGCGGACAACTTGCCACGGAGGTGGCAACACCGGCTCGCGGTCCGTCTCGATCATCGCGATCCGGGCTGGGAGCAGGGACAACAACGCCGGCCACTCGTCGTACGCGTATGGCGGATCGAGCAGCGCGAGATCGAAGCGGCGGTCCGGCTCCGAACTCGAGAGACGCTCGAGGTAGCGCTCCGCTGCGTCGCCGAGCACCGTGGCGCGCCCGACCAGACCGGTGGCGGCGAGGTTGGCTTCCACCACGGCGCGCGTGCGCGCGGCGACCTCGACGAAGGTCGCATGCGCCGCCCCGCGCGACAGCGCCTCGATCCCGAGCGCGCCCGAGCCCGCGAACAGGTCGAGCACATCGGCGTCGACGATCGCATCGAGGCTGGCCAACGCGTTGAACACGGCTTCGCGCACACGATCCGTCGTCGGTCGCACGTCGAGACCGTCGGGGGCCACCAGCCGACGACCGCGGGCTTCTCCCGCCACGACACGCACGACGGGACAACGTACTGCGCCCCCCGGCAGCGGTGGTGCGCGCGGCCCGTGGGACTACCCTGGCGCCATGGTCCGCGTCGACGAAACGATCCTGTGCATCGACTGCGGGGGGCGCGCCCACCTGCTCTCGTACCCGCCCCACGAGGGCTGGGAGCCGGGCGACGTCGCGGCCTACCGGTGCGAGGAGTGCCTCGACCGTTGGGACATCGTGCTCGAATCCGATGAGGACGACGAGGCGGCGGCCGCCGGCGGAGCCGGCGACATCTTGCGGTGAGCGCACCCCGCGCCGGCGATCCCTGCCCGCGGCGAGCGGCCGGACAGTAGCCTCGCCCGCATGCACCTGGTCGACCTCGCGGACGAGTTCCACCTGACCACAACGGACGCGGTCGACCTGTGCCTCGCCGCGGGGATCCCCGCCGAGTCCTCCGACGTCGACCTGACCAACGAGCAGGCGGCCCGGTTCCGCGACCTCGCCATCCAGCAGAAGAACTGGCAGGACCAGGTCGAAGCCGAGCGCCAGGCCCGCCACGATCGCATCCAACCCCCGGCCGGATCGGAGGCCCTGACAGGGTTCGGACCCATCCCGCCCGCGCCTTGGGAGGAGGGCGCCGGCCCCGGCGCCGCGCACGGACCGGCCCGTGCCCCCGACAGCCTCGCCCCGGGCGCGCAGACCGCGCTCGCCGACGGGTGGGGCACCGGCGCCGGAGGTGCGGGCGCGCCGCAGGTGTCGATCTACGCCGCCGCCGCGCTGGCGATCGGAGTGATCTCGCTGCTCTTCCCGTTCATGCCGGCGGTCATCGCCATCCCCCTCGCGCTCTACGCGAAGAACCGGATCCGCCACTCTCGCGGTGCGCTCACCGGCGACCGCCTGGCTACCGCGGCCCTGGTCATCAGCGGCATCGGCATCCTGTTGTGGGCCGGGATCATCGGCGCGTCGGTCTTCAGCCGGCATCAGGACCAGCAGGCCAAGGCCCGCCTGCTCGACCTGCAGGTCGACACCGACACGGTGGCGTGGAACGAGATCGGCCCCGGCCTGTGCGTGCGGGTGCCCCGCGCGGACCTGCCCGTCGACACGTGGCAGGGCGTGGACTGCACGCACCCCCACGAGGCCGAGGTCTTCTACAAGGCGTCGGTCGACACGGCGAAGGTCCAGTCCTACCCGGGCCGCTTGTCGTTCATCCCGCTGGCCAAGGACCAGTGCATCAACGCGTTCAGCACGTACGTCGGGCAGTCGTACCAGACGTCGACCTTGCACCTCGCGGTGTACTTCCCGAGCGCCTACAACTGGACCACCGAGGCCGACCACACGTTCGGGTGCATCCTGTTCCAAGACGAACACGCGCTCATCAACGGCACGCTCAAGGGCTCGGCGCAGTAGCGCCACCCACCCGGCGTTCTCGGCTCCCTGACGGCTCCCCCCGGCGTTCTCGACGACCGAGGTCGGGATCAGTCGAGTCCCGCGTCGAGCCGGAGCTGGCGCCACTCCTGGGCCCGCTTGACGATGAAGGCCACGTACACGAGTCCGACCGACCCGATGAGGCCGCCGATCACCGGGTTCCAGACGATCGTCAACACCACGCCGATGACGAGCAACGCCACACCGAGCAACGCATCGACGACGAGCACCGTCTTCCAGTTGGCTGCGTACGCCACAGGATGGCCGGGCACCGACGCGCCGGCGGGCGTCTCACCGATGTCTTCGAAGTCGTCGAATCCGTCATCTGCGGGGCTCATGATTTCAACAGGAACTCGGTGGAGTCTTCGTCGGCCAGGAACAGGGCGAGCTCGTCGCGCAGGATGGGGTGGTCGGTGAGCCGGGGGTCATCGCCGACGATCTCGAAGGCCACCTCGCGGGCCTTGACCACCCACTCCCGGTCCCGGCGCAGCGAGGCCAGCTTCAGGTCGTTCTGACCCTTCTGGCGCTCGCCCATGATCGTGCCCTCACCCCGGATGTCGAGGTCGACCTCCGCGAGCTCGAACCCGTCGGTCGTGCGCACCATCGCGTCGAGGCGCTCCTCGCCGTCGCTCGTCGTCGCCTCGCCCACCAGGTAGCAGTACGACACGGCCGCGCCTCGACCAACTCGACCCCGCAGCTGGTGGAGCTGCGCGATGCCGAACCGGTCGGCGTCCAGGATGACCATGACCGTCGCGTTGGGCACGTCCACGCCCACCTCGATCACCGTCGTCGCCACGAGCACATCGAGATCGCCCGCGCGAAACGCCGACATCGTCTGCTCCTTGTCCGCCGCGGGCATGCGCCCGTGCAACAAGCCCACCCGCAAGCCGGCGAGGTCGCCGTCGCGGCTGGTGAGCAGGGCGAAGGTCTCCTCGGCCGACGACACCTCGAGCTTCTCGGACTCCTCGATCAACGGGCACACCACGTAGGCCTGACGCCCGGCGGCCACCTCGTCGCGCACCCGGGCCCACACCTCGAGCTCGGGTTCATCTCCCGCGAGGGGCGCCGCCTTGGCCCATGTGGTGCTGATGGGCGTGCGCCCGGGCGGCAGCTCATCGAGCACCGAGACGTCGAGGTCGCCGTAGACGGTCATCGCCGCCGTGCGCGGGATGGGGGTCGCGGTCATCACGAGCACATCGGGGATCGCGTCGGTCGCGCTCTTGGCCCGCAGCGCGGCGCGCTGCTCGACGCCGAAGCGGTGTTGCTCGTCGATCACGACGACCCCGAGGGAGTGGAACTCGATCGCGTCCTGGATGAGCGCGTGCGTGCCGATGGCCAGATCGACCTCGCCGCTCGCCAGCCCCGCCAGGATGCGGCGCCGCTCGGCGATGCCGGCCCGGTTGGTCAGCAGCTCTATGCGCAGCTCCCGGTCGAGGCCGGCACTGGAGAAGAGATCGTCACCGCCGGTCGACGGCACGCGGAACCCATCGAGCAGGGCGCGGATCCCGAGGGCGTGCTGCTCGGCGAGCACCTCGGTGGGGGCCATCAACGCGCCCTGGTGCCCACCTTGGATCGCGACGAGCAGCGCGCTCACCGCGACGAGCGTCTTGCCGGAGCCGACGTCGCCCTGCAACAAGCGGTGCATCGGATGGGGTCCGGCCAGATCAGCACCGATCTCGCGGATCGCGCGTAGCTGCGCGTTCGTCAGCGCGAACGGGAGTCGGTCGTGGAACCGACTGATCAGCTCGCCGTCGACCACGTGCCGAAGCCCGACCGCCTCGGCCTCGAGTTGGCGCTTGCGCTGCACGAGCTTGACCTGCACCCGCAGCAGCTCGTCGAACACGAGCCGCTTGCGCGCCTGCTGGGCGGCGCCCATCGTGTCAGGCAGGTGGATGTCGCGAAAGGCGCGGGTGCGATCGATCAGGCCATAGCGCTGACGCACCTCGTCGCCCACGGGCTCGGCGAACTCGCCAGCCCGCTCGAGCACCTCCTCCATCACCTTGGCGACGTCCCATGTCATGACCCCGGCCTTCTCGGACTGGGGGTACACGGGCACGATCTTGCCGGTCTTGTCACCGATCAGGTCCACCACGGGGTTGGTCATCTGCGTCTGCCCGCGGAAGACCTCGAGCTTGCCGAACAGCACGGCCTCGGTGCCGGGTTTGAGCTGGCGCTCGCGGAACGGCTGGTTGAAGAAGGTGAGCTTCAGCATCGCCGAACCGTCGGTGACGTCGACGGTGACCATCACCTTGCGGTTGCGGGTGCGCTGGGAGGACGCCCGCTTCACCGTGACGAGCAGCGTGGCCTGCTCGCCCGGCCGCAGATCCGCGATGCGCGCCTCCTTGGTCCGATCGAGGTAGCGCCTCGGGTAGTAGGTCAGCAGATCCAGGACCGTCTCCACGCCGATCTTCTGGAACGACGCGGTCTTGGACGGACCGACCCCGTGCAGTTCACTGACGGGCAGGGTGGCGAGCTGACCGAGGCGACGGGCCATGGCGAGGGAGCCTGGTGGGCCCGGCCCTATTCGATGCCGAACAGGTACGGGTAGAGGGGCTGGCCGCCGTGGTGGATCTCGGCGCTCACCGCGGGGTGGTTCTCCTGCAGCCACACCTCGAGGTGCCGGGTGATGGCGGCCGAGGAGCCCTCGCCTTCGATGATCGTCACGATCTCGTGGTCGTCGCCGACCAGCTGCAGCAGCAGCTGCTCGCAGGCCTGCTCGACCGAGCCGCCGACCGCCCGGATGCCGTCGCGGGAGAGGCCGAGCCAGTCGCCTTCCTTGATGGGGCCGAGATCGCAGCTGGAGTCCCGCACGGCCTGGGTGACCTCGCCGGCGACGACGTTCTGCGCGGCCGAGACCATCGCCCCGCGGTTGATCCCACCGTCGGCCTCGGGGTCGTACGCGAGCAGCGAGGCGAACCCTTCGGCGATGCCCCGCGTCGGAACGACGTAGACCGACTTGGTCGTGTGGGCGTCCACCTGTTCGGCGACGGGGATGATGTTCTTGTTGTTGGGCAGGATCACCACGTGGTCCGCCGGAGCAGCCTCGACCGCCTCGAGGAGCTGGGCCGTGGAGGGGTTCATGGTCTGGCCCCCGGTCACGATCCCCTGCACGCCGAGGGAGTAGAAGATGCGCCGGATGCCTTCCCCGGTGGCCACCGCGACCACCGCGGTCTCGACGGGCTCGTGGCTGCGCTCTGGTTCGGTGAAGGTGGCGGCGGCCTCGCGGACCCACCGCTCCTCCTCGACCTCTTCGAGCAGGTCGGTCACCCGGATCTTGGACGGCCGCCCGATCTCGAGCGCCGCTTCGATCGCGGCGCCGATGTCGTCGGTGTGGATGTGGCAGTTGAAGATCCCGTCGCCCCCCACCACCACGATCGAATCGCCGATGCCGGCCCACACGTCCTTGAAGGCCGGGATCGTCTCGTCCGGCGCGTGCAGGAAGTACATGACCTCGAAGCGCAGGCTCGAGATGTCGTGTTCCCCCGACGCGTGCGCGTGCTCCAGGCGTTCGGTGAACGCAGGGTCGATCAGTGGTTCCTCGGACTCGTCGGGCGCGGGCATCGAACGCCCGTCGCTCACGTTGAGCAGCACGTCCAGCAACAACAACAACCCTGTGCCGCCGGCATCGACCACGCCGGCCTCGGCGAGCACGGGCAACATCTCGGGGGTGCGCGCCAGCGCATCGCCCCCGGCGGTGCGGGCCGCGTCGAGCACCTGCACGAGCGTCGCGTCGGTATCGGCCGCGACCTGCGCCCCTTCGGCGGCCTCGCGCATCACGGTGAGGATCGTGCCCTCGACGGGGCGCATGACCGCGCCGTAGGCCGCCGCCGCCGCGGCGGTCAGGGCGGCCGCGAGGTCCGCGGGGCCGATCCCGACCGAGTCGTCGAGGTGGCGGAACCCATCGCACAGCCCTCGCAGGATCTGGCTGAGGATGACCCCCGAGTTGCCCCGGGCCCCCATGAGGGAACCGTGCGAGATGGCCTTGCACATCGGGGCCAACGCCGGCTCGACATCCTGGATCTCGGTGACCACCGACTCGAGGGTGAGGGCCATGTTGGTACCGGTGTCGCCGTCGGGGACGGGGTACACGTTGAGGCGGTTGATGCCGCTCTGGTGGGCCCGCAGGGCGTCACGGAAGCCGCGCACGACCTCGGCGAGGTCACGGGCGGCGAGATGGTCGAGCGTGGTGGTGGGCGACATTCGGGGGCGATCGTAGTGCGGCGACGAGCGCGATCAGCCAGCCCGGCGGGCGCGGTACTTCGCCAGGAGCTTGTCGGGATCTTTGAGCTTCATGGTCGGGCGCTCGACGATGACGTAGCTCAGGGTGGCGCACACGACGCTGAAGGCGAGCACCAGCCCCAACACGATCCAGAAGTTGGGTGTGCTCCCGCGATGTTCGGGCTTCCAGACCGTGTTGAGCCGGTCGATCGCGATCGGGTGGTACAGGTAGATGCCGTAGGAGATCAGACCGAGTGCGGCCGCGGGGGCAGAACCGAGGACCTTGCGGATCCAGCCGCGGTCTTGGGGCCCGAGGAACCCAGGCAACAGCAAGAACAGGGCGGAGAGCCCGTTGAGGTCGTAGTGGAGCAGATCGACCCCGGTCTCGGCCTCGTGGTAGTCGTGCGGCATGTTCAGCGTGGTCATGATGGCGTAGAGGGCCACGCCGATCCCGACGCAGAGCCACGGGGCCGACACCACCGCCTTGATCGACGGAAGCACCCGGTACCCCATCGCCGCCCACACCGACACGAGGGCCGCGGCCATGCCGTAGGCGTACCAGTCGAGGTAGGCCGGCAGCCAGCGGATGGGACCGGCCTTGATGGCGACCTCGCCCGCGGTGATCGCCCAGTATCGATAGATGTTGGCCACGATGATCATCACCGCGAACACCGCGAGGTGGACCTTCAGTCGGCGGTGCACGTTGTTGGCGCCGTCGTCGGGCCCGAGATCGCCGAGCTTGCGGATCGCCCAGGCCAGCGGCGGAAGCACGAGGTAGAAGGCGACTTCGATGCAGAGCGTCCAGGCGACGAACAGCCCCGACAGGAACACGTCCGAGCGGTAGTTCTGCATGAGGCTGTAGATCGAGAGCCACTGGCTGAAGCCGTTGATCTTCCCGCGGCTGCTCACCGTGAAGATCACGACCGTGACCGCCACCCAGTACGCCGGGTAGATGCGCAGGAAGCGGTGCCAGTAGAACCGCACCGGCCGCGGGAACCGCGTGCCCCGGAACTCAGCCAGGACGAACTGGCGATAGAGCAGGAACCCGGACAGCACGAAGAAGATCGTGACGCCGTAGTTGCCGAGGCGGGCCAGGAAGTCGTTGAGCACCCCCGCGTGGGGGGTGACATCGGTGTTGCCCGCGACGTGGAAAACGAGCACGCCGAGGGCCGCCATGGCGCGGTACCCATCGAGCGCAGGGAAGCGTTGATGTCCTTGAGCGCTCGGCGACGGAACGAACACGCCAACGGCGCGTGACCCCCCGCTCCAGCCGCGCACCCGATCGAGGACTGGCATGGACATGTGGTGACCTTCTGTTTCCTCGCGAGGCACGGGGAAAGCGTCCGAGCACTGTAGTGCGCGCGGCGCGCACGTGGCGGAGGTCACGCCACGCCCGCACTGCGCCCGCCCCGATTGGGGTCCCGACCGGGCCACTGCTATCATCCCGGCCCGTCCTGTTTCCCAGGTGAGGTACACACGTCATGGCAGCGGTCTGCGAAGTTTGTGGCAAGAAGCCTTCGTTCGGAATGGCAGTCAGCCACTCGCACCGGCGCACCAAGCGCCGGTGGAACCCCAACATCCAGCGCGTGCGCGCGATCGTC
>JBBQHT010000234.1:0-7951 GCA_038324235.1 Acidimicrobiales bacterium
AGACCGGTGTAGCGGGGGTTGGGCTGGTCGGACGCGTGCAGGGCGACGGTCGCCTCGCCCAGCTTGATCTCGGTCCACGTCTCGGATTCGGTGCGCACGACGGGTCCGAGGACCTCGCGGTAGAAGGTGACGGCGCGCGCCATGTCGGTGACCGTGAGCATGAAGTACGTGCGGGTGACCGAGGACATCGCGATCGGCTCGCTCAGGAACCCATGCCGATGCCCTGCTGGTGTTGCAGCGCCTTGCCCTCGGTCTGGAGCGCGGGCGCCACCATGACCTCGGCCTTCTGGAACTCCTTGAGCGTCTCGTAGCCGCACGTGGCCATCGAGGTGCGCAGGGCCCCCATGAGGTTCACCCGCCCGTCGTTCTCGCGGGCCGGTCCGACCAGGATCTCCTCGAGTGTGCCGCGCACATCGGTGCGCACCCGGGCCCCGCGGGGCAGGGTGGGATGGAACGTGGCCATGCCCCAGTGGTAGCCGCGCCCGGGCGCTTCGCTCGCCGCGGCCAGCGGGGAGCCGATCATGACCGCGTCGGCGCCACACACGATCGCCTTGGCGATGTCGCCGCCGGTGCCCATGCCGCCGTCCGCGATCACGTGGACGTACACCCCGGTCTCGTCGAGGTGGCGCATGCGCGCCGCTCGGACGTCCGCGATCGCGGTGGCCTGGGGCACGCCGATGCCGAGGACACCGCGGGTCGTGCAGGCGTGACCGGGGCCGACGCCGACGAGCACGCCGGCTGCGCCGGTGCGCATCAGGTGCAGGGCCGCCTGGTAGCTGGCACACCCACCGACGATGACCGGCAGGTCCAGCTCGCGGACGAAAGTCTTGAGGTTGAGCGGCTCCTGCTCCTTGGACACGTGCTCCGCGGACACCACCGTGCCCTGGATGACCAGCAGGTCCAGCTCGGCCTCGATGATGGCGTCGGCCAATCCGGCGGTGCGCTGGGGGGTGAGGCTCGCCGCCGCGGTGGCACCCGCGTCGCGGATCTGGCGGATGCGGGCGGTGACCAGCTCGGCTTTGATCGGCTCGGCGTAGATCTCCTGCATCCGCAAGGTCGCCTTGTCGGCCGGCAACTCGGCGATCTCGACGAACAGCGGTTCGGGATCCTCGTAGCGGGTCCACAGACCTTCGAGGTTGAGCACGCCGACGCCACCGAGGCGGCTGATCTCGATCGCCGTCGCCGGGCTGACCACGCCGTCCATCGCGGCCGCCATCAGGGGCAGGTCGAAGCTGAACGCGTCGATCTCCCACGTGATGTCGACGTCCTCGGGATCGCGGGTGCGCCGACTCGGCACGATCGCGATGTCATCGAAGCCATAGGCCCGACGACCAGACTTGCCCAAGCCGATCTCGACCTCAGCCACTGGCTACCCCATTTTCGAGTGCGGAATCCGGCGGGGAGGCGACGCATGTCCCCGCACCGGGAAAGCGTCGAGTGTAGTCATGTCCCGTCGACCCGCAGAATCTCGTGACGGGCCACGCGGCCGCCGGCGACCTCGACCAATCCCATCGTGGGGAACGGCTGCCGGCGGCGCTGGGTCGGTGAGCCCGGGTTGAACAGGTGCTGCCCGTCGACGCCCGGCTCGTCGACCGGATCGTGGCTGTGGCCGAACACGACCAGCGCCGCGTCCGGGAACCAGCGCCGGAGGCGAGCAGCCCGCCCGGTGGCGGGTCCCGAGTCGTGGACCATGGCCACCGCCAGCCCGCCGATGTCGAGCTCGAGCCGCTCGGGCAACTGGCCCCGCAGGTCATGGTCGTTGTTGCCGAGCACCGCGTGCACGGGTGCCACGGCGGCGAGCTCCTCGAGCAGGTAGCCGCTGACCACGTCTCCTGCGTGCAGGATCACGTCGGCCGACCCGATGACCGCGAGCGCCGCGGCCGGCAGGCCCCGGCCTCCGGGGCGAAGATGGGTGTCGGACAGCACGGCCACCCGCGTCGGTGGACGGCGATCGCCGGTAGGACGGGAGCGGAACCCGCGACCCATGCGGTGGCCCGCTACCCGTGCAGCGACTTGAGGATCTGCTTCGCGATCGTGACGTTCATCTCGTACATCGCGTTGCGACCCTTGGAGCTGACGGTCTTGAGCACACTGCCCCCCGTGAGCTCCTCGACCTGATCGAGCCCGTCCACGAGGGCCCGCTTCGACGCATCCGTCGCCTTGTAGCCCATATCGGTGAGCGCCTTCACCACGTCGTTCTCGGCGATCGGCTTCGGGGCCGCAGATGCGATGATCCGCAACGCGTCCTTGGTGAGCTCGGCTCCCTGCTCGATCGCCTGGTTCACCGAGATGCGGCCGTCCTGATCGGCATCGATCGACACGAGCCAGCGCTTGACCTGCGCCACGATCTCGGCCTGCGTGTCGCCTTCGAAGATCACCTTGGGCATGCGGACACGCTACCCGGTGCCGACCCGGGCCGACACGGTCGCGGCCGGTCTGGCACACTCGGAGGCGATGCTGGACCGCCACGAAGAGGAGACCCTCGCCGCGATCGAGGCTCGCCTGCACGCCGAGGACCCGGACCTGAGCGAGGCGCTCGACGCCGGTGTGGCGCCGCTCGGCCTCCACCCGATCGTCCGCTCGCTCATCGTGGTGGCCCTGGCGATCGCGCTCACCGCAGGCACCACGCTGTGGCTCGGCCCGAACGTCGGCGGCCTCGTCGCCGTGCTCGCGTTGTCCTACGCGGCGATGTACACCTGGCAGGCCCTGCGAGCCTGCGCCGGCGTGCGCCCTTGATCACCCGGTTGCCCGGGCATCTTTCGGCTGTCGGCTGTCACCGCCCTCGAGATCTGTCGGCAGTGGTGACCGAATAGCGCGCTGACTCCAGCCAGAACTCCAATCCCCGGATCTGTCCGGATCCATGACCGAATAGCGCGCTCCCGGCCGACAGATCGGGAGGGGTTGGGTCAGTGAGGCAGGTCCTTCGCGAACGCGGTGAGCGTGTTCACGAGGAGCTCGGGGGCCTCCCACTGCACGAAGTGCCCGCAGTCGCGCACCAGGTACGGGCCGACGTGGTGCGGGAACACGACCGCCGCCATGCGATCGAAGTCCGCGGGGATCACGTGATCCGAGGGCCCGTACAGGATGAGCGCCCGCACGTCGGCGTTCTGGCGCAGCAACGGCGCCTCGCGGCGCGCACCGGGATCGAACGCCGCCTCGTAGCAGCCCCAGCACGCCCGCAGCTTCGCGCCGTCGGCGAACGGCTCGGTGTGAAACGCGATCGTGGCCTCGTCGAACGCGCCGGGGTGCGCCCAGAAGCGCGACGAGTAGAAGGTCGCGATGTACGCGCGCCGGGCGGCGGGCGTCGCGAGCTCCGATGCCAGCGCATCGGCATCGGTGCCCTGCCGCAGGAAGTAGTCGTGCGCGCTCACCGGCAGCGTGCGCAGGCCGTCCATCTGCCCCTTCAGGTACGGCAACGGCGCGTTGAACAGCACCAGTTGCTCGGCAAAACCAGGGAACCGCAACGCGAGATCCTGGATGATCGCGCCGCCGAAGTCGCCCGCCACGAGCAGGGCCCGATCATGGCCCAGGTGATCGTGGACGAGCGCGTGCAGGTCCCGGCTCGACGCGGCGATGTCGTGGAACCCGTCGGGGCCGATCTCGGAATCACCGAAGCCCCGCAGGTCCGGAACGATCACCTCGAAGCCCGCCGCGGCCAGCGGCGCGATGACGCGCCACCAGATCCGCTTGGTGTCGGGGTAGCCGTGCACCAGGAGCAGGGGCACTCCCCCGACACCCTCGCGGACATAGGCCTGGCGGAAGCCGCGGAGCGTGGTGGGCGTGTGGTGGATCGTGAAGCGGTCGGGGTCGACATCGGCCTCGGCATCGCGGAGGGACATGGCGGGCTCCTGGGGACGGTCGGTCACGGGCAAGACGGGATCACGGGGCGAACCGATGACGCCCCAGCGGCACCGGGCGGCGCTGGTACCGAGCGGCACGGGTGCAAGCGACCGGGCACGGCGGGGCCTGTCACCCGCTGGACCAGGTCACGCGGGCGGTGGCGGCACGAGCACGACGGTGCCGTTCTGGCCGCCCAGACCGAACGAGTTCGAGATGGTGGGCCCCGGGGTCCACGGCCGGGGCGCGTCGACGATCACGTCGAGGTCGATCGCCGGGTCGAGATCCGCGTCGATCCCCGCCGGCGGCAACAGGCCGTGCTGGAACGACAGCAGCACGGCGACCGCTTCGAACGAGCCGGCGGCGCCCAGCGAATGGCCCGTCACGCCCTTGATGGAGGTGACGTTCGGCGCGTCCGGACCGCGGCCGAAGATCTCCCTGATGCCGTCGGCCTCGATCTGGTCGTTGGCCTGCGTGGCTGAGCCGTGGGCGTTGACGTGCACGATGTCGGCCGGCGCGAGCCCCGCGTCGGCGAGCGCGGCCTGCATGCACTCGATGGCGCCGGTCCCGCTCTGCTGCACCGGGTGGAACGCGTCGTTCGTGCTGGCTCCGCCCGCGACCTCGCCGTAGATGCGAGCACCGCGCGCCTCGGCCAGGTCGGCCCGTTCGAGCACGAGGACCGCGGCCCCCGGGCTGTAGACGAACCCGTCGCGGCGGATGTCGAACGGGCGCACCCACCCACTCGGGGAGACGACCCGCAGGTTCTCGTAGGCCGCCAGGAGCACATCGGGCAGGTAGGCCGCCGTGGCCCCCGCGATCACGGTGTCACACACCCCGGCGGTGATGAGCCGCGTCGCGTCGGTCATCGCGTAGGTGCCGCTCGCACAGGCACCGCCGACCATCTGGCACACACCGCGCACCTGGAGGTGCAGCGCGATCGCGGCCGCCGGCGCGTTGTCGCTGTCGAGTCCGGCCAGGAGCGGGCTCACGGCTTTGCGACCGTCGCGCCGCATGACGTCGGTCTCGGTCTCGACGCGGTCTGCGGCCCCGTGCACGTTGCCGATGATCACGCCGGTCCGCCGCGGATCGAGGGCCGGCGACCCCGCATCGGCCACGGCCTGCTGGGCGGCACCGAGGGCGAAGTGGATGCGCGAGTCGCTGCGGCGCACCTCGCTCTTGCGCATCACGTCGAGCGGATCGAACCCGGTGACCACGGTGGCCGCCGGCGCGACGTTGCCGGCGAGCACCGAGGCCCAGAACGAATCGAGATCGCACCCGGCCGCGGCGATGACGCCCATGCCGGTGACGACGACGCGCGGGCGGTCGGTTCGTGGCGACCCGGGTGTCATCGACAAGCTCCCCCTCGTGATCATCCCGCGGCGGCGGGTCCGTCCTCGTCGACCGGTTGCCCGTGGAACCGGGCGACCCGGGCCGACCGGGCCGGGCCGTCGGAACCGTCGGCCACGGCGGGCACCGTGCCCGTCGCGATCGCCAGCAGGTTACGCAACATCGCGCCGGTCGCCCCCCAGATCGTGTCGCCCACGATCTCGAAGAACACGAGCGGCCGATGCAGGGTGGCGAGGTGCCACTGCTCCTCGCGGAACACGTCGTCGCGCAGCAGCTCGTCGAGCGACACGTACAGGATCAGCTCCACCTCGTCGGCGTTGGCCACGAGGTCGGGCCGGCCGGGCAGCACCCCGACGAACGGCACGATGAACGATCGGCTCATCACGGTCTCGAGGTGATCGAGCTCGCCGATGATCTCGACCGTCGCCGGATCCATCGCGATCTCCTCCCACGCCTCGCGCAGCGCGGTCTGCAACAACTCCTCCCCTGGGTCCTGCCCACCGCCCGGGAAGCTCACCTCGCCGCGGTGGCTGCGCAGGTGCTGCGCGCGCCGGGTGAGCACCACGTAGACCTGTCCGTCCTCCTCGAACAACGGGGCGAGCACGGCCGACGCCCGGACGCCAGACCCTTCGAGCGGCGAGGTCCGCGGCGCCACCGTGACCGCCCTCGCCGCCAACGCCGTCCGGATGCCGTCGAGGGTCAAGTGCCGTAGCGCGGGTGGGATCGACGACCACGGCGGTGGCCCACCCGGCTCCCACATCGGGGGTCGGGGGATGTACTGCGCGCCGCCCCGCGTGGTCGGCTCGGCCTCAGCCATCGCTCAGGACTGCCCTGCCCGCTCTTGGATGACCTGCTCGAGCAACGCCCCGAGACCCGCCGTCTTGAGGTTGCTGATGAGCCGCCCGGGCTCGATCTCGCCCGACTCCCACTCGTTCCACAGGGCCAGGAGCTTGACGGGATCGGGCGGGGTCAGCGGGGTGTCCATGGCGAGCAGCGTACTGCCCCGTCAGTCGACGCCGGCGTGGGCGTTGGTTCCGTCGTCCCGCCGTCGGGTCACTTGATGTTGCCGATGATCCCCTTCTGGGAGTCGTTCATGGCCTGCATCATGCCGGTCGTGATCGACACGGCCAGGGCGCGCTGGCTGAGCAGGGACTGGATCTGGATCATGTTGAGCTCGCCACCCCCACCGACGTGCGGATCGCCGCTGCGGTGTTGGTGCATCTCGAAGCCGGCGACGTCGGGCTCGTCGGCGGTCGCGGCGATGGCGAGGATGCTGTAGAAGATCGAGCGCTCGTCGTCGGGCAGGCTCGACCCGAAGTCGGTGAGCTTGCGCTCGAGCGAGGCGGACGGGTCCATACCATGACGGGCCATGACGTCTCCTGACAGGGGCGCCGGGCACTCGGCTCGGCGGGGGGGCGGGATCGACCGTACAGGACGCATCCGGGGCCGGGCGGTTACGCCAGGCCTGTCCGCGCCGGACCGGGGCGAGAACGACGATGGCCGGCCCTCGCGGGCCGGCCATCGAACACACATCGTTGCTGCCTCCCGGGGGACGCAGCGGGCGATGGGCAGGTCTTACATCATCCCGCCCATACCACCCATGCCACCCATGCCCGGCGGCATGCCGCCCGCGGCGCCAGCCTCTTCGGGCTTGTCGGCGACGAGCGCCTCGGTGGTGAGCAGCAGGGCCGCGATCGACGCCGCGTTCTGCAGCGCGGCGCGGGTCACCTTGGCCGGGTCGATGACGCCGGCCTTGATGAGGTCGACGAACTCGCCGGTCGCGGCGTTGAGGCCGGTGGAGCCAGACTCGGACTCGATGCGCTGCACGATGACGGCGCCTTCGAGGCCGGCGTTGCTGGCGATGGTGCGGGCCGGCGCCTCGAGCGCCTTGTACACCATGCGGGCACCGGTGGCCTCGTCGCCCTCGAGCGACTCGACGACGGTCGTGATCGACGCACGGGCCCGGAGCAGGGCGGTGCCGCCACCGGCGACCACGCCTTCCTCGATGGCCGCACGCGTCGCGGACAGCGCGTCCTCGATGCGGTGCTTCTTCTCTTTGAGCTCGACCTCGGTGGCCGCGCCGACCTTGACGACGGCGACGCCGCCGGACAGCTTCGCGAGGCGCTCCTGGAGCTTCTCGCGATCCCAATCCGAATCGGTGTCGTCGATCTCGCGCTTGATCTGCGCAACGCGACCGTTGACGTCATCGCTGGTGCCGGCACCCTCGATGATCGTGGTCTCGTCCTTGGTGATGACCACCTTGCGGGCGTGGCCGAGCAGGTCGAGCGTCGTGTTGTCGAGCTTGAGGCCGATCTCCTCGGAGATGACCTGGCCGCCGGTGAGGATGGCCATGTCGGCCAGCATCGCCTTGCGGCGCTCGCCGAAGCCCGGGGCCTTGACGGCGACCGAGTTGAACGTGCCGCGGATCTTGTTGACCACCAGGGTGGCCAGCGCTTCACCGTCGACGTCCTCGGCGATGATCAGCAACGGCTTGCCCGCCTGCATGACCTTCTCGAGCACGGGCAGCATGTCCTGGACCGAGCTGATCTTCGAGTTCACGAAGAGGATGTACGGGTCCTCGAGCGTGGCTTCCTGGCGCTCGGGATCGGTGACGAAGTACGGCGAGAGGTAGCCCTTGTCGAACTGCATGCCCTCGGTGAACTCGAGCTCCATGCCGAACGTGTTGGACTCTTCGACCGTGACGACGCCGTCCTTGCCGACCCTGTCGATCGCGTCGGCGATGACCTCGCCGATGGCGGGATCGGCA
>JBBQHT010000235.1:0-7849 GCA_038324235.1 Acidimicrobiales bacterium
TACAGCGACGGTCGTCGCGCCGCACGTCTAGTTGGCGGCTGGTGACACCGACCCGAGCACTGGGCCTCGTCGGCGGCCACGCCGTGTCACATGGGGAACCCTCACCGGACACCAACCCTCGAGGAGGTCGATCGACGCTGACCTGGGCTTCGATCGTCCCGTAAGACCCGTCCGGTGAAGTGTCCGGTCAAGGGGGGCTAAACGGTACAGTTCGGCGATGCCGAACATGCTCGTCGGATAGGGGTCTGACCGATAATGGACCGGTAGTTGGCGTTAGCGACCGTGTCGGCGGCCGGGGGACCGGTGGGGGCCGGGTGGGGTCACCGGTCGGGGTGTCGCAGAAGCCATTCGAGACCGACCTCGAGGTCAGGTTTGGCGAGGAGGGTTTCGATGGTCTGATCGGTGAGGTCGCCGGCCAGGGCGAGGACGGCGGTCACGGCCTCGCGTAGCGGGGGGAGCGCGGCGTGGAGTCGGGTGACCTCGGTGGCCTGGTCGTCGGTGAGGGGGCCGGCGGCCCACCGGCCGAGTTGTTCGTCGTACAGGTCGAGCAACTGGGCGGCTTCGCGGTAGACGGCTTGGACGCGGGTGATCGTGGCGTCGTCGAGGACGTAGGGGCCGCGTACGGCGGCTTCGACGAGGAGCCGGTACTGCTCGCGGTGCTCGGCCAGCTGCCCGTCGATCAAAGATCCGACCACCCCCAACATTTCGATCGGCGGCCCCGTCGGCTCCCGCGCCGCGTCGTCGGGCCGGCCTGGATCGCGCCGCGGCCGGGCCGGGTGGTCGGTGGCGGCGTGGTCGAGCGCGATGCGGGCCACGACCGCGCCGTCGATGGCGAACAACGCCAAACATTCCCGCGCGACCGCGGGTGTCATCCCGGCCTCGGTCACGACTGCGGCCCACGCCGCGTCAGGGACGTGGGCCACGAACTGGGGGGTCAGCTCGGCGCGGACCATCGCGAAGCGGGCCAGGGTCACCGCCGAGTCACCGGTCGCGGTCGCTTCGGTTTCGAAGGTGTGCACCGCGTGCTGCAGGTCTTGGAGGGTCACGGCCCGGGTCGGGAGCTCGTGGTCGCGGCGCCGGACCACGGCGGCGAGCGCGGCGCCGTGGAACCAGGCGCCCGCGATCGCGTCGTGGGTGTCGGGGCCGGGGTAGCCGTGCGGGGCCGCGACCGTCCAAAACAGCCGTTCGGACCGGGCCCAGGAAGCCTCGTGCAGATCGGCCTCCCCCAACCCCAGCCCGGTGAGCGCGCCGCGCAAACCGTGCGCCTCGACCATCGCCTGAAACTCGGTGTGCGTGCCAGCCACCCACATGCCGCCAGTCAACCACAGCCCCCTCCACCGGCGAGAGACGGAGCCGGCGCATGACTTCCCGCCGATACGCCAACCTCGGGATCTGCCGCCCGGATAGGTCGCAAGCCGCACCCCCGAACGGGCCCGGGTCGAGCTGGTCCGCTGAATCGAGGAAGACAGAGGCGTGTCCCGGATCTCGGCGGGTGGGGTAACGGTCGGCGTTCGATCACGATGTTGGCCCATGGTGGATGTGGTCGTTGGCTGTCCCGCAGCGACTGGGCGTTACCGTCGCGACGTTCGGTTTTCCAACCCTGTTCGGAGAACGTCGTGGCGATGACCATCGGGATCACGTTGGACTGCCAGGACGTTGCGCTCGTCGCCGCCTTCTGGCGAGAGGCCATCGGCTACGAGGAGCCCACCGCCGTCGACCCGAGTGAGCCGTTCCACGTGTTGGTCACCCCGGGCGGCGGGCTTCATTGCCTCACTCTCCAGCGTGTCCCCGAAGCCAAGTCGGGCAAGAACCGCGTCCACCTCGACCTCTTGGTCGACGACCTCGGTGTCGAGGTCGCGCGCTTGGTCGCCCGTGGGGCCACCGTGCTGGCCGAGCACGTCGCCGGGGGCGGCTATCGGACTGCGGTCCTGGGAGACCCAGAGATGAACGAGTTCTGCGTGGTCCAGCGGACTGGGAGCCCGACGGCGTGACCGGAGCGGAGGTTCCCCATCTCTCGGCCCGCGTTGGCGCGGGTGTGAGGGTGCCGACGATCATTCGGCCATGACCGCCGAGCCTGAACGCGTTGCCCTACACGCCTTTCTGACACCGGAAGGCCACGGTGGCTGGCAGCGCCTGGCTGAGGAGCAAGGGGTGTCGCTGAGCGCGTTGGTCGATGTCATCGGCCGCGATCTCGCGACGATCGAGGACAGCGACACCTACCGCCGCGATTTGATCACCGCCGCGCGGCGCCTTGACGCCGCGCGGCGGCGCCGGGGCCGGCGCTGAAACCGTGAGCTGAGGCGGCACCCCGGGAGTCAGCGGCCGTGGTCTCGGCTGGGGGTCGGGCCCCGGGACCGGCGGGGGGTGTGGGTGTTGGACGGCGCGGACGTGGGCTGGGGTAGCGGTCCGCCGGCGCCGGGTACGGGCTGCTGCCCAGTGGGGGGTGGCGTGACGGCGGGTTCGGTGGGGTGGTCGTCGGTGGGGGTGAGGATGGTGGTCAGTTCATCGAGGCGGACCTTGACCGTGGCGAGCTGGTCCTGGCGAGGGAACGGAAGGCCGATGCGGGCGCGGGCGTTGGTGGCCTCGTCGAGCGCGGCACTGTGGTTGTGCCGGGCGGTGGCCAGGGCGTCGTCGAGGTGGTGCAGGGGCTGTTCGAGGCGGCGGATGAGCGACACCGGGTTGCCGGCGGCGAGCGCGGCCCGGTCCACCTCGATCCGAATAGGGGTGCCGTCGACGTGGAGGGTGACGCGGGGCGGCCAGTCACGGTGAAGATCCGCGAAGATGTCGAAGCCGGCGAGCTGGGCGACGGGGCCGGTCTGGGGCTGGTAGGAGCGCAGCTGGGCTTGCAGCCCGCTCTGCAGGGCAGTGCCGGCGTCGCGGCGGTCGGTGTAGGCGGTGCCGGCGATCGTCATGCGGAAAGCGTCGCCGTGGGTGTCGACCCGACGGGTGATGGCGTGTTCGTACTGGCCGATGTGCCCGGCGAGCTGCTCGACGGTGCGGTCGGCGCGGGTGGCGGTGCGGCCCAGGCGGGTCTGATCGGCGTGGTGCGCGGCGGCGAGCCGGGTGAGTTGCGCGTGCTGCGCGGTGAGTTCGGCGTGTTCGATGATGAGCGGGTTGCCGGTGTCCAGCGCCTTGACTTCGGCGAAGGACAAGGTGGCGTCGCCGACGTCCTCGACGCCCCGGGCGGTGTTGGTGCCGGCGGTGATCTGGTGCAAGAACGCGGATTTTCTCTGCACGGTTTGCCACATGTACACGTCGAAGGACGCTTCGGTGGCGTAGCGCACGACGTGGACCTGGGGGTTCTGGTTGCCTTGGCGGATGATGCGCCCATCGCGCTGGGCGAGGTCCGCGGGGCGCCACGGGCAGTCCATGTGGTGCAGGGCGATCGCCCGGTCCTGCACGTTGGTCCCGACCCCCATCTTCTCGGTGGAGCCGATCAGGACGGCGACGCGCCCGTCGCGGCAGGCGGCAAACAGATCAGCCTTCGCGCGATCGCTGCCGGCTTCGTGCACGAAGCGCACCTGCCCGGCCGGGACGCCCCGCTCGGCGAGTTGTTCTCGTAGCTCCGCGTAGACGGACCAGGCGCCGGGTTTGGGGGTGCCGAGGTCGCAGAACACGAGCTGCAACGCCCCGGCCCGATCGGCGAGGGTGCCGGTGGCCGGATCGACGAACCGGTCCCCGGCGTGGCGGTGGTAGATCTCCGCGACGCGACCGGCGACGATCTGGGCTTTCGTCGGGTCCTCGGGGGTCTCGCCGACGAGACGCAGGTCCAGCGCGGCCCGGCGGCCGTCGCCCGTGACCTTCAACATGTTGTCCTCGGCCGGGGTGACCAAGCGGTTGCGGACCCGTTCGGCCCGCCCCACCAGCGACTCGACGTAACCGCTCAGCGCAGCGGTGGTGGGCACGATGACCGTCTCGGGTCCCCCGCCGGCGAGGTCGGGGGTGGCCAGGTGCAGGTCGGCGGCGGTGCGCACGTCGGCCACGGCGCGGAACATGGTGGTGAGATCGGGCACGTTCGCGAAGCGGGCGAACCGGGTGGCCATGCGGTAGGAGCCACCGTCGGGGGCCAGCTCGAGTTCGGTGACCGGCCGGGCGAAGTTCGCCGCCCACGCGTCGAAACTGCTCACCCCGGCCTGGGCCAGCGCTTCGGGCTGCAGGTAGCGCTGCATGACGTGCATCTCGGCGATGCTGTTCGCGATCGGCGTCGCCGTGGCGAGGGTGGCGACGCGGCCGCCGTTGCGTTCGCGCAGGACCTGCAACTTGAAATTCAGATCCATAGCCCGCTGCGAACCGCTCGACGCCATCGCCGGGATCGAGCTGGCCGTCTCCAGGTTTTTGAACAGGTGGGCCTCATCGATCGCCACGTAGTCGATCCCGGTGGCTTCGAAGGTGACGCCGTCGTCTTTGCGGTCGGGGGCGAGAAGCTCCGCCAGCTTCGTTTCGCGGCGGACGATCGCCTTCTCGATCCCCTTCACCGACGGCCGGTCGGCGGCGGTCGCGGCGCTGAGGGCGAGGCGGAGGTCGTCGAGTTCGGTAGTCACGAACCGGGCGCGGGCCTCGGCACTGACGGGGATCCGCTCGAACGCCGAGTGCGTGATGATCACCGCGTCCCAATTGCCCATCGCCGCCCGCGCCACGAACCCCTTGCGCCCTTTCGCCGAGACGTCGTCGGCGCCGGCGACGAGCAGGTTGGCTTGGGGGTAGAGCTGCTTCGCCTCCCGCGTGAACTGCTCGAGCATGTGGTTCGGGACCACGATCGCGGGCATCGAGACCAAACCAACGCGGCGTAGCTCCATGGCCGCCATCACCATGGTGGCGGTTTTGCCGGCGCCCACTTCGTGGGCGAGGAGCACGGTGGGCTCGGAGAGGACGCGCCACACGGCGTCGCGCTGGTGGTCGTGCGGGGTGAAGCCCTCGACGAGGCCGGGCAGCGATAAGTGCGAGCCGTCGAACGACGGGACGACCGTCGCGTTGAACATGTCGTTGTAGCGGGCGGCCAGGCGGGCCGCCCGGTCGTCGTCTTCCCATATCCAGGTGCCGAACCGTTCGACGATGGCGTCTTGCTTGGCGCGGGCGGTGAGGGTCGCTTCGAGGTTCAGGACCCGGCGATCGTCGATCGTGTCATAGACGCTGGGGACCGTCTGGTTCGCGGTCTTGGCGAGCAGCTCGTAGCCCGCCATCCGGTCGGTGCCCCACTCCGAGGACATCGCGACGCTGTGGCGGGTCCCGGCCGGGACCTTCACGATCCAGTTCCCCGTCGTCGCCTCGTAGGTCACCGTGGCCTCGCGGGCGCCGAGCACGTCGACCACGAAGTCTTCGAGGTCGGCTTCGGGAATCCAGGTGGCCCCGGGCCGGGCGTCGATCTCTCCCGGTCCGAGATCTTCGGGGATCACCCGCTCGAGCGCGGCGACGTTCGCCGCCCACTGCTGCGGGTCGGTGGTGGCGGCGGCCTGGGCCTCGGCCAGCTTGGCCCGCACGTTGCCCGACAGGTAGGTACCCGCCGCGACGAGTTCCCCGTCTGCGGGGTCATCCCACACCAGTTCGCCGAGCGCGGCCCGGGCCGCGGCGGGGTCCAGGTCCAACAGGGTGGCGATGCGGTCGAGGTCGGGGCGGCCGACTTGATCGAGACAGACCGCCAACGCCTCGGCCGGGCTCTCGACGCTTTCGACCACCGGGCGAGGGGCGACGACCCGGCGGCTGAAGATCGCCGCTTTCTGGGCCACGCCGGTCTCTTCGTCGAAGTTCTCCAGGGCCATCACGGTGGGCGCGTCGGCGTCGGCGCGGAACCCGCCCATCGTCGGGTACAGCTTGCGGGTCCGGACCTCACCGGTTTCCGGGTCCACCCGGCCGGTCGCGACGACCCGGGACCGGTTGAGCGGCCCCCACCGAGCCACGTAGGCGTCGTACTGCCCGTTGAGCCGGCCCTGGGCCCCGGCGAAGTCGGGGTCGTCACCGGAGCGAGCCTGGACGTCGAGCAGGTCGGTGGCGGTGTCGCGCAGCTCGACCAGGGCGGCCAGCTCGTCGACGTCGCCGGCCCGCACCGCGAGCGCGGTCACGGTCCCGGCGACGACCGTGACGAAGCGGCCGTCGGCCCGGTGGATCGAGCCTTCCTTCCAGCCCGCCGGCGGCGCCGCGAGCGCCACCGGGGCGACGACGGGACCGGGCGGCTTCGGGGTGTAGGTGAGGCCCAGGCCCTCGGCCCGGCGGACGAGCGCGTCGACGCCGTGGGCGAGGCGCCGGTCGAAGTCATCGGTGCGGGCCACGACCAGGTCCTCGTCGCGGTACTGGCCCCGCCCCACCATGGCGTCGCCGACGATCAGCTCCGGGTGATCGACAAAGAACTGGTTCACCGGCACCGCCCCCGTCGGGGTGTGCAGCTCGCCGACGCTCAGCCAGCGGTCGTCGCCGGGCGCCCGGCCGGGTTCTCGGCGCCGGAGCACGACCATGTCACAGATCACGTTCGTGCCCGCGGCCGCCCGAAAGGTCCCGGCGGGGAGGCGCATGGCGCCGACCAGGTCGGCCCGGTCGTACATCGCCGCCCGCGCCGCCGGCGACGCCGCGTCGAGGGTGTAACGGCTCGTAATCAGCGCCACGTACCCCCCTTCCCGGGTCAAATCGAGGGCCTTCAGCACAAAGTGATTGTGGATGTTGTGCCCGGCCCGGTTACTCACCGGGTCCACGAGCCGGAAATCGCCGAAGGGGACATTGCCGATGGCCAAATCGAAGCTCCCGTCGGGGAAACGGGTCTTTTCGAACCCTTCCGCTCGGATCCCGGCGTCGGGGTAGAGGGCCTGGGCGATGCGCGCCGTCGTCGGGTCCAGCTCGACGCCCACGAACGCACACGCTTCGGGGTCAGGGGCGAGACCAAAAAAGTTTCCGGCCCCGCAACCGGGTTCGAGCACCGCCCCCCCGGCGAAGCCGGCCCGGCCGACCATCTCCCACACTGCGGCGGCGACCTGGGCGTCGGTGTAGTGCGCGTTCAAGGTGGTGCGCCGCGCTGAGGCCCACGCCTCGTCGTCGACGAGGCCGTGCAGCTCGCGGCGTTCCCCGGCCCAGCTCGGGTCCTGCTCATCGAACACCCCAGCGAGCGCCCCCCAGCCCGCCCACCGGCCCAGCACCGCCTGATCCTCCGGGCCCGCCGGCCCGCCGCGCTCGCCGAGCTCGGCGAGGACGTGGAGGGCGTCGAGGTTGGCTCGGGCCTTGGCCCGATCGCCCGGCGGCGCCAGATCATGCTGGCCAACCGGACGGAACCGGGCCGCTACGGGTTTTGCGCGGCTCTCTCCGCGTCCCAGGCCAGCTGCTCCAGGATCGACTCTTCCTCCCGCTCCGCGTAGAACTCCATCATGATCTCGTAACTGATCCGGTCCGGGAGGTACGGGTCGATCGGCAGCTCCGGCTCCTCGAGGCCCTCCTCCGGGGGGAGGAACACCATCTCCGACAGCGCCTGGTTCTCGGCGCTCAACCGGGCCATGTTCCACCAGCCCGCCACTTTCTCCGGGGGCACCGATGATGGGATCGTTGTCGCGTCGATCGTCGCGTGGATCTGCTGGCTGACTTCCTGGCCCAGACCCGCGAAAAAGTCGTCCGGGTTCTCGATCTCGTGGAACCGCGTCGGGAGCCACTCCGCCCAATGGTCCCGGGCCAGCTCGCCGAAGTGGTTCATCGCGCTCCTCCTCGTCGCTCCCGTAGGGACCGAACAACGACATCTGCTTCGGTTCTGATGCATCACCACGCTCCTTAGCCACCGGACCTCACCCTAGCGACACGCCTCAACTGCACCCCGACCGACTATCGGCCCCGGTCGTGGTCCGGCGCGTGCTCGCGGTGCGGCTTGGTCGGTGCTCCCTCC
>JBBQHT010000236.1:0-7834 GCA_038324235.1 Acidimicrobiales bacterium
TCCTTGAACGCCTGGATGCGTTCCTTCACGAAGCCCTCCGGGCCGACCAGGTTCGTCAGCTCGAGGAACTCCTTGGGTACGAGCGCCGCCGCTTCCTTCTTCTTGCCGTCCAGGTACAGGTCCTGGATCTCCTTGGCTTCCTTCTCGTAGCCGTACCGGCAGGCGAGCTGGTTGTAGAAGTTGCGATCGCGAGCGCCCATGCCCCCGATGTACAGCGCCGCCATGCCGCGCCCGAAGTCGAGGATGGAGTCGGGCTCGTCGGTGATCGAGATCACGCCGCCCGCCACGACCTCGAGGGGACCGAGATCGTCGGATCGCTTGGCCTTCCCGATCGCCAGATCGGGACCCCACACCTCGCCGGCCTTCTCGGGCAGGTAGAAGATCGGCAGCCAGCCATCGGCCAGCTCGGCGGTCATCTGCACGTTCTTCTCACCGAGCGAGGCGACGTAGATCGGGATGTCGGGGCGGATCGGGTGCGTGATGATCTTGAGCGGCTTGCCCAGACCCGTGCCCTGCTCCGGGGGGAGCGGCATCTTGTAGTACTTGCCGTCGAACTCGACCGGCCCCTCACGACGCCAGATCTCGCGGCAGATCTCGATGATCTCGCGGGTGCGCCCGATCGGCGCGTCGTACGGGATGCCGTGCCAGCCCTCGATCACCTGCGGGCCCGACGCCCCGAGGCCGAGGATGCAGCGCCCGTCGGACATCGCGTCGACGCTGGCGGCGGTCTGCGCGATGAGCGCCGGCGTGCGGGTGTAGATCGGCAGGATGCCCGACCCGATCTCGATGTGCTCGGTCGTCGCCGCCAGGTAGCCCATGAAGCTGGGCGCATCGAAGCCGTATGCCTCGGCCACCCAGACGATGTCGAGGCCGGCCTTCTCGTACTCCGCCGCCTGCGCCGCCGACTCCTTGAAGCCCCCCGAGTACTGCAGTTGCATCCCGAGTTTCATGCGTCCCCCTACGAGCACCGGCCGCGCCCTCAGCGGCACGACATCGTGCCGGTCACGCTATCGGCGCCCCGCCCCATCCCGAAATTGAGGTCGCCGTTCGAAATTGAGTCGGATCGTCGGCTCGGAGCCGACGCACGGACTCAATGTCGGGTTGGGTCAGTGGTGACGGGGGCCGGCGGTGACGACGGGGGCCGGCGCGGCGGCGCGCTCGGCTTCGCGCTGGGCGCGGCGCTCCGCGCGCTGGGTTTCGTCCCACTCGGCCACGGTGACGATGTCGTTGCCATCGACGTTGCTCAACTCGATGCCGTTCTCGAACGCCACGTGATAGCGGAACCACGTGATGCCCGCCTCGTAGTACACCTTGCCCGGCGTGCCGTTGGGAACGCCCGGGATGTCACCGACGGCGATCACCTTCTGCTTGCGCTTGAACTTGGGGACCTCGTTGATGATCTGGCGAGCCATGGCCGCAGATTCTTGTGCGCGGCACGGCCTGCCGTCGAAACGACACACCGCGGCGCCTTCCGCCGTCCATCACCTGGAAGGCGGCTGGCGATCGAGCAGCTGATCATCAGGCGGAGCGGCGCGCCTCGGCCCAGGTCTGACCGGCCTCGACATCGAGGTCGTGGGGCAGGTCGAGCACCCGCTCGGCGATGATGTTGCGTTGCACGTCACCCGTGCCGCCGCCGATGGTGAGCGCCTGGGCGAACAGGTACCCGAAGTGCCAGATGCCGGGGTCCGCCCAGCGCCCCTCGTCCCCGAGCAGCACGGACTCGTCGGCGCCCTGCGGGGTCCCCGAGAGCAGACCGGCAGCGCCGTTGAGGTCCTTGGCCAGGGCCATGATGTGCTGGCCGTGCTCGTCGGCGAGCACCTTGCGCACCGACGCCTCGGGCCCGGGCTGGCGACCCTTGATCGCGGCGGTCACCGTGCGCAGGCGGATGAGGCGCAGGATCTCCGCCTCGATGTAGAGCTGCGCCGCGCGCTGGCGCAGCACCGGATCCTCGATGCCGTCACCGCTGCGGATGAGGTCGAACAGGTCCGACGCGCTCGGTCCGTTGCCCCACAGGGCACCGCCCCCCGATAGCGACACGCGCTCGTTGCCGAGCGTCACCTTCGCGAGGGTCCACCCCTCGTTCACGTCGCCCACGAGGCTGTCGGCGGGCAGACGGACGTCGGTGAGGAACACCTCGTTGAACGTGTGGCCACCGGTCATCTCGATGATCGGCCGGATCTCGACCCCGGGGGTGTCCATCGGGCAGATGAAGTACGAGACGCCCTTGTGCTTGGGGGCATCCGGGTTGGTCCGGGCGATCAGGATGCCGAACGACGAGAACTGGGCGAGCGACGTCCAGATCTTCTGGCCGTTGATCACCCACTCGTCGCCGTCCCGCTCGGCCCGCGTGGCCAGGTTGGCCAGGTCGCTGCCGGCGTCGGGTTCGCTGAACAGCTGGCACCAGATCTCCTCGCCGGCCAGGAGCGGGAACAGGTAGCGCTCCTTCTGCGTCTCGGTGCCGGCGTGCAGGATCGTCGGGCCGGCCCAGCCGATCCCGATCATGTTCTGCGGGCGGCTGACCCGCGCCTGCTTGAGCTCGTCGTCGATGATGAGCTGGTGGATCGGATCGGCGTCGAGGCCCCACGGCGCCGGCCAGTGCGGGGCGACGTACCCCGCCTCGGCGAGGGTCCGGCCCGACGGTTCGGGATGGGAGGCGAGCCACTCGCGCACGGCGAGGCGGCGGGGATCGTCTGCGGCGGGGAGCTCGAAGTCCATGACGCGTAACCTACAGCGTAAGTACGAAACAGGTCGGGCGTGTCACCGTCAGCATCCATCACCCCGAGCACCTGATCGAACGGTCCGACCGTCGAACGGTCCGACCGTCGAACGATCCGACCGTCGAACGATCCGGCTGCGAGCGATCAGTCGGTCAGCGCGGCGAGGTAGCGCAGGGCCGGACGGCTCGGGAGGAAGAAGTACGCGCCGCCGACGACGGTCACGAACCGGGGCAGGCCGCGGTAGCGCGTGCGGATGGGGTCCTCGCCGGGCACCGTGAACGTGCCGTCGTCGTTCGGGCCGACCAGCGGATCGATCTCGCCCGGCCGGGCGAAGGTGGCGCTGTTCAGCCAGTGGTGCTGGACGAACTCGAACTGGCGCTCGATGTCCGCGTTCAGGCCCACGAACAGCAAGCCGCGGTCCACCCCGTCGTCGACGGTCGCGCCATCGGCCAGCGGCGGGCCGTACGCCCGGCCGCGCCGCAGCAGCCGGTGCCGCTTCGTGTTCTTGAGCGTGGACGTCGGATCGGTCTGGCTGGTCTCGTCCCCGATCGCCCGCCGGCCGTCGCGGGGGTTGGCGCGCCGCACGTGCGCGCCGAGCGGACAGGCCAGTCCCTCGGGATCCTCGTTGGCGAACCCGAAGTCGTTCTGACCGGCCCCGTCGTCGAACGCCACGAGCGGGGTCCCGTCCTGGCGCCGGCCGACGACCCGGGCGGCCAGCTCGGCGGCCCGGTCGGCATCGCCCCCGCTCTGGTCGAGCGTCCACGACCGGAACCCGGCCACGTCCTGGTGCAGCTGGCGCAGCACCAGGTAGCTGCCGTCGCGCCCCAGCTCCACGACCCCGCGCCCCGACGCCGTCAGGGCGTTGGTCGAATCGCGGCGCGCCGACACGGTCGGCACGGGCGCGCGCTGGGCCGCTTGGTCGATCGCCCCGAGCACGACCTCGCCGGGCGCCACCGCCGACCAGTTGGTGTCGTGCGCCCCAGCCGTGCCCTCCTCCCCGGCGAAGCGGGGCTGGGAGATGCCGTCCTTGAACCCGAAGTGCTCCTTGGCGTCGGGGAGCATGCGGGTCGGCACGGCACAGACGACCTCGACGCCCGAGCCGGTCGCCGCGATGCCCAGGCCCTCGACGAGTTGGTCGAGCGCCGAGTCGTCGGCGGCGAGGGCGACGACGAGCACGTCGACCGGCGCCGTGGGGCCACCCCATTGCCACGACGTCGGCGCGCTGGCGCCGACATCGCCGAGGATGCGACTGCGATGCGTCGTGACCATGCCCTCGACGAAGGGTCGGCCGAAGTCCTGACCCTCGGTGCGCACACCGAGCGCGGCGAGGCCGGTGGCGGTGAACGCCAACTGCACGGCGGTGGGATCGGTCGAGCGCGTCCCGGGGTCCGGCGCGCCGGTGACGTGGGTGGCCACGCGCCCGACCCAGCTCCGTGCGGCCGGGCCATCGGTGATGCGCAGCAGCACGAAGCGCCCGGCGGGCAGCGCCCCGAACCCGGCGTAGATCATGCCCTGGACGCCCGAGCGATCCGGGCGGTCCGCCGCCGCGAGGGTGATGGGCGTGCGCACGTCCACCGTCGGGTGCGACCCCCCGCGTTCACAGCTGACGGACCCATGTCTGCACCTCTTCGGGTTGGGGCGAGCCGCTGAGGCCGCGCCGCAGGGCACTGTTGGCGTCGATGCCGGTGACCCCCAGGGTCGGGTACGCGGAGTACCAGACGGGGGTGAGCTTCTGGGATCGCCGGGCCCAGTGCTTGAACTGGAGTCCGTGCGTGGCGCCCTCGGTCACGAGGAAGTGGGTGCGGGGGAAGCCGACGCCGTTGCTCCACACCGCCGTGAGCCCGATGTGGGCGAGCTCGATGAAATCATCGAGGTAGCTCTCCCAGCTGCCGTCGAAGTTGCTGACGAACAACAGGGTCTGGCCGTCGTCGATGATCGACCAATGGGCGAAGTGGATGCTCGAGATCCCGCCCAGGCTGCCACGGGTGAAGTCGGTACGGGCCAGCGTCTCGATCGCGCGCAGCACGAGCTTGAGCAGGTTGAGGCGGAACCACCCCGGCTTGATCGGGATGACGCTCGTGAGGTGGTTCTGCACATGCCCGTCGAGGTCCTCGAACGCCTCGAGCAACGCCACCAGCTCGGGATCCGCGTCGCGGTCATCGGGCTTGTCGAGGCACTCGCGCACGAGCAGGTAGCCAGCCCCGATGAGGGTGACCGGCAGGAGCACCACCGCCGCACCGATGGCCGCCGCGAAGAAGGTGGCCTTCGCGGCTTTGCGATCGGCCAGCTCCTTGGTCGTGAGGTTCGGCGCGGGCGCCACGAGGGCCCACGCGAGGTCGGGCCGGGCGGCGACGAAGTCGACCACGGCCTGACGGATCTGCGACGGTGCCCCCGGCAGCGTGTCGTCGCGGCGGAGGTCGTCGAGGTGGCCCTGCACCGCCTGCCACAGGCGCGCCTCTTGCTGGATGCGATCGACGGACCGGCCCGTGTTGCCGACGTGGAACGCCCCTGCGTCCACCACGTGGCGACGCAGGTAGCCGACCGCCGCGGCGTCGTCGGCCGTGACCGACCAGCCCGTGCAGCACCCGAAGACCGCGTCGAGCCCCGGGCGCACCCCCTTGACGAGTTGGGGCAGGTGCTCGGCCACGGAGCCGTCCACGTTGAGCTCGAAGATGAGCTCCGGGCCACCCGGGCCGGCGTCGTGGATCGTGAGGCTCGCGAAGTGCAGGCCCGGGACCGCACCGAGGGGCAACGTCGGGTTGGCTGACGGATCCGGCCCGATGCCCCCCAGCACCAGCACGAGCTCGTCGTGCCGGCCCGGGATCACCGGCGCCACGATGGTGAAAACGCTGTGATCCATCCTGCGCACCTTCGGTCAGCCCAGCGATCTCCCGCCGGGCGTGGCCCCCTTGATGCTTTCTACTTCCGTCTGGTCCCGCTCGCAATACCCTCTTTCACCAAGCATGCGAAACTTCGTGGGCACCCGTGCACCCACCGGGGCGCCGATGGCTGAAGTCCTGCGGCCGCGCCGCGTGGCCGGCAGGTCGCGAGATCGACCTTCCCTGACGTCGATTCAGGAATGGTGTCTTGTCCGAGCCGCCCTCCTAGAATCCGACTTCCGCCGCGCCAGCGCGTTGGTGGAAGCAGAGCCGAAACCGTCGCACTCCCGGGGGAGCGACGTCACCTACCGAGGGGGACCGCACCATGGCGGCCTGGAACTACGCCACCATCTGGGAGATCGCCGCGGACGAGGTCCCCGACACCGACGCCCAGATCCAGGGCGATCGCCGCGTGAGCTGGCGTGACTTCGACCGCCGTGCGGACGGCATCGCCCGCACGCTGCTCGATGCCGGTGCCCAGCACCAGGACAAGGTGGCCCAGTACCTGTACAACTGCCCCGAGTACTGCGAGTCGATGTTCGGTGCGTTCAAGGCCGGGCTCGTCCCGGTCAACACGAACTACCGCTACGCGGACGACGAGCTGCTCTACCTCTGGGACAACGCCGACGCGGTCGCGGTCGTGTTTCACGGCACCTTCACCGAACGTATCGAGGGCATCCGTGATCGCCTGCCCAAGGTCAAGACCTGGCTCTGGGTCGACGATGGCGCGGGGCCCTGTCCCGCCTGGGCCACCCCGTATGAGGCCGCGGCGGCCACCGAGACCGAGCGCGTCCTGGCGCCGTGGGGGCGCGGCGACGACGACATCCTGATGATGTACACGGGCGGCACCACCGGCATGCCCAAGGGCGTCATGTGGAAGCAGGACTCGATCATCCGCTCGGTGGTCGGCTCCGCGAACCCGATGTACCGCGAGGCCGTCGACTACGACGCGGTGCGCGCCACCATGGGGACCGCCGCGGGCAAGCTGCTCCCGGGTTGCCCGCTGATGCACGGCACCGCCCAGTACACGAGCCTCATGGCGCTGTGCCAGGGCGGCGCGGTCGTCACCCTGCCCAGCCGTCACTTCGACGTCGAGGAGCTGCTCGACACGATCGAGTCCGAGAAGATCGCGGTGGCGGTCATCGTCGGTGACGCGTTCGCCAAGCCGATGCTGCGCTGCCTCGACGCCGAGCCCGACCGCTGGGACCTCTCGAGCCTCTTCATGCTCACGTCCTCGGGCGTGATGTGGAGCCACGACACGAAGGAAGCGCTGCTCAAGCACAACCCGGGCATGCTGCTCTACGACGCCTTCTCGTCGTCGGAGGCCATCGGCCTGGGTGTGTCGATCTCGAGCGCCGGTGGCACCAACGAGACCGCGAAGTTCTCGTTGGGCGAATCGGCCCGGGTGATCACCGACGAAGGCCTCGACGTGGTGCCGGGGTCGGGCGACATCGGCCGGGTCGCCGTCCGGGGCTACAACCCGATCGGCTACTACAAGGACCCGGAGAAGTCGGCCAAGACGTTCGTGCAGATCGATGGGGAGACGTACTCGATCCCCGGCGACTACGCCTCGGTCGAGGCCGACGGCACGCTCACGCTGCTCGGGCGCGGGTCGGTGTGCATCAACACCGGCGGCGAGAAGGTCTTCCCCGAAGAGGTCGAAGAGATCCTCAAGCTGCACCCCGCCGTGCACGACGCAGTCGTCGTGGGCCTGCCCGACGAGAAGTTCGGTCAGGCCATCACCGCCGTCGTCGAGCTGATGCCCGGCGAGACGTTCGACGAGGACGAGGTCATCGCCCACGTCAAGGCCAAGCTCGCGTCGTTCAAGGCCCCCAAGAGCGTCGTCTCGATCGACACGATCGGCCGCGCCCCCAACGGCAAGGTCGACTACAAGCGCATGACCGGGTACGCCGCGGACAACCTCGGCGTCGCGTTGGACGCCTGAACGACACCCCGGCCGGCGGCGCCTGAACGAGATGTGAACGACGGCCGAACCGCGCCCGTCGCCGCGTCCAACGACGGTCGAACTCTGGCCCGATCGCGCAGATTTGACGCGAAACCGACCCCTGGCCTCATGGTCGGTTCAGTACGGTAGAGGCCGCATCAACGAAGACACCTACACAGGAGAAGCACGTGCTGTTCCGTATCGACAGTTCAGACCTCGAGTTCCAGGACTGGCTGGCGCAGAATCCCACCGAAGACGAACTTCGAGCTGCCTACCTCCTCCTCGAGACCAAG
>JBBQHT010000237.1:0-7808 GCA_038324235.1 Acidimicrobiales bacterium
GATCGGACCGCCGAGGATGCCCTTCGAGTAGAAGCCGTCGCTCATGGGCGATCGACAGTACCGAGCACCCCGTGGTCCGTGGGGGATGGCCGGATCGCTCGGCTAGCCAGGTGGGGGGGTCGGCGTCGCGTCCAGGGCCGCCTCGAACACCGCCAGGATGTCCGGGCCGTACAGCGCCACCGCTTCCCGGCCGAACTGCACGATGGACATCAGCAACGACACGATGATCATCACGGCGCCGCCGCCGACGGCGACGGGGTCGATGTCGGCGCGCACCATCCCGGTCACCTGCTCGGTGCGCAGGCGCTCGGCCACGGTCTTGCGCAGCTCGGCGAGGGCGGGCAGGTCGAGCACCCGTCCGGTCACGTGCGGCTCGAGACCGGCCAGCACCCTCGCGGTGAGGGGATGGCGATCGACGGCGTCGACCAGGGTGAAGATCAGGGTCTCGCGCCACGCCCGAGGGTCCGGGTCGGCCAGGATGCTCGACACGCCTTCGTGGATGACGGTGGCGGCGTCCTCGTCGAGCGCCGCCAGGAAGAGCGCTTCCTTGTTCGGGAAGTAGGCGTAGGTGACCGTGCCGCCCACGTCCGCGTCCCGGGCGATCTCGGCCACGGAGGTGGCTCGGTAGCCGTCGCGCCCGAACCGGACGATTGCGGCATCGAGGATGGCCCGGCGGGTCTGTTCGCCTTTGGGTCCCGCAGCGAGGGCGGACGGAGAAACCATGTGACGAGAGTAACAGATTTGAGTAATTGAGGAAATCGCTCAAATCGTCTACGGTGCAGGAGCGGCCCGAGGGGGTGCCGCCCGGCGATCACGTCGTCCACCGTGCCCCCGTCCGCTCGATCGATCCACGACGCCTGCCCGGAGCTGACCGATGACCCAGACCAGCGATCCCACCCGCAAGGTCCCCACCCGCCGGATCTCCTTCGAGGAGTCGCTGCGGGACCTCCCCCGCCACTTCGCCCCCGAAGACGACCTGATCATGAGCCACGTCGTCGCCGCGATGTCGGCGGTCTTCCCCGACGGCGAGGACTTCTTCGTCCGCTCCGTCCGGCACTTCCGCAGCGAGATCACCGATCCCGAGCTCAAGCGCCAGGTCGCCGGGTTCATCGGGCAGGAGGCGATCCACGGTCGGGAGCACCGGGCGCTCGACGACCGCCTCGACCAACTGGGCTACCCGACCAAGCGGGTCGAGCGCTTCACGAAGTGGGGTCTCGAGACCCGAGAGCGGATCATGTCGCCGAAGGCGAACCTGGCGGCCACCGCGGCCCTCGAGCACTTCACCGCCACCCTGGCCGAGATCGTGCTGCGCGACGAGGACGCCGCGCGCCTGTTCGGCAGCCAGGACGTCACCAACCTGTTGATGTGGCACGCGCTCGAGGAGTCCGAGCACAAGGCGGTGGCGTTCGACGTCTACAAGGCCGTCGGCGGCTCCGAACGCACCCGGGTGTTCACCATGAACGGGATCTGCGTCGGCTTCATCGGCGGCATGACCCTGCTCGTGATCCTGTCGCTGCTCCGCGACCGCGACACCTACCGGCCCGCGAAGCTGATGCGCAGCGTCCGCCGGCTGCGCACCTCGCCGTTCCTGCGCAAGGAGGTCCGGCGCCAGTTGCGGGACTACAACCGCCCCGACTTCCACCCCGACGACATCGACGCGACCGACGTGGTCGATCGCTGGCGCGAGGAGCTGTTCGGAGAGCAGGGGTCGTTGAACAGCCTGCTCGTCTCCGCGGCCTCCGCGGCGTGAAGGCCGAACGACCGTGGAGCACCTCGACATCCTGATCGTCGGCGCCGGCCTCTCGGGCATCGGCGCCGCCCACCACGTCCAGACCGACTGCCCGTGGGCCACGTACGCGGTCTTCGAGGCCCGTGACGCCATCGGGGGCACGTGGGACCTGTTCCGGTATCCGGGCATCCGCTCGGACTCCGACATGTACACACTCGGCTACTCGTTCCGGCCGTGGACCGGCGAGAAGTCGATCGCGGACGGCGAGTCGATCCTGCAGTACATCCAGGACACGGCGAGCGAGTCGGGCATCGACCGCCACATCCGCTTCCACCACCGGATCCTGCGCGCCGACTGGTCCACCGACGACGCGCGCTGGACCATCACCGCCGAGCGCACCGACACCGGCGAGACGGTGCAGCTCACGTGCGGCTTCTTGTTCTCGTGCAGCGGCTACTACCGCTATGACCACGGCTACCAGCCCGACTTCGCGGGGATGGACCGGTTCGCCGGGCCGATCGTGCACCCCCAGGCCTGGCCGGAGGACCTCGACTACGCGGGTCGACGCGTGGTGGTCATCGGCAGCGGCGCCACCGCGATCACGCTCGTGCCGTCGCTGGCGAAGACCGCCGGGCACGTCACGATGCTCCAGCGGTCGCCCACCTACATCGCCTCACTCCCGCCGAAGAGCCCCGCGGCGGCGACGCTGCGCAAAGTGCTCCCGAAGCGCTACGCGGGTGACGCGATCCGCTGGTTCCACGCGCTGACCACGCAGGGCTTCTTCCAGGTCAGCCGCCGCCGACCCGACATCGTGAAGAAGGTGCTGCGCCAGCGCCTCGAGCACGAACTGCCTGCCGGCTACGACATCGACACGCACTTCACGCCGACCTATGACCCGTGGGACCAGCGCCTGTGCGTCGTGCCCGACGGCGATCTGTTCAAGGCCATCACGGCGGGCACGGCGTCGGTCGTGACCGACCACATCGAGACCTTCACCGAGACTGGCATCACGCTGCAGTCGGGCGCCGAGGTTCCCGCGGACATCATCGTGACCGCCACCGGGCTCGAGCTGTTGTTCATCGGCGGCATCTCGATGACCGTCGACGGTGAGGCGGTCTCGCTGCCGGACAAGCTCACCTACAAGGGCATGATGCTCGAAGGCGTCCCGAACTTCGCGCTCGCCGTCGGCTACACGAACGCCTCGTGGACCCTCAAGTGCGACCTCACGAGCGACTACGTCTGCCGGCTGCTCAACCTGATGCGGTCGAGCGGCCAAGCCCAGTGCATGCCGGTCAACCACGACCCGTCGGTGACCGCCGAGCCGTTGCTCGGCTTGTCGTCGGGCTACATCCAGCGCTCCGCCGCCGCGTTCCCGAAGCAGGGCGGCTCGTTCCCGTGGCAGGTGCACCAGAGCTACCTGCGCGACTATCGGGCGTTGAAGCTCAGCGATCTCGAAGACGACGCCATGGTGTTGTCGAACCCGAGTCACCTTGCGAAGGAGCAACCACCCGTGCAGGACCTCGCCGGCCGTGTCGCCGCCATCACCGGAGCCGGGTCGGGCATCGGCCGGGCGCTCGCCGAGGAGCTCGCCCGCCGGGGGACGCACCTCGCGCTCTGCGATGTCGACGAGGTCGGCCTCGCCGAGACGGTGTCTCGGTGCGAGGGCTCGGCGGTGAAGGTCACCTCGACCCGCGTCGATGTTGCCGATCGCGACGCGGTGTTCGCCTGGGCCGACCAGGTGGTCGACGAGCACGGTGCCGTGAACCTCGTGTTCAACAACGCGGGCGTCGCGCTGATGGCGACGATCGACGCCATGGACTACGACGACTTCGAGTGGTTGATGAACATCAACTTCTGGGGCGTGGTCCACGGGACCAAGGCGTTCCTGCCTCACCTCAAGGCGTCCGGTGCGGGCCACATCGTCAACCTCTCGAGCGTCTTCGGCTTGGTGAGCATCCCGTCGCAGTCGGCCTACAACGCGGCCAAGTTCGGCGTGCGCGGCTTCACCGACGCGCTCCGCATGGAGCTCGAGATCGAGGGGTGCGGCGTGTCCGCGACCACCGTGCATCCCGGCGGCATCAAGACCAACATCGTGCGCAACGCCCGCATGGACGAGGCCAGCGCCACCATGGCCGGAGGACTCGACGAGGCCGGCGCCTGGTTCGACAAGATCGCCATGACGTCGCCGGACAAGGCCGCGCTGAAGATCCTGGCCGCGGTCGAGGCGGATCGCCGCCGCGTCCTCGTCGGTCCGGACGCCAGGATGTTCGACCTGCTGTCCCGCCTGCCCACCGGGCTGTACCAGCGGGTGCTCGTGCAAGGCGCCCGCCGCCGCCGCTGAGGCTGGCTACTCGCCGACGAGCTGGCGGATCTTGACGGCCGTGGCGGGACCGTCGTAGCTCTTCTCGCCGTCGCGCAGGCCTACGCAGCGCGTGGCCTTCGGGACGAGGTCGAGCTGATGGGTCGAGCAGATGATCGAGGCGCCCTGCTCGACGAGGTCGCCGAGGACCTCGACCAGAGTCTCCTGGCCGGGCGTGTCGAGCCCGACGAACGGCTCGTCGATGAGCAGGAGCGAGAACGGCCGGATGAGCCCGAGGATCAGTGCGGTCTTCTGCTTGAGGCCGCGGCTGAACTTGGACGGCAGGTCGTCGGCGCGGCCCTCCAGGTTGAACATCTCGAGCAGCTCGTCGGCGTACTCCTCCCACTCCTGTGTGTTGTGCAGGCGGGCGATGTACTCGAGGTGCTCGTTGACGCTGAGGTCGTCATACAGGATCGGCGCGTCGGGCAGGAACGAGGTCGCCCCTCGCGCCTCGAGCGTGCCGATCTCGAAGCCGTTGATGTAGGCGGCACCGTTGCTCGGCTCGACGAGGCCCGAGGTGAGGCCGAGGAAGGTTGACTTCCCGGCGCCGTTGGGGCCGACCAGCATGATGAGCTCGCCGTTGCCCACCGTCAGATCGAGCGTGACGAGGCCGAGGCCATCGCCGTAGTCCTTGCCCAGGTCTTCGGTCCGCAGGAGCGGTTCGGGCTTGTCGGGCTTGTTCATACTCGGTCTGGTTTCTGGTAGCGGATGTAGATGAGCGAGACGGCAGCCGCGATGACTGCGTAGCCCACGAGGTTGCTGGCGCGGGCAGTGTTGAGGTTGTTGGGGTCGGAGCCGATCGTGAAGATCGGGGCGAGCGCCGCCACGGTCAACGCGGGCGGCAGCACGAGGCGGGCCAGCAGCACGAAGCCCATCACGTCGGCCCCGAGCCCGGACATCATCTTCGCGACGTCGGGCGAGCCCATCACGGTGCTCAGCGCGGCGCCCGCCATCGACGTGGCGGCGACCGGCACGACGAGCAGCGGCAGCATGGTGATGACCACGTTGCTCGGCACCAGGATCAGGGAGGCCGCGCCGGCGATGAGGCAGATGACGATCATCACGGCGAACGCGGCCGGCAGGTGCTTGAGCAGGATGACGCCGTGGTCCTCGGGGATGTCGTCCCACCGCGACGGATGATCGACCTCTTGGGCGAGGGGTTCGACGGCGTCGTACGCGGCCAGGTACAGCGCCAGCGCGGTGATCAGGAAGGCCGGCTTCGTCCCGTTCCAGGTGACGCCGAGCGCCAGGCCCGCGACGACCGCGAGCATCACCATGCGGGCCACCCGGGTGATCGGGAAGCGCAGGTAGCTGCGCCAGTCCCGCTTCCAGATCGGCGGCATGCGCCCACCGCGCTTCATCGGGATCCAGGGGTTGGCTCGCGGCGTCTCCTGCGACAGCTGGCGACGCAGCAGGACGACCGTGCGGATGTCCTGGAGCGTGACGGCGAAGCGGAGCTGGGAGACCAGGCCGGCGCGCCGGCGGGCGTCGTCGATCGAGGTGCCCCCGAGGCCGTAGATCGCCGCGGGCACAGCGGCCAGGGCGATGACGACACCGATGATCGCGTACGGGTTGACGGTGATGGCCTCGCCGGCGATCGACGCGATGAGCGTGAGCGGCGAGGTGGTGACGCCGAAGTAGATGTCGATGGCCGACCAGGCGATCAGCGCGGCGGCGAGCACGTTGGCGACGAGCTTGCCGATGCGGTGACCCGAGGCGATCATCGCCAGGCTCACGGCGAGCAGGCCGGCCAGCGCGAAGGCCACGGCGAAGCCGGCAACGAGCGCCGCGGGGCTCACGGGCAGTTGGCGCACGCCGAGCGTGCCGACGACGGCGCCGACGCACAGCCCGGTGAAGGACATGAACCGCAGCTGCTTGACCGCCGGCTCCCGCAACGACACGGCGTGGGGGATCGGCGCCATCAGCTCGTATTGGATCGTCGGTGCCTCGAGGGTGAGCGGCCCGCCCCGGCCGCCGGAGCGCAACCCGATCGCGCACGCAGCCGCAAAGGCGAGGCCGAGCCAGCCCGTCGCGCTGTGCACGAACGTGACGGCATCGTCCGCAGAGATCTTCTGATCGCCGAACAGGCCCGACCCGAGGATCACCGCGACCACCGCCGCGAGGGCGCTGATGTAGACGCGGTAGAGCGCATCGATCCAGTGGACCGCGTCTCGGTGGTTGTGACGTCGAGCATGACGAAGCTCGACGAGCGCGCTTCGGGAGGCCTCGACATCGATCACGGCGGGCCAATCTAGTGGTGGCGGCCCCGAGTCCGTAATCGGCGGGGACGGGGACCTCCGGCGGCCGTCCACGCGGCGCGGTCAGCGTCTCATGCCCACCTCATCTGCCGCCCGCGTGCGGTCGTCCCGATGTCGGCGCAACGTGATGCAGCGCGTACCCTTCGCCCCGATGATTCTCGTGGACGTCGATCGAGTGGCCGTCGCGCGGCCGGGCAAGCCGCTCTTCAGCGACCTCTCGTTCACGGTGTCCACCGGTGATCGGCTCGGCATCGTGGGCCTCAACGGTTGTGGCAAGTCCACCCTGTTGCGCGTCCTCGCCGGCACGGCGACCCCCGAGAGCGGGCAGGTGCGCCGCGGGCGAGACGTGCGCATCGCCATGCTGGACCAGAACCCGGTGCTGGCCGCCGGGCCGGTGCTCGCGGCGGTGGGCGACGGGTGGGAAGCCGCGGCGGTGCTCGAACGACTGGGGATGGGCGCGCTCACCGACGCCGACACCGCCACGTTGTCGGGCGGTCAGGCCAAGCGGGTGGCGCTGGCGCGCACCCTCGTCACCGAGTGCGACCTGTTGATCCTCGACGAGCCGACCAACCACCTCGACATCGATGCGATCGCGTGGCTCGAGGATCGCCTCGCCGGGTTCCGGGGCGGTCTGATCCTCGTCACGCACGACCGCCACGTGCTCGACCGCGTCACCAACAAGGTGCTCGAGCTCGATCGGGGGAAGGGCTACGTCCACGACGGCGGGTACGACGCGTACCTCGAGGGCAAGGCGACGCGTGAGGAGCAGGCGGCGCAGGCCGAGGCGTCTCGCAAGATCCTCGCCCGCACCGAGCTGGCGTGGCTGCGTCGGGGCGCGCCGGCGCGCACGCGCAAGCCGAAGGCGCGCATCGAGGCGGCGACGAAGATCGTCGAGACGCGGGCGGAGGGTCCGGCCCGCTCAGGCGCGCTCGACCTCTCCGGCGCTGGTTCCGCGCTTGGCGGGCCAGAGCCGGCCAAGGGGGCGAAGGGTTGGGGCAACGCCAGCATCGAGAAGCGCTACCCAGGTACCCCGCGGCTCGGTGACCGGGTCGTCGAGCTCCACGGCGTCGGCCACCGCTACCCCGCTCGCGATGCGCCAGACGGTGGCGGCGAGTTCGGTCCCTGGCTGTTCCACGATCTCGAGCTGCTGCTCGACGACCGTGAGCGGCTCGGCATCGTGGGCCCCAACGGGGGCGGGAAGTCGACGCTGCTCGACATCATGGCCGGCCGGATCCAGCCCGCCGCGGGTTCCGTGGTCGTCGGTCCGACCGTGCGACTCGGGTACTACGACCAGATCGGCGTGACCCTCGATCTCAACCAGCGCGTGCGCGACGCGGTCGCGGGGCCGACCCGGCAACCGGACTGGCAGGATGCTGCGCTGCTCGAGCAGTTCTGGTTCGAGTCCGACGCGCAGTTCGCCCCGATCTCGCTGCTCTCGGGCGGGGAGCGGCGGCGCCTGCAG
>JBBQHT010000238.1:0-7802 GCA_038324235.1 Acidimicrobiales bacterium
CTACGACGGCGAGTTCGTGCACCTCGACGGCGTCGAGCTCGACTACGTCCACCAGCCGCGCCGGCCCAAGGACGTGCCGATCTACCTCGGCGCCACCGGCATGAAGATGATGGAGCTCACCGGCGAGATCGCCGACGGCGCGGTGCTCAACTACCTCGTGTCGCCGGCGTACAACCGCACCGCGCTCGAGCACCTCGAGATCGGCGCCGAACGTGCCGGGCGCTCCCTCGACGACATCGACCGGCCCCAGCTCGTCGTGTGCTCCCTGGACGACGACCGCGAGCGGGCGCTGGACAACGCCCGCTTGCTCGTCACCCAGTACCTGGGCCAGCAGCCCCACATCATGAAGGCCTCAGGGGTGCCCGAAGCGCTGCTCGACGAGATAGGTGCGGTGCTCACCTGGCCCGCCACCCACGACCAGGTCGTCGCCGCGTCCAAGCTCGTGCCCGACGACGTGGTGCAGCTGATCACCGCATCGGGCACCGCGGACGAGTGCCGCGAGAAGGTCGGCGAGTACCTCGCCGCGGGCGCCACCTGCCCGATCCTGTACCCCCTCGGCGACGACGTGACGACGATGATCGACGCGTTCGCCGGATGGACCCCATGACCGCACTGGTCGAGCTCTTCGAGAACCCGGGCTACGAGGCGCAGTTCCGCATCGCCCCCGACGCCGGGCCGGGGCCTCAGGCGTTCCACCGGCGCCTGCCCGGCTACTGCCCGAGCCCGCTGTACGACGTGGCGGCCCTGGCGACCGCCGGTGGGGTCGGGCGCGTGCTCGTGAAGGACGAGTCCGATCGCTTCGGCCTGCCGGCGTTCAAGATGCTCGGTGCGTCGTGGGCGTCGTACCAGGCGCTGGTGGCCCGGCTCGAGGCCGACCCCGCGTCGTTCTTCGCGACGTGGACCACGCTCGACGAGCTGGCGGCGCTCGTCGAGCCGCTGCGACCGTTGGATCTGGCGACCGCCACCGACGGCAACCACGGCCGCGCCGTCGCCCGCTTCGCCCGGTGGCTCGGGTTCGGCGCCCGCATCTTCGTCCCCGCCGGCACGACGGCGGCGCGCATCGAGGCGATCGAGGGTGAGGGCGCGAGCTGCACGGTCGTGGACGGCACGTACGACGATGCGGTGGCGACGGCCGCCAAGGAGGCGGCGCAGGACTGCATCGTGGTCTCCGACACCTCCTGGCCCGGGTACGACACGGTGCCGCGCGACATCATCGAGGGCTACACCACGATCTTCGCCGAGCTCGACGCGCAGCTCGCCGCGGCGGGCCTGCCGGCCCCCGATGTGGTGCTCGTGCCCATCGGAGTCGGGGCGCTGGCCGCGGCGGTGGCGCGCTTCTACCGCGGCGACGTCGAGGGCCGGGCGCGACCGGTGCTCGTCGGCATCGAGCCCACCACCGCGGCCTGCATGCAAGCCTCGGCGCGCGCCGGTCGCTTGGTGGAGGTCCCCGGCCCGCATCGCTCGATCATGGCGGGGCTCAACTGCGGCGAGGCCTCCCCTGTGGCGTGGCCAATCGTCCAGCCGTCCTACGAGTGGTTCGCCGCCGTCGACGACGACGTCGCGCGTGACGGGATGCGGGTGCTCGCCGCCAGCGGCATCGTCGGCGGCGAGTCGGGGGCGTGCACCGCCGGGTTGCTCACCACATGGGCCCTCGACCTGCCCACCGACGCCGTCGTGTTGGTGCTGTCGACCGAAGGCGCCACCGATCCGGGCTTCTACGCCGCCACCGTCGGCGCCCAGCCCCGCGAGATCGCCTCCCGGGCACCGGCGTGCGCGGCCGGCGGCGATCGCACGGTGTGCTCCGTACCGGGGTGCCCGTCGCCGTGCCGACCGTCGTCGGAGACCGCGTCATGACCGAGCTCACCGCACCCATGACCACCGAACCGAGCGCCGACGCGCCTGTCCGTGTCGTGCCCGCCCGGGCGGTGCTGGCCAGCTACTTCTGCACGGATCACCGCGCCCTCAGCGCCTTCTACGCCGCGTCGTTCGGCTGGCCCGAGATCGAGGCGGTGCGCAGCCCGATCTTCACCGCTCTCGATGCCGGCGGCGTGGTGGTCAGCTTCCACCACGATGAGGCGTTCGACCTGCTCGGCCTCGCCGACCGGCGAGACCAGGCCGGCAACCGCCTGCACCTCACGCTCGACGTCGGTTCCTTCGCGGACGTCGACGCCGCGGTCGAGCCGCTGGTCGCCCTCGGTGCGACCGTGATCCAGGGACCGTTCACCACCTACTACGACGCGCGCCAGGTCGTGCTCGCGGACCCGGAGGACAACGTCCTGCGGATCTCGAGCAGTCAGGCCGGGGTGAGCGACCGCCCCGCCCCGCACGTCGATACGCACGCCGGCGACCCCGTCGCCGTTCGGGACGACGAGCCCGGAGCGATGCCGTGATCGCCAGCATCCTGACCAACGTCCTGACGAACGTCGACGACGGGCTTCGTCCGTACTGGCACCCGGTTGCCGCCGCGGCCGACGTGACCGACGAACCCCGCCGCGTCCACCTGCTCGGCGAACCGTTCGTGCTCGTGCGCCTGGCCGGCACGGTCGCCGCCTTCCCCGACCGGTGCCCGCACCGGTTCGCCCGGCTGAGCGACGGTCGCGTCGTGGACGGGCACCTCGAATGCCCGTACCACGGGTGGCGCTTCGACGGCGATGGCCGCTGCGCACTGGTGCCCGCCCTCGGCCCCGACGCCACGCTCGCGCGCAGCACGGCAATGGCCCCGCCGGCGGTGCGCGAGCAGCACGGACTGGTCTGGATCGCGCCGGCGACGCCGCTCGCCGAGCCGTTGGCGATCCCCGAGTGGGACGGGGTGGATGCCACCGGCACGCCGTTCACCCCGATCTGGCTGCCGACCATCACCGCCCGATGCGGCGCCGCGCAGTTCCTCGACAACTTCCTCGACTTCGCCCACTTCCCGTTCGTGCACGCCGGCACGTTCGGCGCGGGCGAGGACGCGCGCATCGCCGACTACGAGGTGGCGCGCGCCGAGGACGGCCTGCGGCTCGTGTACGAGCACGTGATCAACCACCACGAGGACCCGCTCGTCGCCACCGGGGAGCACCCGCTGCTGCAACCGCGGATCATGGAGTACACCTACCGCATCCCGTTCACGGCCCGGCTGCGCCTCGAGTACCCGCTCACCGGCGCGGTCAACACGATCGTGGCCTGGGCCCAGCCCGAAACCGCCGCCACAACGGTGCTCCACACGCTCCTGCTCCGCAACGACGTGCCCGATCCGGCTGCGGGCGCGGCGTTCGCCGACTACGAGCTGGCCGTGCTGCACGAGGACCTGCGGATCCTCGAGCGCCTGCCCGACACGACCTTCCCGCTCGATCCCACGACCCAGGCCCACACCCGGGCCGACCGCGTCACCGTCGAGCTCCGCCGCCTGCTGCGCGAGGCCGTGAGCGGGTCGCCCCCCGCGACGGTGTCCGTCCCAACCGTCTCCGTCCCAACGGTCTCCGCCCCGACGGCCGCGGTCGCCCCGACGGCCGTCCCGCTCCCCACTGCGTCTCTTCCGGCCGTCCCGCGGCCGGTCGTGTCGCTACCCGTGGTCCCGCTCATCGATCTCGCGCCGTTTCGCGCCGGCACGAACGCCGACCGGACCCAGGTCGCCGAGCGGATCGGCGCGGCCTGCCGGGATGTCGGATTCTTCGCGATCATCGGCCACGGTGTCCCCCACGGCGTGATCGACGACCTGGTGGCCGTGAGCCACGCGTTCTTCGCCCTGCCCGAGGACGTCAAGCGCGCGTCGGTGCCGGTGCCCCGCCACGGCAACCGCGGGTACAACCCGTTGGGTGGGGAGGCCCTCGCGTACGCCATGGACGACATCGCCCCGCCGGACCTGTTCGAGTCGTTCACCACCGGACCGATCGGCCGACCCGCCGACCGCTACCACACGGCCCCGGGCGCCCGAGACTTCTTCATCCCGAACCTGTTCCCCGCCGAGCCCCCCGGCTTCGAGGCCGCGTGGAACGCCTACTACCGCGCCAACGAGATGCTGGCGGCCGACCTCATGGCGGCCTTCGCCCTGGCGCTGGGCCTGCCCGAGACGTACTTCGCGCCGTTCATCGACCGCCACCTCACCGCGCAGCGCACCATCCGCTACCCGGCCATCGACCACGAGCCCCTGCCGGGCCAGCTCCGCATCGCCGAGCACAGCGACTACGGCAGCCTCACGATCCTGCTCACCGACACCACTCCGGGCCTGCAGATCCAAGGTCTCGACGGCGGTTGGATCGATGTCGTGAGCCCACCCGGAGCGTTCCTCGTGAACCTCGGCGACCTCATGGCCGATTGGACCAATGGCCGCTGGCGCTCGACGCGCCACCGGGTGCTGGCCACGGCGTTGGACCGTGACCGGTACTCGACCACCTTCTTCCACCACCCCAACTACGACGCCCTCATCGAGTGCCTGCCGAGCTGCCTCGCCCCGGGCGAGGAACCCATGCACGAGCCGGTGACCGCCGGCGATCACCTGTACCGCAAGCTCACCGCCCAACTCGTGGACTGACCCACCGTCCGCGCCCCCCTCCACCTGCTGTCCTCGAGGAGTCCCATGAACGATCCCGTCGATCCGATCCTGCGCACCCGGGCCATCGCCGCCGCACGCGGCCACGAACCCTTCGATCTCCTGGTGACTGGGGGGACGGTGGTGGACGTGGGCACCGGGGAGCTGCGGGCGGCTGACGTCGGGTTCGTCGGGCCGCTCATCGCGAGCGTGCACGCGCCCGGCGCCCGGACGGACAGCCTCGACACGTTCGACGCCACCGGTCGCTTCGTCGCGCCGGGCTTCATCGATCTGCACGTCCACTTCGAGAGCTCGATGCTCACCCCGGGCAGCTACGCCGAGGCGGTGTTGCCCCGCGGGACGACCACGATCTTCTGCGATCCCCATGAGCTGGCCAACGTGTGTGGCGTGGCCGGGGTGCGGTACACGGTCGAGGCCAGTCGGGGCCTGCCGGTGCGCTTCATCGTGCAGGCGCCCTCGTGCGTGCCCCCGATCCCGGGCCTCGAGCTGTCCGGCGCCGACCTGTTCAAGGCCGACATCGAGGAGATGCTCGCCTGGCCCGAGGTGGGTGGACTGGCCGAGGTCATGGACATGGGCGGCGTGCTGGATCGCCACGAGCGCATGGTCGGGGTCGTCGAAGCGGGCCTCGCCAGCCACAAGCTCATCAGCGGGCACGCGGCCGGGCTGACCGGCCCGGATCTGCAGGCGTACTGCTGCGCCGGCATCGAGAGCGACCACGAAGTGTTCACCGACGGCGATGTGATGGAGAAGCTGCGCGCCGGGCTCACCGTCGAGTTCCGCGGGATGATCGACGCGCTGATCCCGCCGGTCGTCGCCGAGCTCAACGCGCTGCCCGAGCTCCCTGCGCACGTGACCGCGGCGACCGACGACCTGTTCGCCCTGACGCTGCTGACCGATGGCGGCATCGATCACCTGCTGCGGCGCATGATCGCGGCCGGCCTCGATCCCGTGCGGGCCCTGCGCATCGCGACGTACCACGGCGCGCTGCGACTGCGGCGCACCGACCTGGGCCTCGTCGCGCCGGGGCGCCGCGCGGATGTGATCGTCCTCGACGACCTCGAGCAGGTGCACGTCACCGACGTGTTCACCGATGGCCGGCATGTCGCGCACGACAGCGCGCTGCTCGCCCCGATCGTCGAAGGCCCCTCGAACCCGCCCTACGACACGATGCACATCTCGTCGGTGACCGCGGACGACTTCGTCCTGCGCCTGCCCGGCGTCGCGGACGGACGCCACCGACTGCGCACGGTCGCCGGCGCGGTCGTGACCGAGTGGGGGGAGGTCGACGCCGAGGTGGTCGACGGCGTGGTGCAGATCCCGCCGGGCTTCGTGCTCCAAGTCGTGATCCACCGCCACGATCGGGCGCCGGCCATCCCGATGGGTGTGCTCCTCGCGGACTACGGCACGTGGTCGGGCGCCATCGCCACGACGGTCTCGCACGACACGCACAACCTCGTCGTGTTCGGCACGGACCCCGCCGAGATGGCCTTCGCCGCGAACACGGTCATCGCCAGCGGTGGCGGGATCGCCGTGGTGCAGGGCACGCAGATCCGGGGGGTGATCGAGCTGCCGATCGCCGGGATCCTCTCGCCGCTCCCGGCCGTCGAGGTGGCCGAGGCGCAGCGCCTCACCCAGGATGCGGCGCTGGCCATCGGCCTCGATGCGCCCACCCTCACCCAGCCGCTGTTCCAGGTGCTGCTCTCGAGCCTGGCGTGCCTCGGCGGGCCGCACATCACCGATGTCGGCCTGGTCGACGGGACCGACGCCAGCCTCGTGGCCACGATGGTCGTCGCGTGAGGATGCGGCCATGACGATCCTCGCCCCCGAGTCCACCGACATGCCGCTGTTCGACCCGACCGACCCCGGCCTGGCCCAGAACCCGTACCCCGCCTACGCCCGCCTGCGTGCTGACGGACCTGCGTGGCGGTCGGCGCACGGCTACTGGATCGTGGCGCGCCACGACGAGGTGAGTCGCCTGCTGCGCTCGCGCGTGTTGAGCTCGGCGCAGCCCGGCGGCGAGCCCGGCGCGCCCGTCGGCACGCTCGCCGAGCACGGTCGGTGGGTGATGATCGCGTCGGACCCACCCGACCACGGCCGCCGGCGCGGCGCGGTGCAGCCCGCCTTCGCTGCGGCGGCGATGGCCGCGCTCGGGCCTCGCATCGAGCACCACGTGCGCGACTGCTTCGACCAGATCGCTCGCGAGCGCACCGTCGGGGAGACCTTCGACTTCGTGGCCGAGGTCGCGTCGGTGATCCCGGTGCTCACCATCGCCGAACTGCTCGGCCTGCCGGTCGAGGACGCGCCCCAGATCCGCGCGTGGACCGCCGCGTTCACCGACGGCCTCGAGCCGTGGGCCGACGAGGCTGCCGCCGATCGGGCCGGCGCGGCCCTGGCTGAGATGAGCGCCTACCTCGAACCGGTCCTCGCCGCGCGCTCGTCGCAGCCCGCCGACGACCTGTTGTCGGTGCTCGCGACCAGCACCGATCTGGGGCCGGAGGAGAAGCTGCAGAACGGCCTGCTCCTGCTCAACGCCGGGCTCGACACGTCCACGGACCTGCTCGGCAACCTCGTCGCGGCCCTCGCCGCGCGCCCCGACACGTGGGCCGAGGTCGTCGCCGACCCGCACCACTGGGTGCCCGCCGCTGTCGAGGAGACGATGCGGTTCGAGAGCCCGGTGCAGTTCAGCATGCGGCGCACGATCGGCGAGGTCGAGCTCGGCGAGGCGGGCGCGAGCGTCACGATCCCCGCCGGCGAGGCGGTGCTGCTCGGCCTGGGCAGCGCCAACCGGGACCCCGATGCGCATCCGGATCCCGAGCACTTCGACCCGCATCGACCGGGCCGGCACATGGGCTTCGGCGGCGGGGCCCACCTGTGCCTCGGCGCCCCCCTCGCCCGCCTCGAAGCCGTCGCCGTGCTCACCGAGCTCGCGACCCGCAGCCCGAAGCTGGAACTCGCCGGTCCCGCGCCCTGGCGCCCCCGCGTCTTCTTCCGCGGCCACGACACCGTTCCGCTCCACCTCGACTGGGCCCTCCTCTGACTGAGGCGACGGAGGCGACGCCACAGCAGCAGCCGCGCCACCGAACCCCAAACCCCAAACCCCCCCAAACCCTTCTTGGCTACCGTGGCGCCTCTCGCCGCCCCCGCCGAGGCATCACCGAACCCCAGAGAACGTTTCTTGGCTATCCCGGCGCCCCTCGCTGCGCCCGCTGAGCGCCCCACCGAACCTTCAAACCCTTGTTGGCTACCGTGGCGCCCCTGTCCTGTGCTCGAC
>JBBQHT010000239.1:0-7656 GCA_038324235.1 Acidimicrobiales bacterium
GATCATCATCAAGGGCGGCGGCCACGGCTTCGACGAGGGCGGCCCGCGGCTGTCCAAGCTCGGTGAGGAGTCCGCCGTGAGCACGCTCGCCTGGCTCAACGACAACTTCGCCCAGGCGCCAGCCCGCGATGCCCAGACCGCCGACGCGGACGTCGCCAACGCCCCGACCTACTCGGGGGCGCCCCCGACGACCTATCAGGCCCGACCAGCGCCGAGCGGTGGCTACAACAGCTACGGCAACAAGGCCAGCAACGGCGGATCGGGAAGCGGCTCCGGGTCGGGCTCGGGCAACGGCCCGTCGGGCGGCAAGTCCTCCGGCGGCGCCGCGGCGACGACCGTGACGACCGCGCCGGTCGCGTCGACACCGAGCTCGAGCGTGCCCCCCACCACCGACGCCGTGACCACCCCACCCACCACCGCGGCGCCGATCACCACGCCGACGACGAGCGCGCCGGTCCCGACGACGCCGACCCCCACCGTCACCACGCCGCCGACGACGGCGGCCAAGCCCGCCAGCCCACCGCCAACTCCCTGAGCGCCCGCCCCTGGACCCAAACACGGGCGCCCACCTATCCAAGAACGCTTCTCGGCCACCTGAGCGCCCCTCCCCAGACCCAAACACGGGCGCCCACCTATCCAAGAACGCTTCTCGGCCACCCCGGCGCCCCTCCCCAGACCCAAACAGGGGCGCCCACCTATCCAAGAACGCTTCTCGGCCACCCCGGCGCCCCTCCCCAGACGCGCACAGGGGCGCCCACATGTCCGAGAACGCTTCTCGGCCACCTGAGCGCCCCTCCCGGCCACCGCGTCGTCAGAGGAACACGGCCCGCACGACGTAGATGGCGACGATGACCACGAGGAACGAGACGTCGAAGCCACCGACGGGCGGGATGCGGCGGCGCACCGGGGCCAGGACCGGTTCGGTCACCGCCACCACGAACTCGTTCAAGCTGGCGAGCGCACCACTGGGCCGTGGGATCCACGACAACACCGCCCGGGCGAGGAGCAGGAGGGTGAACAGGCTGAGGAGCAGGGAGAGCAACGCGATCATGGCCACAACGGTAGGGCCTCGACGGCCGCTTGCGGCAGCGGCCGGCCGTGACCAGCGTCATGCTGGGCGACGGTAGGGCCGCGACGGTCGGCCGCGACGCTCAGCCGCGACGGTCGAGGCTCAGCCGCGGCGCTCGACGCCGGGCGAGTCGCCTGACGGTCTGGCACGCTGGCGGGGCGACGGTCTGGCACGCTGGCTGGGCGACGCCCGCGTGTGCGGCAGGTCGCAGCGACCACGGACGCCGAGCCTCCGTGACACCACGGGGCCGGTTGCGTTCCCCAACGAGCTGGAGCTGAGGACATGGTGATCGTGCTGGGCAGCGCCACAGGGACACCGGACTCGATCGATGCGTTGATCGAGCACAGCCTCGAGCACGTGCGCCGGTCGCGAACCGAACCCGGGTGCATCGCGCACGCGGTGCACCGAGACGTCGAGGATCCGCTGCGGCTCGTGTTCGTGGAGCAGTGGGCGGACCGTGCCAGCCTGCACGCGCACTTCGAGGTGCCCGAGTCCGGCGCGTTCGTGGCGGCGATCAGTGCGCTCACCGCCGAGCCGCCGACGATCCAGATCCACGACGTGACCGGGCCGACCAGCTGAGCACCCGCCGCCAACGGTCAGCGCGAGCTGAAGTGCTGGCGCAGCGCCGCGGTCTCGCCGAACACCTTGCCGGTGTCAACTGGGGTGTTCCACGCCACACCGGCGAACTCCCGATAGGCGCGATCGATCTGGAACGCGAGCCGCTCAGGCTCGGTCCACGCGGCGTACGCGCCGAGCTCGATGCCCTTGGCCGCGTCCAACGTGGTGCGCCCCGCATCGAAGGCCACCCGGGCCTCTGCGTACACGTACTGCAGGTAGGCCTTGAGCCCGAGGATCCCGTCGACCGTGGCGAGAGGTCCGTGGCCCGGCACGACGACCGCCGGGGCGAGCGCCACGATGCGGTCCAGCGCCGCGATCCAGTTCGCGAACGAACCCTCCCAGCCGATCGGCGTGCACTCGTGGAAGAGGATGTCGCCGGTGTAGACGACGCCGTGCTCGGGCACGTGCACGATCACATCGCCCGGGGTGTGCGCCGGCCCGACGTACAGGAGGTCGACGGCCAGCCCGTCCAGATCGATCCGCGTGTCGCCATCGATCGCCGTGGTCGGCGGGGTCAGCGTGATCCCCTCGAAGTCGAAAGCCCGCAACGCGTGCACGAAGCCCTCGAGGCTCGGGGGTAGGTCGGTCGCCGCGCACAACCCCACGAAGAGCTCGGGCGAGGCTTCCTTGTCGAAGTACTCGATGCACCGGCGGTGACCGATGATCTCGGCACCCTGCTCGGCGAAGAGTTGGTTCCCCCAGCAGTGGTCGCCGTTGTGGTGCGTGTTGACCAACCGCCGCGCCGGGTCGGGATGGACGTCGGCATAGGTCTCGACCAGCCGTCGGGTGCGGGGCAGGTCCCAGAACGTGTCCACCACCAGCCCGCCCCCGCGGGCCACCAACCCGGAGTTGCTCGCGCCCAGCCCGGTGTCGGGCTGCAGGCACGCATAGAGATCAGTGCCGACTGCGACGAGCTCCACGATGACCTCCGGTCTGGGGCGCAACCGGGTCGCCGCCCCATGGCGATCCGCAGTCTCGCCCCGGCGGGCCCGCCCCCGCAAGGACCCTGCGCCGGGGTGGGAAGCGGTCCCGCCACCGCTCCGGCACTGCTGAGGATCGTGACAATCCGACCGCCTCGCGTGTCACTTTTATTCCCAAATTTCATCTTGTTGCACTGATGTGCATGTGTGCTCACCCCGCCTGACCTGGTTGATGTGGGCCTTTCTGCGGTCGCCATGACAGGTGTCACGGCCATGGTTACGCTACGCCCGCGCTGCGGGGATAGCGCTTCTGACCGGTGAGGAGACCTTTGATGTCGAGTCGAACGACGCGCCGCCGTGGCGCACTTGTCTTTGTGGCGCTGGTGACCGTCGTCGGTCTTGCGGCCGGGTGCAACAACGCCGGCGGGGACACGAGCACCGCGGACACCCCACCCAAGGCCGGCAACGCCGGCGTGGTGGAGAACACGGACACGCCCAAGCCCGGCGGCAACCTCGTCTACGGCCTCAGCGCCGAGACCAACGGGTGGAACCCGTCGACCAGCCAGTGGGCCGCGTCGGGCCTCGAGGTCGCCCACGCGCTCTTCGACACGCTCGCGGCCTACGACAGCGACTCGACGATCCAGCCCTTCCTGGCCGAGCGCTTCGATCACAACGAAGCGTTCACACAGTGGACGATCACCCTGCGACCGGGCATCACGCTGCACAACGGCAAGCCCGTCAACGCCGCGCTGGTCAAGGCCAACCAGGAGTACCTCAAGAAGTCCCAGCTCACCGGCACCGCGTTCGAGCCGGTCGACTCGTACACGACCGACGGCGACCTGAAGGTCATCGTCACCATGAAGCAACCCTGGGTGAACTACCCCTACGCGCTGGCCACCCAGATCGGCGTGGTGGCGGACAACGACTGGCTGACCAGCGGTGACACGGGCAAGCCGATCGGCACCGGTCCGTTCTCGCTGGTCTCGTGGAAGCCGGACCAGTCGATGATCGTCAAGAAGAACCCCAACTACTGGCGCAAGGACGCGCAGGGCACGCCGCTCCCCTACCTCGACCAGATCGAGTTCCGGCCCATCGGCGTCGACACCAGTCGGTCGGCCAGCCTGCTCAGCGGCGACATCGACATCATGCAGACCAACGATGCGACGGACAGCATCAAGTTCAGCGAGCTCGGCCGCAAGGGCGAGTACCAGGTCTTCAACGAGACCAAGGGCGAGACCTCCGAGGTGTTCGTGCAGCTGAACGGGGTCTCCGACCTCTTCTCCGATCCCGACGCGCGCAAGGCGCTCGCGTACGCCACCGACAAGCAGGCCTTCGTCGACACCGTGTCCCAAGGCTTGTTCGAGCCCGCCAACGGCCCGTTCTCGCCCGCGTCCAAGTGGTACGCCCCCGAGGTCAAGGACACCTACCCGCAGTACGACCCGGCCAAGGCGCATGAGTACGTCGAGAAGGTCAAGGCCAAGCACGGCGGCGCCTTCACCTTCTCGTTCATCGGGACCACGAGCCCGACCATCGCCACGGCGATGCAGCAGTTGCAGCAGCAGTGGGTCGCCGTGGGCATCGACGCCAAGATCGTGCCTGTCGAGCAGGCCCCGATGATCGTCCAGGTGCTCACCGGCAAGTACGACGCCGTGCTCTGGCAGCAGTTCGACTCGCCCCACCCCCTCGGCGACTCGATCTGGTGGCACCCGAACTCGTCCAAGCCAGCCGGTGAGTTCTCGTTGAACTTCGCCCACAACAAGGACGAGCAGATCGGCACGCTGCTCGACGCGGCCCGGGCCGAGACGGACCCCGCCAAGGAGATCGCCGACTACCAGGCGATGCAGATCCAGATGGACAAGGACATCCCCTACATCTGGCTGTACCACACGCAGCTGAGCGTCGTGGCGAGCAACAAGGTCGTCAACGTCGTCAACTACACGCTCCCTCCCAACGGCGACGGTGAGCAGAAGCAGGGTCTGGCCATCCAGGGCGGCGCCCATCCCCTCGCCCAGATCTGGCTCAAGAGCGCCTGAACCGACGGCCTCGCCTCCGGCCCACGCCGGTCGCGAGGCCCGGGCTCAGGACGCCGCGAAGGCCAACCGGAGCTGGCGAGCCACACCCTCGTTGCGTCGATCGGGCGCCACCGTGATCGCGTCGAGCGCGGGGCTCTCCCCGGCGCGGACGGCGCCGCGGGCCAACCCGATGATCTGGCCGCGGTGACGGGCCACGATCACGACGGGGACCGAGCCGGCCCAGGCGGCGGGCTCGGGCGGCACCCGGTCGTCCTCGGCCCAGATCTCGTTCTCGAACGCTTGGGCCTCGGGATCGACCAGGCCCGAGCGCGTGAGCTCGAGCTCCAGGCCGCCCCGACCCACGATCGCCGGCCGGGCGAAGGGCGCGTCCGCCACCGGGACCCAGCGCCGGCGCCCCTGCTGATCCCGTTGCTCCTCGAGCAGATGAACCCGCTCGAACGCCACGTCGACGACGAAATCCGCGAGCGCCCTGACCGCGACCGCGATCCGCTCGGGATCCACCTCGTCGCCGATCGTCACGTGCGGGGCGAACGGCCACGTCTGGGGACGGGACAACGGCGGGACGAACACCTGCTCGCGAAGCTGGAGCAACCGCTCGTGCGCCACCGCGGCACCGTGCACGCCCAGGTAGACGGTGTTGGAGTCGGGCAGGAACGAGGTGGGCGGACCGAGGCGCAGCTCGAGCGCCGTGGCCCCCGACCGGTCCGTCGGCGTCGGCGCCGCCTGTGCCGCGGCGGCGTGGCGGAGCAGGGCGAGCACGGCGGGCAGTTCGCCGACGGGCACGTTGACGGGAGACACGAGGGTGACGTGCGGGGCGATCCGCTCACGTTGGCGATCGCCGCACGCCCGGCGCAACCCGTCGATCTCCTGCGCAATCGGGTGAGGCACCATCAGCACCACACCGACGCGCATCCGAACCATGGTGCAGCCTACGCGGCCCAGCGGCCGCCCACGGTCACCGCGACTCCGCCCACCCCGACATGGAGGCCCTCAGGCCCGCGCGTGAGGGCTCACGGTCTCAATGTCGAGCGTCTTCCCGAAATTGAGACCATCGTCCCCGGATGTGAAGGCTCACGGTCTCAATTTCGAGCGCGGCGCGGCGCGGCGGGGAGCCGGGGGTCAGGCGCCGGCGTTGATGCCGGCGGCCTTGAGGCGGGCGTTGGCGCGGGCGAGGTCGGCGACGGCGGCGCCGTGCTCCTCGATCCGCACTGCCTGCTCGGCGCGCTCGCGGGCCCGGCGGGCGCGGTCGACGTCGATGTTGGACTTGAGCTCGGCCAGATCCGAGAGGATCTTCACGCTCTCGCCGCTGACCGACACGAAGCCACCGTGCACCGCCGCGACCTCGTCGGTGCCGTCGGTCAGGCGGATGATGACCTGATCGATGTCGAGCGCCCCGATGAAGGGGGCATGACCGGTGAGGAACGCGATGTCGCCGCCGCCGAGCGTGCGCGCCGTGACCATCGTGGCCTCACCCGAGAACAAGATGCGCTCGGGCGACACGAGCTCGACCTGCATCGTCATCAGATGCCCTTTTCCAACTCACGGGCCTTGGCGCGCACCGAGTCGGCGTTGCCGACGTTGAGGAACGCCTGCTCAGGCAGATCGTCGAGGTCACCGTTGACGAGCTGCTCGAACGAGTCGACCGTGTCCTCGACATCGACCCAGATGCCCTCCATGCCGGTGAAGACCTTGCCCACGAAGAACGGCTGGGACAAGAAGCGCTGCACCTTGCGGGCCCGGTTCACCGTGAGGCGATCCTCTTCGGAGAGCTCGTCGAGGCCGAGGATGGCGATGATGTCCTGGAGCTCCTTGTAGCGCTGGAGCACCTCCTGCACGCGCCGGGCCACGTTGTAGTGACGATCGCCGACGACCTCGGGGGCGAGGATGGTGGAGGTCGACGAGAGCGGATCCACCGCCGGGTAGATGCCCAGCGAGGCGATCTGGCGGGACAGCTCGGTGGTGGCATCGAGGTGGGTGAAGGTGGTGAACGGCGCCGGGTCGGTGTAGTCGTCGGCGGGCACGTACACGGCCTGGAGCGAGGTGATCGAACGACCCCGGGTCGAGGTGATGCGCTCCTGGAGCTCGCCCATCTCGTCGGCGAGGGTGGGCTGGTAGCCCACCGCGGAGGGCATGCGGCCGAGGAGGGTGGAGACCTCGGAGCCGGCCTGCACGAAGCGGAAGATGTTGTCGACGAACAGCAGCACGTCCTGGCCCTGCACGTCGCGGAAGTACTCGGCCATGGTCAGCGCCGAGAGGGCGACGCGGAGGCGCACGCCGGGCGGCTCGTCCATCTGGCCGAACACGAGGGCGGTCTTCTCGATGACGCCGGACTCGCGCATCTCGAGCAGGAGGTCGGTGCCCTCACGGGTGCGCTCGCCGACGCCGGCGAACACCGACACGCCGCCGTGCTGGGAGGCGACGCGGTTGATCATCTCCTGGATGAGCACGGTCTTGCCCACGCCGGCGCCGCCGAACAGCCCGATCTTGCCGCCGGCCACATACGGGGTGAGCAGGTCGATGCACTTGATGCCGGTCTGGAAGACCAGCGCCTTGGGCTCGAGGGTGTCGAAGGCGGGGGCCTCACGGTGGATGTCCCAGCGCTCGTCGAGGCCGGGCAGCGGCTCGCCGTGGGTGTCGAGCGGCTCGCCGATCACGTTGAACACGTGGCCGAGCGTGGCGTCGCCGACCGGCACCGAGATGCCACGGCCGGTGTTGCGCACCGTGAGCCCGCGGGTGAGGCCGTCGGTCGGCTTCAGGGCGACGACACGCACGCGGCTGTCACCGATCTGCTGGGCGACCTCGCCGGTGATGACGACGTCCTTGCCGTCGATGTGCACGGTCATCTCGACCGCGAAGTTGATCTCGGGCAGGGAGCCCCGCGGGAACTCCACGTCGACCACCGGGCCGGCGATGGCGACCACATGGCCGTCCTTGAGCGTCGTGGGGGTGGGGTTCTCGGTGACAGTCATCGGTGTGTTCTCCGGGTGAGGCGTGCGAAGTCGTGGCGGAAGATCAG
>JBBQHT010000240.1:0-7605 GCA_038324235.1 Acidimicrobiales bacterium
TGCTCGAATCTCACCTCGACATCGGACGCGGCCCCGTGGCCACCGTCCTCGTCCAGGGCGGAACCCTCAAGGTCGGCGATCCGGTCGTGGCCGGTGCGGCCCGAGGCCGGGTGCGGGCCCTGATCAACGATCAGGGCAAGCAGGTCAAGGAGGCCGGGCCGTCCATGCCGGTCGAGGTCCTCGGCCTGTCCATCCCGGCGTCCGCCGGTGACCGCTTCGTGGTCGCGCCGGACGAGAAGACGATGACGAAGGTCGCGGACATCCGCGAGCACTGGAAGCGCGTGGCGACGCTGGGCCGTGAGGCGCATGCGATGTCGGGTGGCGCCAAGCTCGAGGACATCTTCCAGCAGATCCAGCTGGGCGAGACCGCCACCTTGAACCTCATCGTGAAGGCCGACGTGACCGGCTCGCTCGAAGCACTCACCGAGAGCTTGAAGAAGCTCGAGCGCGACGACGTGAAGCTGGCTTTCGTCCACCGTGGCGTGGGTGGCATCACCGAGAACGACATCGGCCTCGCCGCCGCATCGAACGCCACGATCATCGGCTTCAACGTGCGTCCCGAACGCAAGGCCCGAGAGCTCGCCGACCAAGAGGGCGTCGAGATCCGGACCTACGAGATCATCTACGCCGTCCTCGAGGACATCCAGAACGCGATGCTCGGCCTGCTGGCCCCCGAATACGAAGAGGTGGTCACCGGCGATGCCGAGGTCCGCGAGATCTTCCGGGTGCCCAAGGTCGGCGCGATCGCCGGCTGCATGGTGCAGAACGGCACGATCACCCGTGGTTCCAAGGTCCGCTTCCTGCGCGAGGGCACGATCATCTGGAAGGGCGCCATCAGCTCGCTGAAGCGCTTCAAGGACGACGTGCGCGAGGTCCAATCCGGTTTCGAGTGCGGCATCGGCCTCACCGACTTCCAGGACCTCAAGCCCGGTGACGTGATCGAGACGTTCGAAGAGCGCGAGATCCCGCGGGTCTGAGCGCCCAGGGCGGGGCTTCACCTCGCCTGATCAGATCGGTGCACGGCCCCGCCTCCGGGTGGGGCCGTGTCGCGCGCCGCCGACAGATCGGTGGGGCGTCGGGACACCAGGCACCAGACACGAGGCTCTGACGATCGAATCGCTCCAGATGTCGGGCGGATCTGCCGAAGAACCCTGGCATCGGATGGCAGGGAGCGAGCTGTCACCGGAGAGGGTGTGGGCCCGGCGGACGCGGCGTGCACCATCGATGTTCGGCGTCGGACGACGGGTGGAGGGAACGGATGAGCGACGGTAGGAGCGGATCGGGGCCGCGCGCGGCCACGGGGCCGATCTCGGTGGATCGGCCGACCCGCATCCAAGAGCTGCGGGAGGCCGCCGGCGACGAGGCCGGCGAGGCAACCGGTGACGCGATGGGCGAGGAGCACGAAGGGCCGCGGCCCGCGCCCTCCCCGGCAGCCGCGCGCCCGGCCCGTCCCGATGGTGCGGTGCTCGGGGTGAACGCGGGTGCGTCGCCGACCGAGGGTCGCCCGACGCCGCGACGGGCCGGCCTGCTCATCGGCGCCCTGGCCGGCGTCGTCGTGCTCGTCGTGGTGGGTGCCCTGGTGATCGTCGGCCGGTCCTCGACCGACTCGACGGCGGGGGCCACCCCGCCGGCTGCGGCTGGGTTGCCATCTGCCAGTTCGCCCCCCGCTCCAGGGGTGAGCCCCGGGGCGCCCGAGCTTGCGCCACCGACAACGAGCGCGGTGGCCGCGGTGCCTCGCCCCGTCGGCGCGGCCGATCGCAACAACACGTTGTGCGACGCCGTGACGGTGTACTCGATCGACGATCTCCTCCAACTCGGCCGGAACATCGCGGCCGACCCGACGACGTTCCTCGCGGCGTACGAGACCCTGGTCGCGCAGAGCCCGGCCGACGTGAAGGGGCTCCTCGAGCAGATGGGTCCCCTCACGCGCAAGGCGGTGGCGGCGGCGCAGACCGGCGCCTTCGCGAGTGCCGCGGACGTGCAGGCGTGGCTGGCGCGACAGCCTGCGCCCGAGCTGGAGGCGTGGGTCGCCCCCCAGCAGGAACTGGCGCCGAAGCTGAAGGCGGCTTGCGGGCGGACCTGATCTGGTTGCTCAGCCCATCTTGAGGCCAGATCCTCAGGCAGGCGTCGGCCCTGGGTCGGCCCGGGCTTGGGCTCAGGGCGTCGGCGCACGGCGTCGGCCCAGGGCTTCCGCCCGGATCGTCAGCCCAGGAGCGCGGGATCCTGGGCGGTGCCGATGAACTCGCGGACCGCCTCGGGGCCGACGAAGCGCTCGACGATGCGGCCCGTGGCATCGGCTACGACGGTGGTGGGCGCCCGACGCACCTGGTAGAGGTCGGCCAGATCCGGACGTTCGGTGGCGTCGACCTTGCGGACCGCGTGGTGGGGGAAGTGCTGCTCGAGGTCGGCCTGCACCGCGGAGCAGCTCACGCACAGGGGCGTGGAGAAGATGATCCACGTCGCCCGGGCGGGCTCGCCCGCGAGGCGCAGCTCGTCGGGCAGCGCCGGCCACCGGGCATCACCGGTGGCCTCGTCGGTCGCGCCGAGGGCCTCGTCGGCCGCCGAGCGGCGCTTGTACCAGATCGTGATCGCGCCGCCGATCGCGACCAACGCCAGCACGATGAGCAACCTCGTGGTCAGGTCCACGGCGTCACGCCACCAACTGCACGCCGCGGCGGCGGGCCGCGACGAGGTAGATCTCACAGCCGACGCAGATGCCCGTGGCTGCGGAGAGGCCGGCGAGACCAGCGACGATGAGGGAGAGGACCCAACCGAGGGTGGTGGCGCCAGCGACGAACGAGATGGTGGCGGCGGAGAGGAAGATGACACCCACCGTGGCGGCGAAGCGGGGCGGGCGGGGGTCCTCGAGCTCCTTCGGCGGACCGAGTCGGGGCTTGATCGCTTCGACGTAGAGGCGGAGGAACGGACCGTACGCAGGACCGAACGCGGCGCCGAGGAACAGCACGACGGCGAAGACGGGGGCGACGATCCAGGCCTGCAGGACGAAGCCGAGCAGGAGTCCCAGCGCGAGAACGCTCTGGTTGAAGCGAGGACCGCGTGGGTCGATCGGCTTCGGGCCCGTCGCGGCCGGCGAGGCGGCAGAAGCGGTGGTGGCGGGGGTGGAGCGGTCAGCCATGATGCCAGTGTAAACCCGACTGGGCCGGTCGGGTATTCCGGGATCTCGAGAATCGCTCCGAGTTTCCCGGGAGCCCCCGTGAACTCGGGACCCGGGGCGCCGGCCACCCGGTAGGCTCTCCCGCTCATGCCAGTGCACGTCCTCGCGCTCACCGTCGACCTGCACCTGCCCTCTGCCCATTCCCTGAAGGACAAGCGAGCCATCGTGAAGACGATCCTCGAGGGGGCGCGGCGCCGCTACCAGGTGTCCGCCGCCGAGACCGACAACCAGGACAAGTGGCAACGTGCCGAGCTGGCGTTCGCGTCGGTATCGTCGTCCGCGACGCAGGTGGCCGAGGTCGTCGACGGGCTCGAGCGGTTCGTGTGGTCGTTCCCCGAGGTCGAGGTCGTCGCCACCGAGCGCACCTGGCTCGAGACGGACTGAGGTGCTGCTATGAGCTCACGACGGACCTCCCGGCGGGCGGCCAACACCCATCGCGACTATCCGCGCTCGGCGCGGCTCAACAAGTTGGTGCGCGAGATCCTCGGCGACGAGCTCGAACGCATCGACGACGAGCGCCTCGAGCTCCTCACGATCATCTCGGTGGTCGTCGAGGACGACATGAAGCGCGCGGTCGTGTACTACGACTGCCTCGATGCCGAGGCGGGCGACGACGACGCGCAGGCGGCGCTCGCCGATGCTCGCATCCGCCTGCAGCGCGCCATCGGGCGCGAGGCGCGGATGAAGCGCACGCCGGAGCTGTCCTTCGCGCCGGACCTGTCCGTGCGCTCCGGCGAGCGGATCGATGCCGTCCTGCGCGACATCGACCCGGCCGACATCGAGCTCGACCCCGACACCTACGTGGGCCTCGATCCAGATGCCGGCTGACCGGGCCGCAGGCCTCGAGACCGACCCGCCGGCGTCGGACCCGCCGGCGCCGGACCCAACGACGCCAGACCCAACGACGCCAGCACCGTCAGCGGCAACGTCGGTGGGAAACCCCGGCTCGGCCCCGGTGCCCGTGGAGGTCGGCGAACCTGTGGCGGCGTTGCGCCGCGACGGCGTCGCCATCGTCGACAAGGACGCGGGTTGGACCAGCCACGACGTCGTGGCCAAGGCTCGCGGCATCCTGCACAACAAGAAGATCGGCCATTCGGGCACGCTCGATCCTGACGCCACCGGCGTGCTCGTCCTCGGCGTCGGTCGGGTCACCAAGCTGCTGCGCTTCCTCACCGCGCTGCCCAAGTCCTACGTGGGCGAGATCGTGCTGGGGACCGAGACCAACACGCTCGACAGCGCGGGCGAGGTCACCGCGACCTACGACATGGCCGGCGTGACCCTCGCCGATGTGCAGCGCGCGGCCGCGGCCCTCGTCGGCGACATCGAGCAGATCCCTCCGATGGTGTCCGCGGTCAAGATCGATGGGCAGCGGCTGCACGAACTGGCGCGCAAGGGCATCGAGGTCGACCGGCCCCCGCGCCCGGTCACCGTCTACCGGTTCGACATCGAGCCGGTGGATGATGCTCCCGGGGTGTTCCGGGCGTTCGTGGACTGCTCCTCAGGCACCTACGTGCGAGTCCTGGCGGCCGATGTCGGCCGGGCCCTCGGCGGCGGCGCGCACCTGCGCAACCTGCGTCGCACGGCGATCGGGTCCTTCGGACTGGACGACGCCCGGGCGCTGGCGGATGTCACGGTGCTCAACCCGCGCGAGGCCATGCGGGACTACCCCGCGCTGATCGCCCGCGGCGAGGTGGCCGCGGCGATCCGCCACGGCAAGGTCCTCGACTTCGACGTGCTCGGGATCCCCGGCGCGGTGCTGCCCCCGGCGTCGGGCATCGGCACGCCACCGGTGGCTGCCGCCGAAGGCCCCTGGGCCGTCATGGACGAGACCGGCGAGTTGCTCGCCGTGTACGAGCACCACAAGGGCCGCAGCGCCAAGCCCGCAGTCAACCTGTCGGCGCTCTGATCGAGGCCCGGGACGGTGGCGAGATCGCCGTCGGCGATCACGCCCCGGTAGCCTTCGCCACGATGCAGATCCTCCGTGACGCTTCGGCCTGCCCCCGTCCCGAGCAGGGCACCGTCGTCACCATCGGCGCGTACGACGGGGTGCACCTCGGGCACGCCGCGGTGATCGAGCGGGTGAAGAAGCTCGCCGCCGAGCGCGGCATGGCCACCGCGGTGGTGACCTTCGATCGACACCCGGCCTCGGTGGTGCGACCCGAATCGGCGCCGCTGCTGCTCACCGACCTGGACCAGAAGCTCGAGCTGCTCGAGGCGACCGGGGTGGACTACACGATGGTGATCCACTTCGACCTGGCTCGCTCGCAGGAGCCGGCCGCGGCCTTCGTGCGCGACGACCTCGTGGGCTGCCTCAACGCCAAGGTGATCGTGGTGGGAGAGGACTTCCACTTCGGGCACCGCCGTTCGGGCAACGTCGACCTGCTGCGCTCGATGGGCCACGAGCTCGGCTTCGAGGTCGCGCCGCTGGCCCTGGTCGGCACCGACGGCGAACCGGCGGCCGATGAAGCGGCGCGGGTGTCGTCCACCGCGGTCCGCGCCCTGCTCCGCGACGGCGACCTGGCCGGGGCCAACCGCCTGCTCGGCCGGCCGCACGAGATTCGCGGGGACGTCAGCCACGGCGACAAGCGCGCCCGCGAGCTCGGGTTCCCGACGGCCAACGTGAGCGTGCCCGACGAGATCTGCCTGCCCCGCGACGGGATCTACGCCGGGTGGTACGTGCTGCCCGACGGCACCCCGTGGCCCACGGCGATCTCGCTCGGCCGGCGGCCCACGTTCTACGACGAGCAGCCGTACTCGTTGCTCGAGGCCCACCTCCTCGACTTCTCGGGCGACCTCTACGGGCAGACGGCCCGGGTGAGGTTCGTCGCCCACCTGCGCGACGAGGAGCGCTTCGACGGCGTGGACTCGCTGATCGCCCAGATGGCCGTGGACTGCGATCAGGCGCGTCAACTGCTGCGGCGCTGAGACCCAGAGGCCAGAGGGGCGCGAAGGACGTGACGTGCGACCCTTTCAGAACCGCGTTCGCACGGGCTACGTTGCAGTATCCGGTGCTCCACGGAGTGTCAGTTCGAGGTCACGAGGCGTGTCTACATCCACCACCGAGGCGGGCGGTCCGACGAACATGGCGGACGTGACCCAACCCATCACCGGTCCCGCCCTGGGCCCGGGGGAAGCGACGCCGGTGATCGCGCCCCGGCTGGCCCGCCACACCTTCACCCTCTCCGACGGCCACCGCATCGGCCTGTCGGTGAGCGGGCGGGGCGTGCCGCTCGTGGTGGTGCACGGCTTCACCGCCGAGGGTTTCTTGTACGCCCAGACCCTCAACCGGTTGGTGCGCAAGGGGTTCAAGGTCATCGCCATCGACATGGCCGGCCACGGCGGCACCCAGGGCCTGCCCAACGGGATCGGGCGGCTCAGCGACTACGCCGCGCTCATGGCCCGGGCCGTCGAGGAGCTGGGGATCAAGCAAGCGGTGCTGGCTGGGCACTCGATGGGGGGTCGGGTGGTGGCCCAGGTCGCCGCGCTCCACCCCGATCGGGTGATCGGCGCGCTCCTCATCGATGCGATCGTCGGCGACGAGTGGGACCTGATGGTCAACGTCTTCCGCCTCAACCCGTTCCTGCTCACCGCGCTGGGCGGCATGTTGTTGCTCGACACCGCATCCACGGTGCCGTTCCTCCGCGACCCCGAGCAGGCCTTCAAGCTGGGCCGACTCGTCACCCCCACCGTGGTGGGCCACGCGCTGCAGCCGTGGCGGTTGCTCGGTCCGGCCGTGTCCATCCTGCGCTCCCACGGCAGCCGCGGCATCCTCGACGAGCTGGCCGCCGACGAGGTGCCGACCTTCGTGATCCACGGTGATCGCGATCTGATCGTCCCGTACCGCACCGCGGTGTCGGCCGCGCGGCGGGCCAACGGCCAGCTGATCACGGTCAAGGGCGCGGCCCACAGCTGGTTGCTGAAGGACCCCGAGACGCTGCCGGCGATCGTGAGCGAGCTGCTCGAGGACCGCCTCGGCGCCGCCATCCGCCACTCGATCACGGCGGCCGGCGCCCGCTCGGTGGAACAGCTCGAAGACATCTTCTACACCGACGATGCGCCGATCCTCGCGCTCACGCCGGATCTCGAATGGACCACCCTCGACGAGACGCATCGGCGACCGCGGTACACCTGGTCCATCGTCTGACCTGCACCGGAGTACCGGTGGCGGTCCTGGCCTGCTACGGTGGACGGCTGTTGTCCGGACCCTGAGGAAACCTCCCGGGGATCGGCCAGCGCACAAGGCTTCGGGTCACGCCCGTGGCGCGCCTGTCCCGAGATCTCGGGGCGGGCCACGCCACAGCGGATCACAGAGGCCGGGTCCGACACCCAAGACGAAAGAACCACACCTTCACATGACGAACCGCATGCCTGCGAACCTGCCCGCGAAGTCCGGCACGATCGAGCAGCACAAGCTGCACGATTCCGACACC
>JBBQHT010000241.1:0-7571 GCA_038324235.1 Acidimicrobiales bacterium
TGCGGGCGCGTTCGCTCCGTGGTCAGGTGCTGACGATCCCACCGTAGCCGTCATGGCTCTCATCAAAGCAGGCGGAGCCCCGGCTGTCATGCCGGTCTGCAGGACGCCAGCCGCATCCTCATCCGCGATCACCGACCGTCAAGACCGATATGACCGTTTCGACCGTCATCGACCGTCATTGACCGTCATCGACCGTCAGCGGTCGGCGGCGACCCAGCGGCCCTTGCCCTCGGCCTTCGCCGCGTACAGCGCGCGGTCGGCGGCGTCGAGGACGGTATCGGGTTCGTCGTCGACGCGCGCGATGGCCGCACCGACGCTCGCCCCGACCGCGACCATGGCCTCGCCGATCGTGATGGGGATCGAGAGCGCCTCGATCAGTCGGGTCGCGATCGCGGAGACGTCCGCATCGGGGTGCCGCACAGGTCTGGCGCGGTCGGGGCCGGCCGACGCGATCGGGGCATCCGACCCGGGGCGGATGTCCGGGCAGATCACGGCGAACTCGTCGCCACCCAGGCGCGCCACCAGGTCGCCCGGGCGCACCGCTCGCTCGATGCGGCGGCTGGTCTCGATGAGCACCGCGTCGCCCGCCAGATGCCCGTACCGGTCGTTCACGGGCTTGAAGCCATCGAGATCGACGTAGAGCACGGCGAGGTTCGTGTGGTCGAGGCGAGCGCGCCCGAGCTCGCGCTCGAGGCGGGTGAAGAACTGCTCGCGGTTGGGCAGCGCGGTGAGGCTGTCATGACGGGCGGCATAGAGCAGCTGCGCGCTCTGGTGATCGCGATCGATGGCGAGCGACACGAGGCGCACGAGGCGGTCCATCGAGACGTGGTGGGAGGGCTCGGGCGGCTCGGGCATCGGTCGCCACACGATGATGCACGCCTCGACCCGGTCCGTGGTCGCCGCCCGGACCGGCACCGCCCAGCAGGCCGCGACGTCGAGATGGGCCACCTCCTTCGCCCAGAGCTCGGGCAGCTCACCGATCGGGATGAGCTGCTCCTCGCCGGTGGCCCGCGCCCGGTTCCACGGCAGGCTCGGATCGCTCACGTCGAGGTTGGCCGGGGGCGGGTCGACCGGAGCGCGCGGTGCACGCGGCGCGCCGATCTGCGCGGTCGCCACCATCGCGGTGAAGCTGTCGGGTCCCGGCTTGAAGGCGATGACCCCCTGGCAGGCGAGCGTCTCGCTCGACAGGACCTCGACGGCGAGCATGAGCGTCTGGGAGAGCCGTCGGCCCGCCGCCATCGACTCGAGCACCTCGTCGAGCAGGAGCCGCTCGTCGAACGGCCGGATGAACACGGCCAGGCCCTGGATCATCTCATCCTGCAGCGCGCTGTTGGCGATGACCTCGACCATGCGGGTGGTGCCCGTGGCCGTGTTCACCTTGAACAGCATCGGCAGGCGCAGGCCCTCGTGTTCGAGCGCGTAGCTGATCGACTCGATCTGGCGGGGATCGGATTCGAGGTCGACGTGGTCGAGGAAGTTCGTGCCGACGATCTGATCCGCCGTGTACCCGAAGAGCTCGAAGACGGGGCCGCGCAGCGAGGTGAACGTGCCGTCGGCGGTCGCGGTGGCGGTCACGTAGGGACCCGCCTGGAGCAACCGGTCCAGGAACGCCGCGTCGGTGCGCGCCCTGCCGTGATCGGTGCCGCCCGGATCGTCCATGGTCACCCAGTCTGGCATCTGTGACGGGGGGTCAGAGCCGCGACCGACCGTTTTGCGCCGTGCGGATCAGACGCCCTGCTTCTGGCGGATGATGTTGAGGGCGCCGCCGGCACGGAACCACTCGATCTGCTCGTCGTTCATGGTGTGCAGGCCCTGGAAGGTCACGGTCGTGCCGTCGGGCTTGAGGATGAGGCACTCGACCGGGACATCGGGCGTGAGCTCGGCCAGGCCCGTGATCGAGATGCGATCGTCCTCGCCGATCTGGTCGTAGGCCGCCGGGTCGGCGAAGGTGAGCGGGAGCACACCCTGCTTCTTGAGGTTGGCCTCGTGGATGCGGGCGAAGCTGCGGGTGATGACCACCTTGGCGCCGCGGTAGCGGGGCTCCATGGCGGCATGCTCGCGCGACGATCCTTCGCCGTAGTTCTCGTCACCGATGGCGACCCAGCCCTGGCCGGCCTCCATGTAGTGCTTGGCGATGTCGGGGAAGCTCTTGGTGGTGCCGTCGAGCTGATCCTTGCCCTGGCCGACCGCGTCGGTGAACGCGTTGACCGCGCCGATGAAGAGGTTGCCGCTGATGTTCTCGAGGTGGCCGCGGTACTTGAGCCATGGGCCGGCGGCGGAGATGTGGTCGGTGGTGCACTTGCCCTTGGCCTTCATCAGCACGGGCAGATCGGTGAAGTCCTGGCCGTCCCACGCCGAGAACGGGGCCAGCAGTTGGAGGCGGTCGCTGGTGGGGGAGACCTTGACCTCGACGCCGGTGCCGTCGGCGGGCGGGGCGATGAAGCCCGCCTCACCGTCCTCGAAGCCCGCGGCGGGCAACTCGGTGCCCGGCCCGACCTCGAGCCGCACCTCGTCGCCGGCGGCGTTGGTGAGGGTGTCGGTGCGCGGGTCGAAGTCGACCCGGCCGGCCAGCGCCATGGCCACGACCGTCTCGGGCGACGTGACGAAGGCGAGCGTGGACGCCAGGCCGTCGTTGCGCTTGGGGAAGTTGCGGTTGTAGGACGTGACGATGACGTTCTGGTCGCCCTCGTGCACGTCGTCGCGTGCCCACTGGCCGATGCACGGGCCGCAGGCGTTGGCGAGCACCGTGGCGCCGATGGCCTCGAGGTCGGCGAGCAGGCCGTCGCGCTCGATGGTGGCGCGCACGCGCTCGGAACCGGGCGTGACCATGAGCTGGGTCTTGGCGGTGAGGCCGTTCGCCGAGGCGATCCGGGCGATCGACGCGGCCCGGGTGATGTCCTCGTAGGAGGAGTTGGTGCAGGAACCGACGAGCGCCGCGCTGATCTCCGCCGGCCAGCCCTCGGCGGCCGCCTCGGCGCCGAGCTCGCTCACGAGCCGGGCGCGGTCGGGGGTGTGCGGGCCGTTGATGAGCGGCTCGAGCGTGGACAGATCGATCTCGATGACCTGATCGAAGTAGTCAGCGGGGTTCGCGAGCACGTGGTCATCGGCGCGCAGATCGGCGGCGACGGCGTTGGCGGCCTCGGCGATCGCCGAGCGGCCCGTGGAGCCGAGGTAGCGGGCCATGGCCTCGTCGTAGGGGAACAGCGACGTGGTGGCGCCGATCTCGGCGCCCATGTTGCAGATGGTGGCCTTGCCCGTGCAGCTGATCGAGCTCGCTCCGGGCCCGAAGTACTCGACGATGGCGCCCGTGCCGCCCTTCACCGTCAGGACCTCGGCGACCTTCAAGATGATGTCCTTCGGCGCCGCCCAGCCGCTGAGCTCGCCGGTGAGGTTGACGCCGATCAGCTTGGGCCAGCGGACGTTGAACGGGTAGCCGGTCATGACGTCGACCGCATCCGCGCCGCCGACGCCGATGGCGATCATGCCGAGGCCACCCGCGTTGGGGGTGTGGCTGTCGGTGCCGATCATCATGCCGCCGGGGAAGGCGTACTGCTCGAGCACGACCTGGTGGATGATGCCCGAGCCCGGCTTCCAGAAGCCGATGCCGTACTTGGCCGACACGGACTCGAGGAAGTCGTAGACCTCGGCGTTGCCGTCGATCGCCGCGAGCAGATCGACCTTGCCGTTCTCGCGGGCCTGGATGAGGTGGTCGCAGTGCACGGTGGACGGCACGGCCACCTGGGGGAGGCCCGCGGTCATGAACTGGAGCAGCGCCATCTGCGCGGTGGCGTCCTGCATGGCGACGCGGTCGGGATCGAGGTCCGCGTAGCTGCGGCCGCGCTCGAGCTCTTGGCCCTGCGGGTCGCGCAGGTGGTTGATCAACACCTTCTCGGCGAAGGTCAGCGAGCGCCCGAGGCGTTCGCGGCCGAGGGTGGACCGCTCGGCGAGGCGGCCGTAGACGGTGTTGATGAGCTCGATCGGGGTGTTCGCGGCGCCGGCCATGGTGCAGGTCTCCTGTGGGGCGAGGGGCGCCGACTCGGGCAGCGGCGCGGGTGCATTGTTGCAAGTTCTGGGCAGGGGTGATCAAAACACCACCGCGGCGTGCCGAGGGTGCACCTCGTGCCGTGGCGGGTGGCGTCCCGTGGTGTAGACAAGTATAGGACAAGTTCGCCGAAGTAGACAAGTAGCAGACAAGTGAGGACCGTGCGTCAGACCCGCTACCAGGCCATCGCCGACGAGCTGCGCAGCCGGATCGCGTCGGGGGAGTTCGTCGCCGGCCGCCTGCTGCCCAGCGAGTCGGAGCTGTCGGTGGCCTACGACGCCAGCCGGGTCACGGTGCGCCGGGCGCTCGAGCTGCTGCGCGACGAGGATCTGGTGGATTCGCGCCAGGGCTTCGGGTGGTTCGCGGCCGCCGATCCGGTGCGCCAGTCCCTGGCCCGGCTCGGCACGATCGAGAGCCAACTCGCGGAGGAGGGGGTCGGCTCCACCCGCCGCGTGCTCGACTTCCGGTTCATGAGCGCCCCCCAACGGATGCGTGACGTGCTCGGCACCGAGACCGTCTTGCGGGTGCGGCGGTTGAACCTGGCGGGCGACGCCCCGTTCGCGCTCGTGACCGTGTGGTGCCCCGAGCAGTACGGCGCCTCGCTGTCGCGGGCCGACGTCGAGCGCTCACCGTTCTACGAGCTCATCGGCGTCGAGCTCGGCGGTGCGACCCAGACCATCGGGGCTGCCGCGGCGACGGCCCACGACGCCGAGCTGCTGCAGATCCCGGTCGGGTCACCCGTGCTGCGCTGCGAGCGCATCACCCGGTCCGCCGGGGGAGCGCCGGTGCTGGTCAGCGAGCACGTGTTCCCCGGCCACCTCACCGAGTTCGTGGTCGACCTGCCCCACGTCGAAGCGTCGATCGCCCCGAGCGGCCTCCGCCTCGTCGACTGACGCCTACCGGCGCGGTGTCGCCGACGCCTTCGTCCACCTGCGCCGAATCGCTACGCTGCGGTGAGCGGTGCCTGATCGATCGGGTGCCCGGGCCACCGAGAGGATTGGGATGAGCGACACGCCTCCGGGCTACGGACCCCCTGGGGATCGCCCCGACGATCGCTCGGGCGGCGGCGAGCGCCCACCCCGCTTCGAGCCGGATCCCGACTGGGGCGCGCCGACGCCCGAACAGGGGATGCCGGTCAGCGACGCCGGGACCGGCCTGCCCCCCGGCTATGACCCACCGCCGGCCGGCTTCGGCGGCCCGGGCTACGGACCACCCGATGGGTACGGGCCACCCGACGGGTACGGCGCGCCCCAGGGCTACGGTCCGCCCTCGGCGTATGGCGGGCCGAACGCGTACGGGGCGCCCCCGTCCTACGGGGCGCCGCCGGGGTACGGTCCGATGGCCATCCCCGGGTACGGCTACGCCGGCGGCAACGGCTACGGCTACGGCGCGATGCCCAAGACCGACGGCCTGGCCATCGCGTCGCTCATCACGTCGGTCGCCGGGATCCTGCTGCTGTGCGCCTGCATCGGCCTCGGCGGCACGATCGCCGGCATGGTCATGGGGATCATCTCGCGCAACCGCATCAAGCAGAACCCGATGCTCAACGGCGAGGGCCTGGCGTTGTCGGGGATCATCACGGGCGCCATCGGCACGGTCCTCGGGCTCATCTACGTGGTGCTGCTGTTCATCCCCAGCTCGAAGTGACACCCGGTCCGAGCGCCGGGACCATCGAGGGGCGGCATCGGAGCCGAGAACGCGAGCTGCGGCGGGTCGTGCCGCCCGGGGCGATAGGTTCGTGCCGTGTCGTCGCCGGTCCTGCTGCCCGTTCGCCGGCCACGGGGGACCGTCTCGCGGATCATCGGCCTGCTCCTCGTCGCACTGGTCGCGGGCGCGCTCGTGGCGTGCTCGTCGCCGCCACCGTTCGACCGGGAGGGCGCGATCGTGAACCTCATGCAGCAGGGCGGGGGCCGGTTCACCCGAACGCAGGCGGAGTGCTACGTGGATCGGGTGGCCCAGGAGCTGGGCACCGGCGTGCTCACCCCCGGCACCGAACCTTCGCCCGAACAGATCCCGCGGCTCACCTCGATCCGCGTCGACTGCGTCGGGGTGACGAGTCTGGGCACCACGATCCCCGGTCCGCCGATCACGGTCGAGCAGGACCCATCCGGTGTCACCCAACCTCGCAAGCCCGGTGACGACCCCAAGCTCGATCAGTTGTACGCCGCATGCCAAGCCGGCAGTGGCGCGGCCTGCGACCAGCTCTTCGACGCGGCGCCGATCGGTTCGGAGTACGAGCAGTTCGCGCTGACCTGTGGCGGCCGCACGCAGGAAGCGCGTTGCGCCGACAAGTATCCCGGCTGACCCGATCCGCCCACCGCGACCGGTCAGTCGCCGAGGTCGGGCCAGGTGCGCGTCTGGCGGCGGCGGATCGGGGAGCGATCGCCGAGATCCCAGGTCTTGCGCCACTCACCGGCCGCCGGGCCGCGCATCGACACCGTCTCGCCGGCATGCACGCGCGTGCGCGCCTGGTACCAGTCGGTGCGGCCCTCGTCGCCGAGCGCCGCGACCTCGGTCTCGATGCGGGCGGCGAAGCGGCGGGAGTCCTCGTCCTCGCGGGCGAGCGTCGGTGCCCCGAAGACGATCCGGGTGATCGAGAGCTTGGGCAGGCTCTTGCCCTTGCGCAGGATCCGGGTGGTGCCGCCGATGTACACCGGCACGACCGGGACCTCGCACCGCAGGCTGAGGTACGCGGCGCCGGCGCGGAACGGCTGGCCCCAGCCGTCGGGGGAGCGGCCGCCCTCGGGGAAGATGAGGCAGCTCCACCCGTCGTCGATCAGGTCGGCTGCGTCGTCGGAGGACTTGCGGCTGATCTTCGTGCGCTCGATCGGGATGGCGCCGAGGCACAGGGCGGACAGCGAACCGGTGACCTTGTTGCCGAAGAAGTAGTCGGCCGCGGCAGCGATGACCAGGTGGTGCTGCCACGGTTCGGGGATGACCGACAGAAGCAGCGGCGTGTCGATGTGGCTGTGGTGGTTGGCGGCGAAGATCACCGGGCCCTCGTGGTCGGTGAGGCGATCCGTGCCGAGCACGATGGGCGCCGCCAACACGGTCATCGTCGGGCGCAGCACGCCCTCGACCAGCAGGACGCGCGCGGCGCGGGCGGGGTACTTGCGCGACCAGTCCGTGTCGAAGTCGACGCCCACCTTGGACTTCTCGACCTTCGGCTCGACGCCGCCGGGCACCGTCGGAGAGCGCAACGGGAACGGCAGCGAGCGCGTGAGCGACGACGCGCTGGGCATCGCGGCCTTGGCCACCGCCCCGAGCGCCCGGCCGTTGACCGGCAGGCGCTTCTTGGTCGGCGCGCCGGCGGCGCCCGGGAAGCGCTTGGTGCTCATGTCACGTCGGCCATGAGCACGGGCGGGTTGTGCAGGTGGGTGATCGAGGCGTGGCGGCCCACGGTGTCCGACGCCATCTCGAGCGCATCGGTGAGCGTGCTGGCGGGGCGGAAGCCGAGGCGGCGCACGGCCTTCTCGTCGCCGCCGACCACGATGACCTGGCCGAGGTGCTCGAGCGCGTGCGATCCCCA
>JBBQHT010000242.1:0-7560 GCA_038324235.1 Acidimicrobiales bacterium
TGAAGCTCGTGGCGGGTGTGCCCCCGAAGGACACCGCCGTCGCCCCGTTGAAGGCCAGGCCGGAGAGCACGACCGCCATCCCGCCGTTGCGAGCCCCCGAGTTCGGCGCGATCGACGTGACCTGTGGCGGCCCGGTCAACGCGTCGATCGCATGCTGGATGAGGATGCGCTTCTTGGTGAAGTACGTGTCGGCGATCGGGGTGCCCGTCGCCTGGAGCGCGGCCACGACGTCGTCGATCGTCGCACCCGGCACGGCTTGGCGAATCAGCGCGAAGGCGCCGACCACGTGAGGCGTGGCCATGGACGTGCCGGACTTCGTGCCGAAGCCCCCGCCCGGCACCGACGAGTAGATGTTCGAGCCCGGCGCGAGCACGGTGAGGAAGCTCGAGGAGTTGGAGTAGCTCGCCACGGTGTTGTCGGTGTCGGAGGTGGCACCCACGCTGATCGAGGACGAGATGCAGGCCGGCGCGGACAGCGCGTTCTTGACGCCGCTGTTCCCTGCGGCGATCACCGTGGGGATGCCGTGCGCGCGCAACGAATCGATGATGGGCTTGCGGCCGTCACCGTCGCACGCCGTCGTGAACAGCCCACCGCCCAGACTCATGTTGACCGCGGCGACGTGGTAGGTGAACCGCAGCGTCGTGTTGATGTAGTCGAGCGCGGCGATCTGATCGCTGTTGAGCGTCAGCGCGCACGGCGCGGACCCCCCGCACAGGTTCACGTCGTCCACCCGCGAGAACACCTGCAACGAGATGATGTTGGCGCCGTAGGCGATCCCGGAGCCGCTCGTGCCGGTGCCCCCGGCCGCGATGCCGGCGACGTGGGTGCCGTGGGAGCAGTCGCCGGCGATCGGGCATGGGCCGGCGTTGGCCACGCCGAGGGCCCGCGTCGGATCCGCGCCGGGGCACACGGCCGTGATCGAGAAGGTCGGGAAGCTCGACGAGTAGCAGGCGCCGGCCACGACCCGACCCCCGAGGAACGGGTGGGTCGCATCCACGCCCGTGTCGACGATCGCCACCGTCTGGCCCGACCCGGTGATGCCGTGCGACCAGACCGTGGGCGCCTCGACCATCGGCGCGCTCTGGGCCAGGTCCGCCCGGCTCACGTCGTCGAGCAGGATCCGCGCGACCCCTGGCGACGCGGCCAGCCGATCGAGGCCCGCGGGGGTGACGGTGGTGGCGGCCAGGGGCACCGAGCGGAAGTGGCGATCGTCGTGGTGCGCGTCAGTCCCGAGCGCATCGAGCACCCGGGCACCCGCCCGGCTCGTGGCCGCACCGCTCATCCCGAAGGGCAGCCAGGTCGGTGGGGGATCCGCGAGCTCGACGATCACGCGCGCCAGACCATGCTGCGCGAGCGCGGCGCGGACCTCCGGGGCAACCGGGCGCACGACCGACGGGGCGACCGACGGCCGTCGCCCGACCGAGGTGATCGGCGCTGACCCGACCGTCGGCACCGCGCCCGCGGCCCGGGCCGAGCCCGCGACGATCGCGCTCGCCGCCACGAACGTGGCCACGATGGCGACCACCCCGAACGTTGTCACCGAACGACGCGCACCACCCGAGGAGAAAAGCACGCAGTGAGGGTACCGGAGCAGGCTGCGGGCGTCCGGGGCGACAGTCATCCTCACGAAGCGCCCCGGTTCCGCCACGGGGAGCCCGGCGCGAGGACCAGGCGCCCACTACCTTGTGCGGACCCGACAAGGAGCACACGATGAGCGAGATCCTGGCGTGCGTCGACTTCTCCGACGCGACCGACGCCGTGGTGGCGGCCGCCGCCGCCCAGGCGGTGGACACGGGCCAGACCCTGCACCTCCTGCACGTTGCGGCCGGCGAACCCGAGCTGGCGGGATACGACCAGGGCCCGGTCGCGGCCCACACGCGCGACGACCGCGCCGACGAGCTGATCGATGAGCACCACCGCCTACGGGCGCTCGCCGCCCGCCTCGAAGCCGACGGGGTCACCGTCGTGCCGCTGCTCGTCATGGGTTCGACGCCGCAAAAGATCCTCGAGGAGGCCGACCGCATCGATGCGTCCGCCATCTTCGCCGGGTCCCACGGCCACGGCCGGTTGCACCACCTGCTCGTCGGCAGCGTCACCGAAGCCCTGCTCAAGCACAGCACCCGACCCGTCGTCGTGGTGCCCGTGGCCCAGCGGTAGCCGATGATCGAACCCACGACGATGTCGGGCGGTCTCACCACCGCGGAAGTCGCCGAGCGGCGGGCCGCCGGGAAGACCAACGACGTCCCCAACCCCACGAGCCGCACCTACGGACAGATCGTGCGGGCCAACATCTTCACCCGCTTCAACGCGTTGCTCGGCGTGCTGCTCGTCGCGATCATCGCCGTCGGCGAGTACAAGGACGCCCTGTTCGGGATCGTGCTGGTGCTCAACGCCGCGATCGGCATCTTCCAGGAGACCCGCGCCAAGCAGACCCTCGACAAGCTCACGCTGCTGAGCGCGCCTCACGCGACCGTGCGACGCGATGGAGACGTCGTGGACATCACGATCGACCAGATCGTGCTCGACGATGTCATCCAGCTCGCGCCGGGCGATCAGATCAGCGTCGACGGTGAGGTGCTCGAGGCCGTCGGGTTCGACGTCGACGAGTCCTTGCTGACCGGCGAGGCGGACGCGATCGCGAAGCACCGCGGCGACGAGGTCCTGTCGGGCAGCTTCGTCGCGTCCGGCGGTGGCCTCATCCGGGCCACCAAGGTCGGCACGGAGTCCTACGCGTACAAGCTGCGCGAGGACGCCAGTCGCTTCACGCTGGTGAAGTCCGAACTGCGAGACGGCGTCAACCGCATCATCCAGGTCGTCACGTGGCTGATGATCCCGACGGCGGTCCTGCTGATCAGTGCTCAGGTGCGGTTCCAGAACAGCGAGATGGCGGCCACCTCGATGCGCGAGCGCGTGACCGACGCCGTGCAGAGCTCGGTAGCCGGTCTGGTCGCGATGGTCCCCGAGGGTCTCGTGCTGCTCACCTCCCTCGCATTCGCGCTCGGCGTGATCCGGCTCGGGAAGAAGAACGTGCTGACCCAGGAGCTCGCGGCGATCGAGGGCCTGGCCCGCGTCGATGTGATCTGCCTCGACAAGACCGGCACGCTGACCGAGGGCGACCTCACCCTCGGCGAAGTCGACCACCTCGGCGAACCTGGCGAGACGGCGGCGGCGCTCGCCGCCCTCGTGGCCGCGGATCCCAACCCCAACGCCAGCCTGCGCGCCGTCGGCGTCGCCTACGGCCAGGACCCGGGCTGGACGGCGGGCGCGATCGTGCCGTTCTCGTCGGCCCGCAAGTGGGCCGCGACGAGCTTCGACGATCACGGCACCTACCTGCTCGGGGCCCCCGACATCCTCGTGACCGCGATGGGCGACCAGAGCGCCGCGAACACCACCCTGGCCCGTGTCGAGCACTTCGCCAACGAAGGCAGCCGTGTGCTGCTGCTGGCCCGGTCCGCCGCCGGGGTGCACGACGAGACCCTGCCCGCGGACATCGTTCCCGAGGCCCTCCTCGTGCTGGCCGAGAAGATCCGCGACGACGCTCCCGAGACCATCGCCTACTTCCTCGCCCAGAACGTGGCCGTGAAGGTCATCTCGGGCGACAGTCCCAACACCGTGGGCGCCGTCGCGGCGCGCGTCGGTGTGCCCCACGCCGACCGACCGGTCGACGCGCGGACCCTTCCCCCGAACGACGATCTCGAAGGCCTGGCCGCCATGCTCGAGACGCACTCGGTGTTCGGGCGGGTGACGCCGCAGCAGAAGCGGGCGATGGTCCACGCACTCCAGTCGCGCGGGCACGAGGTGGCCATGACCGGTGACGGCGTGAACGACACGCTGGCCCTGAAGGACGCCGAGATCGGCGTGGCCATGGGTTCGGGCAGCCCCGCCGCGCGCTCGGTGGCCCGGTTCGTGCTGCTCGACAACTCCTTCGCCGTGTTCCCCTCGGTCGTGGCGGAGGGCCGCCGGGTCATCGCCAACGTCGAGCGGGTCGCCAACCTGTTCCTGACCAAGACCTTCTACGCCATGATCCTGTCAGTGGCGATCGGCGTGTTCGGCCTGGCGTTCCCCTTCGTGCCGCGTCATCTCACGATCATCTCGACGCTCACGATCGGCGCCCCCGCGTTCTTCCTGGCGCTCGCCCCCGACGCCCCGCGGGCCCGACCCGGGTTTCTCAGCCGCGTGCTGCGCTTCGCGATCCCCGCGGGCATCGTCGCCGCGACCGCGACGTTCACGACCTACGTCATCGCCACCACCTCGGACAACGTGAGCCTCGACCAGGCCCGGACCATGGCCACGATCGTCCTGTTCTGCGTGGCGACATGGGTCCTTTCGATCCTGGCGCGCCCCTGGAACTGGTGGCGAATCGGACTCGTGGTGACGATGGTGGGCCTGTTCGTGCTGGTGTTCCAGGTCCCCGCCGCCAGCCGCTACTTCGCCCTCGAGGCCCCGAACCGCACCGTGGTCCTCGCGGGCTTCGGCATCGCCGCGGTGGCCTGTGCCGTGCTCGAGATGGGCTGGCGGTTGTTCGGCTGGGTGGACCGGGGCGATGCCGGGGACGACCGCGAACTCGGCTGATCGCCGACCCGGCCGGAGGACCAGCGTCAGGCGCGGGCGCGCTTGTGGCGCTCGGACAGACGGGCGGCGTAGACCGCGGCTTCGGTCCGGCGCTGCATGCCCATCTTCGACAGCAGGTTCGACACGTAGTTCTTGACCGTCTTCTCGGCGAGGAACATCCGCTCGGCGATCTCGCGGTTCGTGTAGCCCTCCGCGAGCAGATCGAGCAAGCGGCGCTCCTGATCGGTGAGCGACGCGATCTTCTCGTCCTCGGCCCCTCCGGTGCGCAGGCGCTCGAGCACCCGGGTCGTCATCGCCGGATCCAGCAACGACTGCCCGGCAGCCACGGCCTTGATCGCGTCGACGAGCTCGTTGCCGCGGATCTGCTTGAGCACGTACCCCGAGGCGCCCGCCATGATCGCGTCGAATAGCGCTTCGTCGTCGGAGTACGAGGTGAGCATCAGGCACTTGAGGGTGGGGTCCTTGGATCGGAGCTCGCGGCAGACCTCGACGCCGTCGCCGTCGGGCAGGCGCACGTCGAGCACCGCCACGTCGGGATTGGTCGCCGGGACACGGCGCAACGCCTCTTCGGCCGTGCCGGCCTCGGCCACCACCTCCATCTCACCAGTGGCTTCGAGCAGCTCTCGAAGCCCGCGGCGCACGATCTCGTGGTCGTCGAGCAGGAAGACGCGAATCATGGGCCCATTGTCGACCACTTCGAGCGACTTCTGCATCCGAGCGGCCCAACTTGTGACCTTCGGCCCTACGCGTGCCGCTCGCTCCTCGGCGTGGCGCCGCTCGCCATATGCTCATGGGGTGCCCCAGCCCGTCTCGATCACCATGTCCGATGCGCAGGTGCAACGGCTGCTCGATGCGATCGTGGCCGTCGGCGGTGAAGCCGATCTACCCGCGATGCTGCGGCGCATCGTGCAGGTGGCTGCGGATCTCGTCGACGCGCGGTACGGCGCACTCGGCGTGCTGGACGAGGAGCGCCAGCGCCTCGTCGAGTTCATCACCGTCGGACTCAGCGACGAGCAGGAGGCCGAGATCGGTGCCCGTCCCGAGGGTCTCGGCATCCTGGGCCTGCTGATCGTGGACCCGCACCCGCTGCGACTGACCGAGATCAGCGACCACCCGGACAGCTTCGGTTGCCCGGCCCACCACCCGGCGATGCACTCGTTCCTCGGCGTCCCGATCCCGGTCCACGGCGAGGCGTTCGGCAACCTCTACCTGACCGACAAGCACAGCGGGGAGCCCTTCTCGGACCTTGACGAGCAGTTGGTCAAGGGCCTGGCGGTCGCCGCCGGGGTCGCGGTCGAGCACGTGCGCCTGCGCGAGCGGGTGCGCGAGCTCGGTGTGCTCGCCGACCGCGACCGCATCGCCCGCGACCTGCACGACACCGTCATCCAGCGGATCTTCGCCACCGGGCTCGCGTTGCAGAGCGTCGCCATGCGCATCCCCGACCAGGATCTGGGCGATCGCATCCAGGCGTGCGTGGACGATCTGGACGAGACGGTCCGCCACATCCGCACGACGATCTTCGAGTTGCAGCAGCGCAGCTTGCCCGGACGGTCTGTGCGTCGGGAGGTGCTCGAGATCGCGGCCGAGATGGCCGAGGCCCTCGGCTTCGACCCGATCATCCGCTTCGACGGGCCCATCGATCTGGCCCTGTCGGCCGATGTGGCCGAGAACCTGGTGGCCACCGTCCGCGAGGCGTTGACCAACGTTGTCAAGCACGCCCAGGCTCCCCGGGTCGAGGTATCGCTCGCCGTCGGTGATGGGGTGGTTCGGCTCGAGGTCCACGACGCGGGCGTCGGGCTTCCGTCCGACCTGCGCAGTGACGGTCTCGGCCTGATGAACCTGCGCCAGCGAGCCGAGGAGCTCGGCGGTTCGATGCGTATCGGCCCGGCGCGTGCCGGTGGCACCGAGCTCGCCTGGGTGGTCCCGCTCGATCCACCCGACCCGCTCGCCTCGCCCGTTGGGGTACCCGCGCCGCCTGACCTCCTCGCCTGACCTCCTTCGTGACCTCCTCGCCTGATCGCCGCGGCTGATCAGAGCAAACCGACGCGCCGGCCACTGACGACGTCCATGCTGATCGCCACAAACCGGTCCCGAGACGCGTCGTCCGCCCACGGGCGCAGCTTGAGCGAGCGGGCCCGCTCGATCTCGCCGGGCAGCAACAACACGCGTGACGTGCCCTGGACCAGCACGCTCCAACCGCCGTGGCTCAGGGGATCGATGTGGTCCGCCTCGAACGCGACGACCGAGTGCAGGAGCGCAGCATCGAGCTTGCTACCGGCCGCGGTGCGGATGATGACCTGGTCCTTTTCCTGGTCCACCACGAAGTTGACGGGAAGCACGACCGGCAACGCCCGCAAGGACAGCCCGATGCGGGCGACCGGGACGGTCGAAAGCAGGTGGAGGCACTCGTCTCGGGAGAGGACTTCCATGCCCTGGTCAACTTCCATGCGGCCCATCGTCGCCCCGGCACCGCGCCCTCGTTAGGGCCGTAGGTCCCGGCTGGGTCCCGGATTGGGCGAATCAGACGATGCCGTCGGTGGCCGCGTCGCCGAACAGGGCCCGGGTGATGCCCTCGTAGTCCGGCCCGACCCGCAGGTGCTGGCCGCCGTCGATCTCGACGTTGGTCCCGGTGATCCAGCTCGACTCGGGGCCGAGCAGGAACCGCACCAGGCTCGCGATGTCGCCGACCTGGCCCGGCCGGCGGATCGGCATGGCATCCAGGTAGGAGGTGATGATCCGCTCGTCGCTCATCGGCACCTCGACCAGCTCGGTGTCGACGATGCCAGGCCGCACCGAGTTGACCCGGACGTTGGCCACGCCGAGCTCATCGGCGGCGTTGCGGACCAACATGTCGATCGCGGCTTTGCTGACCGCGTACGGGCCCATGAAGCGATGGGTGGTCACACCGGCGATGGACGAGATCGCCACGACCGAACCGCCACCGGAGCGGGCGATGGCCGCACCGGCGTGCTTGATGGTCAGGAACGC
>JBBQHT010000243.1:0-7543 GCA_038324235.1 Acidimicrobiales bacterium
GATGCCCTCGCCGCGCGCGTACACCAGCGTGTTCGCGGTACCGAGATCGATGGCCAGGTCTCGAGCCAGGGCTCAGCGCTCCCCGTCGTACCGACGATCGGCGTCGGTCATGTTGTACTTGCGGGCTTCTTTCAGCTTGCGAGCGAGGTCACCCTGCTCGGGCGCCGGGACGATCGGATCTGCCTTGCCGGTGGGCTTCTGCCACCGCTTGGGCTCTGGTTCGTTGGGATCCCGGCCGAGCGCGTCCATCTCGCGCCGGAAGTCGTCGATGCTGGACATGAAGGTCTTGGGCTTGCGGAAGCGCGCCGCCCACATGGCCAGGGACAGTCCGACGCTCAGCCCCACCGCGATGGCGAGGTAGGCCAGGTTGCTCATCGGTCCGCGCCCGACGCCGGCGTCGACGCCGCGGCCGCACCGGGGCGCACGTTGGTGCCGGACCCACCGGACCCACCGGACCCACCGGACTCACCGGACTCACCCGACTCGCCGATCTCGCCGATCTCGTGGGCATCGAGACCCCAGGCCGAACCGCCGTCCCAGACCTCCTTCTTCCAGATCGGCACGGTCGCCTTGAGCGTGTCGATCCCGAAGCGGGCCGCGGCGAACGCCTCCTCGCGATGCGGGGCCGACACCGCCACCACAACCGACGAGTGGCCCACGGGCACCTCGCCGATGCGGTGCAGCAGCGCCATGCGCCCGAGCGTCGGCCAACGCCGGCGGGCATCGCGGACGATGGCCTCGAGGCGGGGTACGACCTGCTCCTCGTACGCCTCGTATTCGAGCGTGGTCACCCCGGTGCGCGCGTCGGCCGCACCCTCGGCCCCGGAGTGGTCGCGGGACGTGCCCGAGAACAGCACGACCGCACCGCAGCGATCCAGCACGACCCAATCCGCCGCCGTACCGGCCGGCAGCGGCGTGGGGGCGAGGCCGACCCAGTCGTCGCCGTCAGTGGGTGGGGTGAGGGAAAGCACAGGGGCACAGGCTAGTGCCCGCCGCGGTCCGCCCCGGAATCCCCGCGCCCGTGGGCGCGTCCAAATCTCGACGGCTGATCACTAGTCTCCTGGCATGCCCGCCAACGACGACGCCGAAGATGATGCCGCGTCAGGGCCCCCTCTTCCTCCCGATGACCGGCTCTGGCGCCACCCGTCGGAGATGCAATCCGAAGCGAACAAGCAACAGATCGTGCTCATCTCGAAGCCGGCAGCCTCGCTCGGCCGCACCGCGGCGGTGGCGGCGATCGCCGGGCTCCTCGGCGCCGCCGCCACGATCGGGCTGGTGCTCGGCACGGACCTGTTCGTCCGGGAGAAGCAGGGGATCACCTCCAAGGAGGTCGTCGAACTGCCGCTGCCCAAGAACCCCGACGAGACCCAGCTCGCGATCGCGGAACGCGTCCTGCCGTCGATCGCCCGAGTCGAGGCGTCCGGCCCCAAGGGCGTCGTCACCGCGACCGCGGTCGTGTTCCGCAGCGATGGCCTGCTCATCACCACGGCCGACGCGGTGGATGCCGCGTCGTCGCTCACGGTGTACCTCAACGACGGCACCAAGCTCGACGGCGAGAACGTGGCCCTCGTCGGCAAGTCCTCCGACGCCGACATCGCGGTGATCAAGGTCAACCGCACGGACCTCCCCGTGGCGATCGGCTCCAAGACCAAGCCCGCGTGGGGCGCCCGCATGGTCATGATCGACGCGTCCCCCCAGACGCGGGGCCCCGAGGTCACCGTCGGCGTCATCACCAAGGAGGTGGCGGCCGTGGCCCGGGGCGAGGACAAGCCGCCCGTCTACGGCCTGGTCCAGGTCACCACCCGGGCGTCGGTGTCGCCCCGCGGCCCGGGCACCGTGTTCATCGACAACGCGGGCACGGTCATCGGGCTCGTCACCAGCCGGGCCGAAGCCCCGCTGGTGACGCTGATCAAGAGTCCCGACACGATTCCCGGTACCACCGTCAACCCGGCCCTCGACACGGCCAACGCGCTGCACTTCGGGGTGCCGGGGGACTTCGCGTGGGACATCGCCGGCCAGATCACCGACAACGGCCAGGTGGTCAAGCCGTGGATCGGGGTTCCCTACGGCGAGGACGTACCCGAGAACCAACTCAGCCGGGACGGTGTCGGGGGCGGGCTGCGCATCACCTACATCGAGGACGCCAGCCCAGCCAAGGTCGTCGGTAAGCTCCGCATCGACGACGTGATCATCGCCCTCGAGGACGACAACGTGCGCAGCTACAACGATCTCGTCGCCGCGCTGCGCCGTCACAAGCCGGGCGACACGATCAAGATCACCTACCTGCGCGACGGCGAGACGAACCCGGCCATCCTCCAAGTCGGCGGCAAGCCCGAGCTCGGCTGAACCTCAGCGTCGGGCCCGGCGGCGCCACGCGACCACGACAGTCGTGACGATCGCGGCGCCCACGACCCCGACCGCCCCGAAGGCCAGCAACTGGCGTCGGCGGGGATCGAGCGAGGTGAGCGGGCCGCCCGGGTCAGCCTCGACGAAGGCCTCCTCGTTGCTGTGGGCGGGCACCCAGCCTGCAGCTCGGAGCCGATCGTTGGCCACGACCCAGGTGTGCGTGCGGTACGCCAGCACCGCCGGGGGTGTCGCCGTGAGGCCCGCGGAGAAGCCCCACGACGTGATGCGTCCCGCCACCGACGCCGGGAGCGACACGCGGGGCGTCGGTCCGCTGAGGGCGCGGAGCTGGTCCGCGGGGATCCAGCCGTCCGGCGCGACGTTGAACGGGCCGTCGAGGCGTTCGCGCCGGGCCACGTCGACGGCGCTCGCGAGGTCGTCGAGGTGGAGGAACTGGCGAGCGGGAGCAGCCTGGTCGACCTGCACCCCGGCCGCCGACCACGGCGACCGGGCGAACCAGCCGGCCTGGTCGCTCGCGACGGCGACGGCCGGGCGCAGCAGCGCGACCGTGACCGGACCGGGCTGGTCCTCGCGCCAGTCCCCCGCGAGCCGCTCGACCTCGGCTTTCTCGACGGCGAAGCGCAGCTCGAGGTCGGGCCGCACCGGGGCGGATTCGGTGAGGGGCACCGGGTTCTCAGCGGTCGCGCCGTAGACCATCGCGGAGGAGAGCAGCACGAGCGTCGGCACACCGAGATCCGCGGCGAGGGCGAGGACCGCTCGGGTGCCCGCCAGATCACCGACGACCGTGCCGGTGCCATCCAGGGCCAGATCGTCGCTGTCCCCGGCGCGCCCCGCCGCGCCGGGTCCGGCGCCGAGGTCGGGCCCGCTGACGCCGAGGTGGATGATCGCCGAGGCGCCGTCGACCATGGCCTTGAGCTCGACGTGGGTGAGATCGATGGCCGCCGCCGTGACGACGGCGGCACCGGGCGCGGTGCCGCCGGGACCGGCCGGGGCTGGTCTGGGCTGCGTGGTGCCGGGGCGGTCGATGGCGATCACCGCGGTCACGGACGGGTCGGAGGCGGTCAGCGCGACGATGCGCTGGCCGAGCGCGCTGGCGGCACCGGTGACAACCACCGTCGTGCCGGCCGATGCAACCGTGGCGTTGGTCATCGGCGCAGTATGGCACGTGCCCCGGATCACGCCGAAGGCGGGGAGCCATCCACGGTGATCCCACGTAGCATGCCCACGTGAGCGATTCCGGCAAGGGCCCAGGAGATGACCCGTTCGGCGGCATGAACCCCTTCGGGGGCCTGCCCATCTTCGGGGATCTGGCCAAGATGTTCCAGCAGCAGGGCTCCATGAGCTGGGACGCCGCGCGCCAGTTCGCCCTGTCGATCGCCACGGACGGCACGCCCGAGCCCAACGTGGATCCGGTCGAGCGCATCCAGATCGAGCAACTGGCCCGGGTGGCCGAGCTCCAGATCGCCAACGCCACCGGCCTCGACACCTCGCGTTCGGGCGCCGGGCTCACGATCCTGCCGGTCAACCGCACGACCTGGACCCAACGGACCCTGGACGACTACCGCCCCTTGTTCGAGATCCTCTCGGCGTCGCTCACCGAGGACACCCCGGCCGAACCCGCGCCACCCGACCCGAACGACCCGATGGGATTCATGGGTCCGCTCATGAAGATGATCGGCCCGATGATGCTCGGGCTCACCGCGGGCAGCATGGTCGGCCACCTCGCGCAGCGCAGCTTCGGCCAGTACGACCTGCCCATCCCCCGCCCGGCCACAGACGAGCTCATGTTGATCGTGCCGAACCTCGACGCGTTCGGCCGCGAGTGGAGCCTGCCCGCCGACGATCTGCGCCTCTGGGTGTGCCTGCACGAAGTCGCCCACCACGTCGTGCTCAGCATCCCGCACGTGCGCGCTCGCCTCGATCACCTGCTCCACGACTACCTCGCCGGGTTCGAGCCCGACCCGGACCGCCTCGAGAACGAGCTGGGCGGGTTCGAGAGCATGGACCTCACCGGCCCGGACGCCTTCCAGCAGATGCTCGGCAACCCGGAGGTCATCCTGGGTGCCATCCAGTCGCCGGCCCAACGCGAGCTGCTCCCCCACCTCGAGGCGTTGGTGACCACGATCGTGGGCTACGTCGACCACGTGATGGACAACGTCGGCGGCTCCCTGCTGTCGGGCTACGGCATGCTCACCGAGGCCGTGCGGCGGCGGCGCGTCGAGGCCGCCGCGTCGGATCGCTTCGTCGAGCAGCTGTTCGGCCTCGAGCTCACCCAGGCCGCGTACGACCGCGGGGCGGCGTTCATCGACGGCGTCGTCGAGCGGGCCGGCGAGGACGCCTTGGCCCGCCTCTGGCAGTCCGAGCGGGAGTTGCCCACCCCTGCCGAGGTCGACGCCCCGGGCCTCTGGCTGGCCCGCATCGATCTGCCCACCGGCAGCTGAGCCGCCGACCGCTGCACCGCCGACCGCGAGGCCCACGGCGGGCGCGCGGCGCCGGGCGGGCTGGTCAGTTCGGGGGTTCGAAACCGGGGAGGGGCGGGGTGACCGCATCGCGCCACACCGGCTCGGGGTAGGTGCCGTCGGGCGACACCAGCGTGAGCTGGTCGCCATCCACGCCGGCCGGGGCGAGCGGGACCACCACGTCGGTCGTGATCGTGGTCGTGGTCGTGGTTGTGGCCGGGGGCGGGGCGAGCGGCGCCGGCGGGTCCGCCGGCGGCACGAGCGAGGGCGGACCAGGATCACGCCAGGTCGGGGTGTCGTCCCAACCCCCCACGATCGCCGCGGGCCGTTCACCGGTGAACTCGTCCTCGGCGAGCCAGGCCTCGCTGTCATACAGGATCGGTCCGCCGGCGGCGGCGGGTGCCGTGCCGATCTGCTCCGCGCCGACCGACATCGGCGCGCCCGGCACCGCGGGGTCGCCGGACCGCTCGTCACCGTGAGGAGCGGCCGGGTCGTGGTCGACGGCGCCGTCGCGGTCACCGCGAGGGTCGCGCTCCCCCTCGGCGTCGCTGAGGGCGAACAGCCCACCCGCCGGGGCGCCGCCGAGACCCGCCGAGATGGGCGTGTCGGACGGTCCGAACAGTCCCGGGGGCGGCGTGTTCGCGGCGCGGTACTCGGGTGACTCGATCAGGAACGGCCCGCCGGGTGCGTCGAGAGCCCGCAGCCGCGCCGCCGGGTCGCCCTCCGCCGCGACGGATGGCTCGCCATCGGGCCCGACGGACGACGGGACGGCGGCGGGATCGAGGACGCCGGCCACGATGGTCGGGTCGGGGGTGGTGACCGCGGCGCCCACGCCCGATGGCAACGACCCGATCAGCGTGGGGTCGTCGGCCGCAAACCCCATGTTGCGGGTCTGGCGCCGGCCACGGATGAACGACCGCGACACCGGTCGCGGCTCGACCAGGACCGGCTCCGCGTCGAGCGGCGACGGCCGGCGCCGCGCCTCGGCGGCCGCCCGGCGCAGACGGACCGCGTACCAGGCGAGCCCGGCGGCGCTGATGACGGCGATCAGCAGGAACCCGAGGTGCAACGGCACGGTGAGCACGACCGGCACAAGCGCTCCCACCACCCACCACAGCTGGAAGCGGGTCTCGAACTTGGCGAAGGCGCGGCCCCGGTTCGCGTCTGGCGCATCGCGCTGGATGATGGCGTCGAAGGACTGCTTGGCCGAGTTGGACGTGAGCCCGATGGCGAGGGCCAGCAGGATGGCGCCGGGGATGTCTCCCATGAGCGCAGTGAGCAGGCCGGCCACCACGGTCACGGCGAGGCTGACCATGATGATCTGCTCTTCGCTCATGACCTTGCGGATGCGCGGCGCGACGGCGGCGCCCACGAGGAAGCCGATCTCGGCCCCGACGATGCTGCCGATGAGCCCGGCCTTGGAGCCCCACGAATCGGTCTCCTCGAGGTCCTTGAAGTGGAACGCCAGCATGAAGGTGAGGAAGCCGACGGCGACGCGCGAGACCGAGATCGCCACCGCCCCGTAGCGGATGCTGTAGCTGTGCAGCTCGGTGGTCTCGGCCACATCGGCGGGAGCGGCCGCGACGCGCACAGGTGGGAGCTGAGCAGCCTGGATGGCCGAGGCCATGTACACGACCGCGGCGACGGCGAGCGCCACGTTCGGCCCGAGGTCCGAACCGGTCTTGGACATGGTCCAGAGCACGATCACTGCCACCAGGCCGCCGGCCACGGCGCTGACGCCGCTGATGGCGGCCAGCTTCGAGTTGGCCTCGACCAGTTCGGTGTCACCCCGGACGGTCGTGGGGACGAGCGCGCTGCGGGCCAGCACGTAGCCCTGCGAGCACACGAGCACGACGGTGAACTCGGGGTACAACAGGAGCTGGTTGTCCCGATCGAACACCAGCAGGAGGCACACGAAGGCGCGGCCCAGGCTGAGCCCGAAGATCATCCACTTGCGCCCGCCCTGGGCGCGATCGATGAGCGGGCCGATGAACGGCGCCGCCAGGCTCAGCGGCACGATCGTGAACAAGAGCGCGGCCGCCACGCGCCAGCGGGCCTGGCTGAGGTTCGTGACGCTGAAGAAGACCAGGCCGGCCATGGCCGTGGTGAACACGGCGTCACCGGCGACAGACAGCGCGTGGGTGCGGGCCAGGCGGTTGAACGGTGAGGGGGCCCACGGGCGCGACGGGTCTCGAGGCTGCTCGACCAGGTAGCTCCGGGAACTCACCCGGCCCATCGTACGGGCCACTGCTGACACCCGGAAGGTCTATCGAGGCCAATCCGGGCGAAACCCGTCACGGGCGAGGGGCCACCACGGAGCCGAGAACGCAGGTGACGGGCGCTCACCCACGGGCGAGGGGCCACCACGGAGCCGAGAACGCGGGTGACGGGCGCTCACCCACGTGCGAGGGGCCCCACCGGAGCCGAGAACGCGCATCGTCGCCGCACGGGCGTGCGGATGGGGGGCGCTCAGAGGCGAGGGCTGTCGTACTTGTAGCCGAGACCGCGGATGGTGAGGATGCGCGTCGGGTGGGCGGGATCCTGCTCCACCTTCGAGCGCAGCCGCTTGATGTGGACGTCGAGCGTCTTCGTGTCACCCACGTAGTCGGCGCCCCACACCCGGTCGATGAGTTGGTCACGGGTCAGGACTCGTCCGGCGTTCTCGAGCAGGAGGGCGAGCAGCTCGAACTCCTTGAGCGGCAGCTGCACCTGCGCGCCCC
>JBBQHT010000244.1:0-7532 GCA_038324235.1 Acidimicrobiales bacterium
GGTGGCGATGAACGACACGTCATCGACGTTCTCTCGATCCTGGGCCGCCGGCCCGCAGCACCTGCCGCCGTTCCACACCCGGCCCTGACCGAGTGTCGGCACGCCGATGCCGTCGGGGTACACGACGATGAACCCATTGGCCTCGGCCAGCCCGTCGAAGCCGCTGTTGGCCTCGAACTGCTTTCCCCAGCCCCCGCCGCCGTGCAGTGCGACGAGCAGCGGCACCGGCTGGTCAGGGGTCAGGGAGGCCGGCACGTACACGTGGTAGCTGCGGTCCCGTCCGTCGGCGGTGTGCCCGGTCATGGCCGGGGTGCCCCCCGCGGGGGTCACCGCCGGCCTCACGGCCGGGCTCGATGTCGTCGAGTCGGTCGTCGCCGGTGACGAGCTGGCGGTGTCGCGGCCGGCACGTCCGCCGGTGGTGCTGGAGCACGCCACGGTGGTCGAGGCGGCGACGGCGAGCAGGGCGATGATCATCCGGGTCCGGTGCGGGTTCATGACGCCACTATCGATGCCCCGTGGGCCAGAACGATGAGCCACGTATGAGGAAGGTGTGAAGGACGAAGGGGTGAGTTCCGGGACGCACCCGACATCGCCGGCGCGTGACCTACTTCTTGCCGGATCGCCAGTTCGGCACGCTCGGGGCGTCGGGTTGCAACGACCGCAGGTACGTCGTCAGCTGGACGACCTGCTCGTCGGTGAGGCTGCCGCCGAACTCGAGGCTCCACGCGGCCATGTCCGACCCCGAGACGCCGCCCGCGATCAGGTGCTCGATCTGGCCGTCGGATGCCGAGGCGAGGAACTCCTTCGAATTGAGCACCGGAGCGCTGCCGCCGACGGCGCCCTTGCCGTGACACGACGAGCAGTTGGTATCGAACAGCTGCTGACCAATCTGCGTGTAGGACACCTGCTGGGCGTCCTTCGCCTCGGCCCGCAGCTGCGGCTCGCGGACGCGATAGGTGACGAACCCGGCGATGAGCAGGGCCATGAAGACGAGCCCGGCGACGAGGTATCGGTCGAGACTGCGCTCGAGCGCATCGGACTCGAAGGGTGGTGGCGACGGTCGTTCGGTCGGCATGGGATCAGCCCTTCCCGAGGCAGTTGGGGCCCTTCGGCGGACTGAAGAACTCGGTCGCGCCGTGGTCGGGCCCGGGCGTCACCTTCTTGGTGTCGGCGACGAGGTTGTCGCCCTCGAGGGTCATGGCGATCCGGTCCATGCCGCGGGGCGCGGGACCTTCGATCCATTCGCCCCCGATGTCGAACACCGAGCCATGACAGGCGCACTCGAAGCGTCCCGACGACTCGCAGAACGGCACCTTGCACCCGAGATGCGGACACTTCTGCGACAGGGCGAACAGCTGGGTGCCCGCGTTGGTCACGTAGAGCCGCCCTTCGGACACGTAGGTCGCGGTGTCCGGCGGGAAGTTGGCCGGGCTCCCGACCTTGACGAGCGCGCCGGCCGTGCCGGTGCCCAGGGGGCGTAGCGACTCCCACACCGTCCAGGTGGCGGCGGCCGCCAGCAGCGTGACCCCCGCCTTCCATCCCTTGCGCAAGAAATCTCTTCGTGTCGTCATCGGGCCTCCTAGAACTCCACGTACCAGTGGGTCCAGGGGGCGATGAACTCCCAGCCCGGACCACGGAAGAAGGTGCCGATCACGGTCAGCACCACGGCGATGAGCAACAGGCCGCTGAAGATGACGATCGCCACCTTGCGATGGCGTGCGGCGGTCGCGGGATTGCGATCGATGTAGGGCAGGAGCAGCAGCCCGATGGCCGCGGCCGACGGGATGAGGATCCCGGCGATGAGCGGGTCGAAGTGGGCGAGCAGCTCTTGCAGCCCGCTGAAGTACCACGGGGCCTTGGCCGGCTCGGGCGTGAGGTTGGGATTGGCCAGCCCGCGCAGCGGCGCCACCGCGACGACGCCGGCGACCAGCACCAGGGTCGCCACCCCGAGGGCCACGACGACGTGCCGGACGATGAGGTGGGGCCAGGTGAACACGGTGTCGTCGACCGGGCGCTCCTCGGCCGTGACCGACTCACGGTCGACGACCCCCAGCACGCGGGTACGCCCGTGGTAGAGCTCGGCCGGCGCGGTGACCGGGCCGCCGCCGGGCCGCTCGGTGGATTCCTCGGCGAAGGCGCCCACCGACGAGCGCTCGACCGCGAACCCGTCCTTCCGCACGCGCCAGATGTGCACCGCCAGAACGAGCACGAGGGTGGCCGGGAGCACGGCGACGTGCAGGGCGTAGAACCGCAGCAGCGTCGGCTGCCCGATCTGGTCGCCGCCGATGAGCAGGCTCTGCAGCGTGTTACCGACCAGGGGGACGTAGTGGACGAGGTCGGTGCCGACGGTGACGGCCCAGTAGCTGAGCTGGTCCCAGGGCAACAGGTAGCCCGTGAACGACAACGCGAGCGTGAGGAACAGCAGGATCACGCCGATCACCCAGTTGAACTCGCGAGGCTTCTTGTAGGCCCCTGCGTAGAACACCCGCACCATGTGCAGGAAGACGGCGAGCACCATGAGGTGGGCCGACCATCGATGCACGTTGCGAACCAGCTCACCGAACCCGACGCCGGTCTTGATCTGCTGCATGTCGCCGTAGGCCGAGCCGACCGCCGGTGTGTAGAAGAACATGAGGTACACACCGGTGAGGCTGAGGATGCCGAACAGCGTCGCCGAGATGAACCCGAGGCGGAACGAGTAGCGGAGCTTGAGCACGCGGGCCGGGATCTTCACCGGATAGAGGTGGAGGAAGAAGTTGGAGAACGACTGCAACGCCCGTCCGCGGGGTGTGTCGAGGGTCGGGTGACGGAACGCCGATCGCCAGGCATCGCTGCGTTGAATGCGGCCGGAGACCCCGCCCCCCGTGCCGTAGGCGGCGCGGGGCTCGAGGGCGTCACGCGTGGCGTCCTCGTCACCCGGGGACGGGGGTTCCTCGGTGGTCAGATCAGTCATCGACCATCTCCTTGGCGTGGACCATCGACAGCGCCGCGGGTGGGCACCGGTTGACGCACAGACCGCAACGGATGCAGCGGTCCTCGTCGAGCAACAGCACCGACTGCGACTCGGTCCCCAGCTCGACCCGGTCGGCGCGGGCGATCGTGATGCAGTCCGTCGGGCAGACGTCGACGCACAACCCGCAGAGGATGCAGAGATCGGGGTCGAGCATGATGTTGTCGAAGCACCGCAGGCACCGGAGCGCTTCCGTGCTGGCACCCTGGTCGTCGAAGCCGGTCTCGACCTCGCCGAATCCGATGCGACGATCGATCGGAACCGAAGGCACGACCACCCGGTCGAGCGAGTCGTAGGCGGTGGCGAGGCGGCGGTACGCAGGCCGGGGGATCAGCTCGACACGGACGCCGCGGAGCCCGTCGGCCGGCGCACCGGTCAACGCGTCGTGGATCGCCGTGGCGGCGCGCTGCCCGTCGGCCACCGCGTCGATGAGGTTGCGCGGCCCGCGGGCCACGTCGCCACCGGCCCAGACCTTCGGATGCGAGGTGCGTAGGGTCACCGGATCGACCTGGAGCCCTCCGGCACGTGTGCGCTCGACCTCGACGGCTCCCAACAGGTCGAGATCGGCCGCCTGGCCGACGGCGAGAATCACCGAGTCGCACGGGATGACCGCCTCGGATCCTTCGACGAAGGTAGGGGAGAAGCGGCCCTCGGCGTCGAACACCGAGGCCACGTCGATGGTCTCGAGGCCGATGACCGCGCCGGTGTCGTCACCCACGAAGCGGTGGGGCCCGGTGCGGTAGACGATCGTGATGCCCTCGCGGGCGGCCTCCTCGATCTCCTCCGGATCCGCGGGGATCTCCTCGGGCGACTCGAGCGCGATCACGGTGACGTCGACGACCCCTGCGCGCACCGCGGCCCGGGCCACATCGAGCGTCGTGGTCATGGCCCGGCGGGCGTCCTCTCGCGCGTCGGCGCCCTCGAAGACGGCCGCAGGGGCATCGTCGCCTCGCGCCGATGCTCGTAGGGCGGTGCGCGCCGCGTCGAACGCCACGTTGCCGCCGCCGACGACCACCAGGCGCTCGCCCAGGTCCAAACGGAATCCCTGGTTGACGTTCAGCAGGTACTCCACCGCCCGCAACACGCCATCGAGCTCATGGCCCGGAAGGTCGAGGTCACGGGCCCGTCCGGTGCCGATGGCGACGAACAGGGCGTCATGGCGGTCGAGCAGCGTGGCGAACGAGGCGTCGCGGCCGACCTGGAACCCGAGCTCGACATCGATGCCGAGCTCGATGACCGCGTCGATCTCCCGACTGATCAGCTCGCGGGAGAGTCGGTATTCGGGGATGCCGAGCACCATCATCCCGCCGAGCCGGCCCGCGGCCTCATAGATCGTGACCGGGTGACCGGCCAGGCGCAGCTCGTAGGCCGCCGACAGGCCGGCTGGACCGCCGCCGATGATGCCGACCGATGGTCCCGACGCCGGTGGCACGGGTCCGTGGGCCTCGTGCCACGCCGCCGAGCCGGCGAAGCTCTCCACGCCGTATCGCTCGGTGACGAAGCGCTTCAGTGCCCGGATGGCCACCGGTGCGTCGACCGTGCCCCGGCGGCAGGCGGCCTCGCACGGCGCCGCGCACACTCGGCCGCAGATCGAGGCGAACGGGTTGGGGCGGCGAGCCGTGCGGTAGGCGTCACGGAAGCGGCCTTCGGCGATGGCGACGACGTAGGCGCCGGCATCGGTGTGGACCGGGCACGCGGCTCGACAAGGTTCGTTGTCCCACAGCCACTGGCTGTCGGGAACCTCTGGTTCGTTCACGTCAGATCAGGCCGCGTGCCTGAAGGCGACGAAGCCCCCAGGCCATCAGGACGACGGATGCCGTCATGATCGCGGTCGCCACCCAGACCCGCTGATCTCGCGAGAGCCCGGTGAGGTTCTCGATGGCCAGCTGGGCGCCGTAGACGGCGACGGTGACGCCGAGGATGAGCAACGCGAGTCCGGTGAGGATGGCGCGGGGCCACCCGATGGACTCGCGTCGCTCAGCAGGGGAGAGGCTCACGACACCGTGAACGGAGCCCACATGCCCATCGCGTAATGCTTGGCGATGTTGCAGACCATGGCGTACTGGGCTGCGGTCATGTTCGGGACGGTGAACGAGCGGGTCTCGCCTGCGGCCAGGTTCGGATCCCCGGTCTCGGCGACCTTGGTGTCTTCGCTGACCTTGTCGGCGTCGGCACCCGTGGTCGCGACCTCGAGCTTGCCCGGATCCTGTCCGGCGGCCAGCTTGAGCAGCACGGCTTCGTGCTCGATCGTGCCGGTGTTCTTGACGACGAAGGTCACGGTGCTTCCGGCCGGCACCGTGTTCGGACTGAGCGTCATGGTCATGGGCCCGTCGAGCCCCTTGGTGTCGCCGACCGTGACGTTCACGGTGACGGCGCCGGGCGCGGTGGTCACGGAGACCCCGCCACCTGATCCGGTCGAGGTGTCGGCCTTCTTGGAGCTCGAGCAGCTCGCCAGGAGGATCAGGCCGACGGCCACGATTGCGACTACGGGTAGGACGCGTACTCGCCTCACGGGATACGCCTTTCTGTTGGAAGCCTTGTGGCGAACCTAAGACGGACGTATGTCGGCCGAATAGGGCACAAGGACCCAACGTGTCGCCGTCGATCACCGACGAATCAGTGCGTTGCGTCCTTCACCTGCAGCGTGGCGACCGTCGACCCGTCGAGCAGCGCGGCGAGGAGTGCCCGGGGCGGCTCGGCGCCCTTGAGCTCGGCATCGAGGAAGGTGATTGCCGCCTGATCGAGCACGGACTTGTAGGGGGGCGTGAACAACGAGTTGTGGTCGGCCCGCCGGAACGTGACGAAGTAGTTCGGACCGGGGAGCTGCTCGAACGCGTGCTGGCTGCCGGACACCGCCACCACGGGGTCGTCGTCGCCGTGGAGCAGGAGCAGCGGCACCGCCGGCGCGTCGTCGAACGTGCCGCCGGGCATGGCCGCCATGACGCCGGAGATCTCGATGGCGGCGTCGACTCGGGGCACCAGATACGACGATTCGTAGGTGGCCTCGAGCGTGGTCGCCGCGCCCATCGAGTGGCCGGCGAGGGCCAGGCAATCGGCGGCGATGTGGCCCTGCACCGGCTGGCTCGGGTCGGCCAACGCCAGCACCGATTCGGTCACGAACCGGACGTCGCCCGGTTGGTTCGCCAGGTCGGTGATGTCGGCCCCCGAGCCGCTGCTGAGCGGGAAGGTCGGCGCGGCGACGACGTAGCCGGCGCGCACCCAGGGGGCGACGATCGCGGAGAAGGTCGCGCCGTTGGACATCACGCCGTGCGAGACGACGACCAACGGGAACTGGCCGGCGGCGGCGGGCGCGTCGGCGATCGTGGCGTCGGTCGGGTGGGCGTCGGTCGGGTAGAGGATCACGGTCGGCAGGGTGCGGTCGGGGTGGGGCGGCAACCCCCGGCGCGGGCTGGCCGCCGTCGGGCGTGAGGTATCCCCGAAGGTGATCTCGCTGCGCCCGATGCCATAGGGCCCGCTCGTCGAGTCGCGGGTTTCGCCCGCCGGCAGGCACCCGGCTCGCGGCGTGGTGTCGTCGACCGCCGTGGATGCGCCGGTCGCCCCGGCCCCCGAGTTGCCACTGCAGCCCGTCATCGTCGCCGCGAGCACGACGCCGGCCGCCAGCACCCCGACGGCGACGCCGCACCCCCGTCGCCCCCGAGTCATCCCCGCTGACGCTAACAAAGGATTCGCGCCGCGGATCGGCACGCCGCGTAGGGATCCCGAGGAGAATCTTGCTACGTTCGCCGGCATGTCCGACTACATCATTCCCCCGCCCGAGCCCAAGGAGATCGACGAGAAGATCGCCCTCGAGCTCCGGCATCTCTCGTCGAACGCGGTCCTCAAGGGCCACCCGTCGGGCGACGAGAAGTGCGAGAACTGCCTCTACTACCTCGAGCCGACCTCCGAGATCTCGTACTGCTGGCACATGAAGCTCCGCATCCTCGTAGGCGCCGAATGGTGGTGCCAGTGGTGGGACAAGATCCCCGAGGACTCCTGACTCGTTCTGACCGGTTCGTACCGGTGCGCCGCCGACCACCGGCGCGTCGAGCTTCGTGAGCGAAATGTGACATAGAACACGTCAGAATCGTCTAGAACGCCCTTGCCACCGGTACACGTGTTCGCTGTCTTGGTTCGTATGGATGCGGCGGCATCGACGGCCAACGTCAACGAACCGAGCTCGGCGAGTGGTGTGAGTGGGCCGAGCGCGGGTGGGGCCAAGCGCAAGAAGGTCAGTGCTCTGGTGATGGTGGAGAAGGCGACGGATCTGTTTTGTGGGGTGGCTGATCCGGCTCGTTTGTCGGGTTCGGTGGCGGCGGAGGCGTGTGAGCGGGTGTCGTTGGTGATCCGCAAGCTCACTGCGGTGCAGGCCCGTTTGGCGGGTCGGGTGGAGGAGACGTCGGGGTGGATGGGTCGGGGGCATACGTCGGGGCCGTCGTGGTTGGCCGCCGCGACGGGGGGTTCGATGGCGGATGCGTATCGGATGTTGCACACGGTGAAGCGGCTCGATGATTGCCCGCACACG
>JBBQHT010000245.1:0-7504 GCA_038324235.1 Acidimicrobiales bacterium
GCGGCCTTGTCGTACACCGCGGCGAAGTAGTGCTCGGCGATCGCTTCGTGGCCCGCCAGCGGCGGTGACCCCAACGAGCGCACCATGGTGTCCGGCGCGGCGGACGGGCGGATCAGCGCGGTCGTGACCGCATCGGCGGAACTCGTTCCGGATCCGGGCGCCGCCGACAGCGCCGGCGTGCCCCAGAAGTCGGTGTGGGAGCCCGGCCGGTTGGCCGCACCGCCCTTGGCCGCCTTGTGGCCGCCTTTGCCGCGGTTGTTGTTGCCGCCGTTGTTGCCGCCGTTGTTGTTGGCCTTGTTGGTGCCGCCACCGTTGTTGATGCCGCTGGCGGATGCGTCCTTCTTGTGGGCGGGGGCCCGACGGGATCGGCTCATGCCGCATCCTCCTCGTCAGTCGGTGCGGGCGGGGCGGACCAGGCCTCGTCCTCGTCGGTGAGCAGTTGATCGGGACGAAGCCCCAACGCCACGCGCAGCTGGGTGCTGTCCAGGTCGGCGAGCGAACTGGACTTGGGCAGGACGAGCTCGGCGATGCGGCGCTTGCCGGCCACCACCTCTTCGACCCGCTCGTCGACCGTGCCGGGGCACACCAGGCGATGCGCGATGACCGTGCGGGTCTGGCCGATGCGCCAGGCTCGATCACGCGCCTGATCCTCGACCGCCGGGTTCCACCACCGGTCGTAGAGCACGACGTGGCTGGCCGCGGTGAGGTTGAGCCCCGTGCCCCCGGCCTTCAACGAGAGCACGAGCGCGCCCGCACCCGGGGCAGCCTGGAACTCCTCGATGATCTTGTCGCGGGCGCCGCGGGAGAGGCCGCCGTGGTAGCACTCGACCTTGGTCCCGGTACGGGCGCTCAGGTGCTCGGCGAGCTTCTGGCCCCACGTCGCGAAGTGCGTGAAGACCAGGACCTTCTCGTCGGCCGCGAAGACCGAGTCGACGATCTCCTCCAGGCGGGCGAGCTTGCCCGATCGACCTTCGAGGGGACGGTCGTCGCCCTGGTAGGCGGCGGGGTGGTTGCAGATCTGCTTGAGCGCCGTGATCGCCGCGAGCACCTCGCCCTTGCGCGGCTCCTCCCCTTCGGCGCCGGCAGATCCGGTGACCAGCTTGTCGAGCACCGCCTGGTACAGGCCGATCTGCTCGGGGGTCATGGCGCAGTGATCGAGCTCGTCGATGCGATCGGGCAGTTCCGCGGCGATGGCCGGCTCGGCCTTCGTGCGCCGGAACACCAGGATCCCGTTGAGGGCCCGCATCGCATCCTCCGCCTCGAGCCGGGACGAGTCACCGCCCTTGGAGAGCTGGGCGATGAACGGGGCGCGGGGGCCGACCAGGCCCGGGTTCGTGAAGTCGAGGATCGCCCAGAGGTCGCCGAGACCGTTCTCGATCGGCGTGCCAGTGAGGGCGACCCGGATGCGCGCCGGGATGCGGCGCAACTGCTGGGCGGTGTCGTTGGCCGGGTTCTTGATCGCCTGCGCCTCGTCGAGCACGACGCGCTCCCACTCGATCTTCTCGAGTGCTTCGACGTCGCGCACGGCGGTGCCGTAGGTGGTGATGACGACATCGGCGCGGGCCACCTCCTTCGCGATCTTGGTGCTCGAGGCGCGCGACGCCCCGTGGTGGACCACGACGCGCAGCCCGGGTGTGAAGCGGGCCGCTTCGGCCGCCCAGTTGCCCACGACTGCCGGCGGGGCGATCACCAGCGCCGGGCCCACGCCCGCGGTGGTCTGCAGGTGCGCCAGCATGGTCGGGGTCTTGCCCAGGCCCATGTCGAGCGCGAGGCACCCGCCCAGACCGACCGAGTCGAGGAACTCGAGCCACGCGAGGGCTTCACCCTGGTAGCTGCGCAGCTCCCCCTCGAACCCGGCGGGCGCCTCCGCCGGCTCGCCCGAGACGGTGGAGGCCTTGGCGAGCAGATCGGCGGCCCAACCGCTGCCTTCGACCATGATGCCGCCCGACAGCGGCGACCCTTCGAGGCCCAGCGCATGACGCAGCATCTCGGCGCCCGACAGCTGCGTCTTGTCGGCGCGCTCGGCCAACGCGGCCGCGGCGGCCGCCAGATCCGCGTGGTCGAGGGCGACCCAGCTGCCCCGCGAGCGCACCAGCGGGCGCGCCTGCTTGGCGAGGCGGGCGATGTCGGCCGCGGTCAGCTCGACGTCGTCGAACACGGCGGACCAGCGCACGTTGGCAAGTTGGTGCGCGCCGACGACCGACTGCGAGGACGGGTCCGCCTGGAGGCGCAGCGACGGGGTCGGCTTGCGCAACGAGAGGGTCGGCACCCGCACGTCGAAGCCCGCGTCGGTGAGCAACGGGCCGGTGCGGGTCATCAGCTCCCAGGCCTCGGGCTGGCTGAGGATCACCTCACCCCGTCGAGTTCCGCCGGGACGGTGCAGCAGCGGGAGCAGGCGCTCGAGGCGCTCCATGTTCTCCTCGATGTCACGACGACTGGACCCGGCGTTGGCGATCGCGATCTCGACCGACACGAGCGCCTTCTCGGGACCGGGTGCGAGCACCCCGAGGTGCCACGCCCCCATGTCGTCGGGGGGATCGAGCTGGAGCACCAGGCGCACCGCGTTGTTGCCGGTGACCACCCGCGCCCAGCGCTCGAGGCGAGCGACCAGATCGGTGCCGGCGCGCACCGGCGCGTCGAACTGGCTGCCGTCGAGCCGGGCGAGGTAGGCCTCGGCCGTGTCCGTGGCGTTGCGGGGGTGCGGAGGCGGCGCCGGGACCTCGAGTCGTCGCGCGGCGTTGCGGCAGATGGCGTCGACCATGCCGGTGAGCGCGGAGCGCGCCACCGCTCGCGCATCGACCGAGGCGTCGAGCGCCGTGATCGTGCCGGGCATCGAACCGGCGAGGGCGCCGAGGTGGTTCGGATCCACCAGCGCCGGTGTCCACCGGACGGAGAAGGAGGCGTTGGACTCGTCCGCCCGCCCGCGGCCGCGCTTGCGCTGCCGCAACAGGGGAACCATCGCGCCCTGCGCGGTGAGGCGCACGGCCCAGGTGGCGATCTGACCGAGCCACGCGACGCTCGGGCCGACGCCGTCGCCGGCCTGACCCACGCCTGCGGCCACGAGCCAGCCGAGCACATCGCCCACCGGCACGGCGACCGCGTCGGCTCGTTGCCCGTCGGGGAGCGTGACGGGACCGTGGCTGGTCCACCCGGAACTGGGTGCGCCGGCCGCGGCGAGCAGCTCGTGGACCTCGGCGGCGGAGGCCGGCGTGGTGTTGCGACCGGCGGCCCAGGCCACGACCTTGCCCGGGGTCCACGATACCTGGAGCTGGACCACGCCCGGGATCTCGAAGTCGTCGCCCAGCTCGGCGGCGAGCGCCTCGACGTCGTCGCCGGCCAGGCGGATCAGCGCGGCGGTCAGACTCGCCTTCTCCGACTCGAAGTCGGCGACGACCTGCTCGCGCTCCTCGCCGGTGATCGAGCGCACCGATTCGAGGGAGTCTTCGGTCTCTTCGAGCAGGTCGAGCAGGGTCTCCCGCCAGCGGTGCGGATCGGCATCGAGCAGCGCCAGCTGGTCGGCGGTGGCCGCTCCGGCCGCTTCGGCCTCGACGATCGTGCGGTAGCGGAACTCCGAGAGCGCGGCCACCGCGGCCACCAGCGCGGGATCGGCCCCATCAGCCGCGTCGGCATCTCGCGGACCACCGGCGACACCGGCATCACGGGCCGCGGCGTCGCCGCCTTCGAGCGCGACGACACCCACGTGCTCGTCGACCGTTGCCATCTCTTCGACCGAAGAACTCACGAACCCTCCACCACGCTGAGTACCGTCCTCTCGCCCCCACGCACGGGCGACGGCACAATCCACGAAACGTGTTGCTGTTGATCTCCGTTCACGGGTGTGCCGTGCACGTCGGGTGAACCCAGGCGAGCCGCCCCGGAAGCTCGGTGCGCCCGAAGGCGTCGAGGTCGTCGTGGCGGGGGGGCCATTCACCGCACGTGGCACCCGGTCAGGACGCCTGCGTCACGCAGGGCGCCCCTCTTCCGCCCTGTCACCCTACCCGCTCCGTCCGGCGACGACCGCACCCACGCGAAAATCTCCGAAATCGAGACCGCCATACCCGGCTGGTGAGGTCTGTCGTCTCCGTTTTCCTTTTCGAGGCGGCGGATCACCCGGCGGAGGCGGAGGGACCGTCGGAGTGCGGGTGCGGGGTATGGGGCAGCGCCTCGGGCCGCAGGATGAGCCGCGGGCCGCGATCCCAGGTGAAGTAGTTCCAGGCCCAGTTCACGACCACCGACACCTTGTTGCGCACCCCGAGCAGGTAGACGAGGTGGAGCACCAGCCACGCCACCCACGCGATCGCGCCGGTCAGTCGCGGCCCTTTGGGCAGTTCCGCCACGGCGGCGCGCCGACCAATCGTGGCCATGGTGCCCTTGTCGTGATAACTGAAGTCCACCCGCGGGCGCCGCTCGATCGTGTTGATGACCTGGTCCGCCGCATGGCGTCCGCCCTGGATGGCCACCTGCGCGAGCTGGGGCAGGCGACCGCCGGCCCCGTCGTCGATGTCGGCGATGTCGCCGACGGCGAACGCGCGGGGGTGACCAGGGATCGACAGGTCGCCGTTCACCGTGACCCGACCACCCCGGCCGGGTGGGGTCTCCGCGATCCCGGCGAGGTCGCTCGCCCGGACGCCGGCGGCCCAGATGAGCGTGCGGGTCGGCAACTGCGCGCCGTCGGCGAAGGTGACGTGGTCGGCGGCGATGCTCGACACCGCGGTGCCGAGCCGGACATCGACGCCGCGGTGGGCGAGCGTGCGCTGCGCGTACGCTCGCGACTGGGGGCTGAACGCCGCGAGCAGATCCGGGCCCTGCTCGATGAGCAAGATGCGCGCCCGCCCGACATCGAGGTCGTGGAAGTCGTCGGTGAGCACCTTGTCGACCAGCTCGGCGAGCGCCCCCGCCACCTCGACACCGGTGGGCCCGCCTCCCACGATGGCGAAGTTCAACACGCCCTCGTCGAGCAACGCGGGGACCGCTTCGGCGGCCTCGAAGAGGCTGAGGATGTGGTTGCGCAGCCGGATGGCATCCTCGAGACCGTAGAGCGGGAACGCGAACTCGACGGCGCCGGGGATCCCGAAGTAGTTCGTCGCCGAGCCGGCCGCAAGGATCAGGTAGTCGAACGGCACCGGATCCTCGTGGGCCAGCAGCACCCGTTGCGCCGACCAGTCGACGCCGATGACCTTGCCCTTGCGGAAGAACACCCGACGCTGACGCCGGAACACCCCTCGGGTGGCGTACGCGACGTCCGCCGGGTTCAGGCCCGACGTGGCCACCTGGTAGAGCAGCGGTTGGAACGTGTGGTAATTGTGCTGATCGATCAGGATCACGTCGACCGGCTCGCGTTCGAGCCGTTTGGCTGCGCTCAGGCCACCGAAGCCCGCCCCGACGATGACGACCTGAGGTCGATCTGGCATGGCGAGGTTCTAGCATCACCAGCAGGCCCCTGGTCCTGGAGATCAGGAGGTCGCTGGTCGTCCGACCGACCTCCGCCCGTTCCCGTGGTTTGCCCGTCGCCTGGAGACGCCATGTTCGGTACGCGTTCGATCCCGTCTGTTCCGGCCGCGGCCCCCGCCCGATCACCCGTCAGCGCCCCGATCTCGGCGTTGACGGTGGCGGCGCTCATCGCGATCGGCGCGATCGGCGCGGGCTGCTCGTCGGCGGAGCCGACCGCGGCGCCTGCTGACACCACCCGCACGCCGTCGACCGCGCCGTCCACAATCGCGCCCACCACGACACCCCCGAGCACCACGACGACCAAGCCGACGTCCAGCTCGACCGCGCGGCTCACGACGACCACCACGGCCACGACGGCCACCACCGCGACGACGGCTCCTCCGACGTCCCCCGCGGGTCCGGCCCCGACCGACCCGGCCGGCTTCGCCCAGGCGCTCTACGACGCGTGGAAAGCCGGCGATCAGACCGTCGCCGCGGCCGTGGCGACGCCGGATGCGGTGGCGGCGCTGTTCGAGCAGGCCTACCCCGGGTCGGGCTCGGACGGAACCGAGCCGTACACCTTCGCCGGGTGTTCCGGGGCGGCCGGGTCGACGATCTGCTCGTTCCACAGCACCGACGCCAGCCAGGTGCTGTTGATGAGCGTGCGCAACACCACCGGCGGCGAACCGATGCTCGTCGCGGGGGTCAAGCGCACCGCCCCCGGCGGCTGACGACCCCGCGTCTCGCCTCCCCTCCGGATTGGCTGGTCAGGTGGGTGCGGGAACGGCGGGATCGGGTTGGCACCGGGGGCACCAGTAGGTGCTGCGCTGGTTCGGGCCGGTGCGCCGCATCAGGATCGGTGTCCCGCAACGTCGGCACGGACGCCGAGCCCGGCGGTAGACCGCCAATGACCCGGGCGGGCCGGTCACCGTCGTGCGCCGCCCCGGCTGCAGGTTGGCGCGCAGTTGCCGGGCCGCCGTCTCGATCAGGGTGCGGCGCGTGTCGTCGTCGATCGCCGTGACCGGTGCGAGCGGGTACACCCGGCACGCCCACAGCACCTCGCTCTTGAAGACGTTGCCGACCCCGGCGGCGATGCGCTGGTCGAGCAGCGCATCGGCGATGGTGGCCTCCGGTGAGGCCAGCCGCGCCATCCGCTCGACGGCCACGTCCAGATCCGCATCCGGTCGGCACAGGTCCGGGCCGAGCTGAGCCAGTTCGGGGAGCGCGCGCACCGACGCACCGACTCGCTGGCGGGTGAGGCGCACGACCGGCGCGGAGAAGCACACCGCGACATGCGCGTCGGTCTCGATCACGACCCGGGCGAGGTAGTTCGGCTTCTTCCACCGTTCGCCCGTGGCGTACAGATCCCACCGGCCGGTCATGCGGAGGTGGGTGAGCAGCACATGGCCGTCGTCGAAGGAGATCAACAGGTGCTTGCCGTGCGCCTCGACCTGCGTGATCCGGGCGCCCGGCTGGGGCATCGCTCCGGCCAGTCGCGGCGCGTCGAACCGCACGAGCGCCTGGCCCACGAGGGCGGGCCGCAAGCGGTTGGCCGCGTTGTGGATCGTGTCACCTTCAGGCACGGTCGCAGCGTAGAGGCGTTGCCCACCGTCGCGACCAGTCGCACCATCAGGGGCGCAGGAGCAGGCCCTTGTAGCCCTCGACGAACCCGGCCGCCCGCAGGTGCTCGACCACGACGCTCTCGGCCGGCGAGCCGCCGTCGATCCGGGTGATCTCCAGCTTGCGCACGCGACCGTCCTTGACGAGGCGCACCAGGGCATCGGCCCAGTGCGGGTGCACCAGGGCCGCCGGGAACGTGACCAGGGTGTGGCCGCCGCGCTCGAGGTACGCCGCCGCCTCCCCCGCCACCGCCACGACGAACGCGCCCGCAGCTCGGGCGGGCCGGCCGGCTGACGGCGGCCACCCGAGCGCGGCGCCGTAGGGCTGCGCGGGATCGGTGGCGGCGAGCAGCACCGGGGTCAGGTCCTCCTCGTCCTGCTCGCGACTGGCGCGCAGCCGATCCACGGCCCCGGGGAGCGCGAACTGCGCGGCGCCGAGACCGGCGACGAAGTAG
>JBBQHT010000246.1:0-7459 GCA_038324235.1 Acidimicrobiales bacterium
TGGCTGAGACCAGACGCTCTGAAGTCGTCGATGACCGCCGCGGACTCGTCCCGATCGTCGCCGAACACGAACCCCGCGTACAACGCCCGGGTGGCGGGATCCATCGAGTCCGCGCCGCGCAGGAGCAGCCGCCGGAACGCGTTGGCGGCCCGGGACGCGGGATCTCCGGCATCGAGCGGATCGACCTGCTCGGCGGTCACCCGACCCACGACGTGGCGCCACAGGAGCCAGTCGTCGTCCGCGGCACGACCCGTGACCTCCCCGTCCACCACGACGCGCTCCCCGGCCAGCGCCGTCGCGAGGACCCGGCCCGCGCGACCGCGGGCCCAGAGGTCATAGCGCCGACCATCCACGCGCACCTCGGCCCGCTGCGCGCCGAACCCGGGTTGCGGATCGGTGACGAGTGTCGCGACGCGGTGCAAGCGCGCCGGCGCGGCGGGCTGCGCTCCCGCCAGCGCCTGGCCCGCCAGCGCGCCGGCGAGCACCGGCGCGACGACCACCACCAACAGCGGCCGGCGCGTGATGACCGCGAGCGCCCCGGCCAGGACCGGCACCCACACCGGCGTCGTCCGAGGTTGCCACGCCCCCGCCGCGATCGCGACGGCCAACACGGCGAGGCCGGCATCGCTGAACGAGCGCGCCCGCACCACTCGCCCCATCCCCGCGACCAGCGCCGACCATGCGGCGCTCACACGACCACCAGCGCCCGGACCTGCTCGAGCTTGGCGGGCCCGATGCCGCGGACGCGCGTGAGCTCGTCGACGCTCGCGAAGGGGCCGTGGGCGGTCCGGTCATCGACGATGGCAGCCGCGGTCGCGGGACCCACACCGGGCAGCGTCTCGAGCTCGACGGCTCCCGCGGTGTTGAGGTTCACCGGGTGCTCGCGACTCGCCGGCGTCGGGCCGGGTCCCCCGTCACCCGGTGCTGCGCCGGCGGAACCGGCGGCCCCGTCCGATCCTCCCGGGGAGCCGACGTGGGCGCCCCCGTCGCCGTCGGCGCGCACGACGCTCGGCGGTGTCGGCTCGCCCCGCCGAAGGACGTACACCCGGTCGCCGTCGTGCAGCCGCGCCGCCAGGTTGACCCGGTCGGCATCGGCGTCGGGCCCCAGCCCGCCGGCGACCTCGACCAGCTCGGACACCCGGGCGTCGGCCCGCAGCAGGTACAGCCCCGGGCGGGCCACGGCACCGGCGGCGGCCACCCAGATGCCGGCCGGCGGCGGAAGCGTGGGGGCGGCGGTCCCCACCGGGGGGCCCGCAGGGTCCGGCGATGTCGGCGACGCCGACACCGGCGCGGCGGTGCCCGTCCGGCCGGTGGGGTGCGCCAGCGACACGACCGGCGCCGGGCTGCCCGCCGCGGGCGCCCGCAGTATCAACCCCACGAGCAGCGCTCCCGCGATCGCGCCGGCCAGCCCGATCAGCCCGGCCGTGGCGGTGCGCCCACGGGGCCAGAAAGCCACGCCCCCGGTGAGGTCATCCAGACGGGTGCGCCACCCCTGGCGCGGCGCCAGCAGCGCCGCCAACGGATCAGGGCCCACCGGCCCGCCGCCGTCGTCGGTGGGGCGCAGGGGACCAGGCGCGGAAAGGTCATCGGCAGGCACGGCGATCCTCCGGAGCGGCAGTGGGAGCAGGCGCCCAAAGGGGCGCGAGCGCCGTCCACCACCGCGCACCGACGGGGGCCGCGTGGGCGGCACGGTCGAGGGCGGGGGCCGGCGTCGGGGGAAGCCAGACGGGACCTTACGTGCTCATCGACCGCCTGTCACTACCCTGTTCGGGCGCCTCGGTCAGTACAGGCGGGCGGTGAGCTGGCGCCGGAACCCCGCGGTGCGGGGATCATCGGGGCCGAGCAGCTCGAGCAGGTCCACGTAGCGCTGCCGCGCCGCATCGTCGTCCTTCACCTGATCGAGCAGCCCTTGGAGCTCGGCTTCGATCTCGTCCTCGACCATCAACACGCCCGTGCGGGCCAGGGCCGCGACCCGCCGGGTCTCGGGCGTCTCGGGGATGCGGGCCAAGAGGGCCAGCGCGTCGTCGGCTCGATCATCGACGACGAGCAGCTCGGCCAACGTCACGATGGCGTCCTCGTGGTCGGGTTCGAGCTCGAGCGCCTCCCGCAACGACGCCTCGTCACCGAGCTCGACCAGCCGCTCCACCTCGGTCTGCTCCACCGTCGGCAGCAGCGAGTCCACGAACGCCTGCACCTCGGCGGTTCCCTGCGCACCGACGAACCCGTTCACGACCTTGCGGTCCTTCAGCGCGTAGACCGCGGGGATGCCCTGCACCTGGAAGGCCTGGGACACCGCCGGGTTGTCGTCCACGTTCACCTTGACCAGCACGACCTGCCCGTCGGTCGCCGCGATCACGTCCTCGATGATCGGTCCGAGCTGGCGACACGGTCCGCACCACGGCGCCCAGAGGTCGACCACGACCGGCACGGTCGCCGACCGCTCGATCACTTCGGCCTCGAAGGTCTCGTCCGTCACGTCGATGTAGGCAGGAGTCGTTGTCACGCCCATGACGATAGCGAGGATCCGAACCGATTCCGGTAGCGTGGCGCCGCCGCGCCGGCAGGCGCGGGCGCGACTGCACCACGAGAGGGGACATCGGTGAGCACGACTGCGGAGGGAACCACCGCCCCTGATGGCGTCGATGCCGAGGCGGTCACCACCTGGCTGGTCGACCACGCCGAAGGCGTGACGCCACCGCTCTCGTTCGGCCTGATCACCGGCGGCCACTCCAACCTCACCTTCAAGGTCACCGACGCCGCCGGACGCCACTGGGTCCTGCGGCGCCCGCCGCTGCGGCAGGTGCTCGCCAGCGCGCACGACATGGGGCGCGAGCACAAGATCATCGCGGCGCTCGGCCCGACCGATGTCCCCGTGCCCCCCGTCGTGGGGTTGTGCACCGACGAGGCCGTCAACGGCGCGCCGTTCTACGTCATGGAGTTCGTCGAGGGCACGATCGTGCGCGACCTCGGGGTGGCCGAGACCCTCACCCCCGAGCAGCGTCACCGCGCCGGCGAGTCCATCGTCGAGGTGCTCGCCCGCATCCACGCCGTCGATGTCGACGCGGTGGGTCTGGGCGACCTCGGCAAGAAGGAGGACTACATCGCGCGCCAGCTCAAGCGCTGGCACGGTCAGTTCGAGAAGTCCAAGACCCGTGACATCCCGGTCGTGGACGAGGTCCACGACGCCCTCGCCGCCATGATCCCCGATCAGGGCCAGGCCGGCATCGTCCACGGCGACTACCGCCTCGACAACTGCATGATCGATGACGAGGGCAACGTCATCGCCGTGCTCGACTGGGAGATCTGCACGCTCGGCGATCCTCTCGCCGACGTCGGCCTGCTGCTCGTGTACTCCCCCGACGCGGCCGAAGCCGTCACGACCGGCCTCCCCGCCCCCACATCGCTGCCGGGCTTCCCGAGCCAGGCCGAGATGCTGGCGCAGTACCAGCAGCTCTCGGATCGTGACCTGAGTCAGATCGACTACTACGTGGCGTTCGGGTACTGGAAGCTCGCGTGCATCCTCGAGGGGGTCTACGCCCGTTACGCCGGCGGCGCGATGGGCGACCGCGGGGACGCCTCGTCGTTCGACTTCTTCGGCCAGCAGGTCATCGCGATCGCCGAGCGGGCGCGCGATGCGGTGGCCCGGGTCCAGTGAGCACGTATCGTGGTGGGGATGCCTGACCACCCCACCCGAACCGGCCGGCCGTGAGCCCGCTCTTCGAGATCATCTCGAACCCCGACCTCGACAGCCCCGTGCTGGTCGTCGCGCTCGAAGGGTGGATCGACGCGGGCTACGCAGCGGCCACGGCGATGAGCGCGATCACCGGTTCGACCGACATGGCGACCATCGCCACGTTCGACACCGACACCCTGCTCGATCACCGGGCCCGTCGGCCGATGATGCACCTCGAGGACGGCGTGAACGCGGGGCTGACCTGGCCCACCATCGAGCTGCGGGCCACCACCGACCGCAACGGCGACGACGTGCTGTTCCTCATCGGCGCCGAGCCGGATCACACGTGGCGGGCGTTCTCCGACGCGGTGGTCGACCTGGCGCTCGAGTTCGGCGTGCGGCTCGTCACCGCGCTCGGCGCGTACCCGGCACCGGTCCCCCACACGCGAGCCACCCGCACCGTGGCCACCGCGACGACCCGCGACCTCGCCGAGTTGGTGGGCTACGTGCCCGGTCGCATCGACGTCCCGTCCGGGGTCAGCGGCGCCATCGAGCGGCGCTGCGTCGAGGCCGGCCTGCCGGCGGTCGGGCTGTGGGCCCAGGTGCCGCACTACGCCTCGGCGATGCCCTATCCCGCCGCCGCTGCCGCCCTGATCGACGGTCTCGGCCAGGTCGCCGGCCTGTCCTTCGGCACCGGCAACCTGATCGAGGACGCCACCCAGACCCGCACCCGTCTCGACGACCTCGTGGCGAACAGCCCCGAGCACCTCGATCTCGTGCGCCAGCTCGAGGAGCAGGTCGACACGATCGCCGAGGGCTCGATCACCGAGATGTCCGGTGACGAGCTGGCCGCCGAGTTCGAGCGCTTCCTCCGCGACCAGGGCCAGTAACGAAATTGCGTCCTTTCGTCGGCCCGAGGCCGACGAAAGGACACAATTTCGGAGGCGCGGGTCGCAAACGTCGACCGATCGGCCCGCTACTTTGACGCGGGTGAGGGGTAGCTCGGAGGCTGGTCCTGGGGCGCGGGCTTGTCCACCACCGTCACGGTGTCGTCCATCTTGAACGCCGCCACGTCGCCCGGGGGCATCTGCCCCGGCAGGTAGCGCTTGCCGTTGTTGGCGTAGCGCCACATGCCCTTGACGTCGCTCTTGCCCTGCTCGTCGGGGCCTTCCGCGTTGGCATCCCACCAGATCTCGGTGACGTCATCGGTGCCGAGGTAGTCCGGGCGCGGGACGATCGACGTGCACTGCCCGTCCTTCAGCAGCTTGAAGTACCCGTGGTCGCCGTAGCTCACCTGCGGGCTGGTGGCCCCACCTCCGCTGATCGGGTAGTTGAACATCCCGTCGCGGAACGTGTTGGCGTTCAGGTTGGCGCCGGCCATGTGGATCCCGAGGAACAGCTGCTGGAGCGGGATGTAGATCAGCGCGTTCGTGTTCGCCGCCGCGGGCGCGGTGCCGAAGTACCACTGGTGCAGGCGCCAGGCCTCGCCCTGGTCCCGCGGCGTGCGAGCGGCCAGGTTCGAGATGCCGAACGCGTGCTTCCACTGCTCCGGGTCGTACTTGCGGCCGAGCACGGTCGTGTCGGTGAGGACCGTGCCGGTCACGATCCACTCGGGGAAGTAGTTCTGCGCGGTCGCCTGCTTCGTGAGGTAGATCGGCATGATCGGATCGCCGAGGAACACGATGGTGGTGACGCCCTCCGCCTTCATCTTGGCGATGATCGTCGTCGCGCGCTCCCCCATCTTCCCGAGGTCGAACGTGTAGGTCTCGGTGGCCGAGGCGGCCCACCCCCGATCCGCCCCGCACTTGGCCACCGCGTCGGCGACAGCGTTGAACACCGGCGGATCCTGCTCGAAGTGCACGACCCCGAACTTGCGGGTCTGGCCCTTGAGCTCATCGCCGGCGAAGGCCGCCGGCTTGTTCATGACCCGGTTCGTGATGTAGTCGCTGAGGTTCACAAGGAACTGCTCGGCGGTGGGCTGGGGACCCCACAGGTAGGGCGCGTGGTCCTGGTAGAACTGATCGGGCAGCGAGATGCCGCAACCGATGCAGATGATCCCCCGCCGCGTGAGCTCCTCGGCATAGGCCGGCGTCAGCGGCGGACCACCGAGCGACGCGAACGGGTGGTAGGTCTCGGCCACGGTCACCGCGTCCGCCTGGCCGCCGATCGGGTCGTTGTACGCACCCGTCGCGTCGAAGTTGACGATCTCGACCTGGCGGCCATAGGTCTCCGAGAGCTTCGAGAGCATCTCGGCGTACTTGCCCCCGGTCTCGGCCGTGAGCTCCTTGGAATCGAGGTTGCCGGCGAGCAGGGCCTGGAGGTCGCCGTTGGCCGACGGCACGTAGTTGACGATGGTGATCTTGTCCTTGGTGACCCCGGCACCGGTCGCCCCGCCGTTGTCGCCGGCGAACTTCGGCACGCAGGGTGGGGCGTAGACGCTGGGCATCTTGATCCGGCCCGTCGTGGTGTCGCAGTTGTCGACCCACGTGATCGACGTCTCCTTGCCCTGCGCCTTGGCCTCCTCGTAGGTCAGCGGGACATCCGAGGAGCCCGCGGGGGTCGTGGTGCCGGCCCCGCTCGCGTTGGTCGTGGCGGCGTCGGTGCCGGTGTCCTTCTTGCCGGTCAGGGTCACCACCCCGACGATCACCATGATCACGACGACGATGCCGATGAGCGGGCCGTAGCGCTTCGCGGGGCTGCTGCGGACCGGGCCGTTGGGACGGGGACTGGGCGAGGCCATGGGACTCCTTGGGAACTGCTGCGGGTTGGGACGTGGGGGTCGATCAGTGGGGTCGGTCACTTGGACGGCGACGGGTAGTCCGCGGGCTGGTCGGCGCTCGGGATGGTCTCATACAGCGCCACCGCGCTGCCGTCGGTCGTGAAGACCTTGGGGTCCTCCACCGGCCACTGGCCCGGGAGGTAGCGCTTGCCGCCATCGACGTAGCGGTACATGCCGGTGCCGTCCTTGCCCCGCTCGTCGGGACCGGTGGCAGTCGGGTCGTACCAGATCTCGACCGCGTCATCGATGCCGTTGTAGTCGGGGTCGGGATAGAAGCCCTTGGTCCCGAAGGACACCTGCGGGACGGTCAGGCCGCCTCCGAGCGGCTTCGCATCGAACAGCGCCTGGCGGAACGAGTCGGGGGTGAGGTGCGGACCGGCCGCCATGATCCCCGACATGAGGATCGTGGGGAACGGGAAGATGATCTGGGTGCCGTTGACCGCCGGCGGCTCGGTCCCGAAGTACCAGTGGTACAGGTAGTAGGACCAGTTCGCCGACGGTCGGCCACGGGCGAACAGCTGGCTGATGCCGAAGGCGTGCTTCCACTGCTGCGGGTCGTAGGTGCGGGCGAAGGTCGTCGAGTCCGTGAGGGTGGACCCCGTGATGATCCACTCGGGGAAGTAGTTCTGCCGCGTGGCTTCCTCGGTGAAGTTCTTGGGGCTCAACGGGTCGCCCACGAACATGACCGAGGTGACCCCGGCCTCCTTCATCTTCGCGATCTGTTGCGCCGCGGATGCCGTCGGGTCGACGCTGCCGACCTGCACCGCGAGGTCCACACCCTGGGCCTTCAGCTGGTCGTTGAACTCCTGACGCAGCTCCTCGACGTTGTTGCCGGGGATCGCGAGGAAGAGCAGGCCGAACTTGCGAGTCTGCTGCGCGAGCGCGGCGTCGCCGGCGAACCTCGCGGGCTTCCCCTTGAGCTGCTTGCCGACGTACTCGGCCACGACCGCCGACGTCTGGTCCGGCGCCGCGAGCACGTTCCAGTTGTACGGCGCGTGCTCGCCGAA
>JBBQHT010000247.1:0-7387 GCA_038324235.1 Acidimicrobiales bacterium
CGCTCGGCGGGCGGCACGTCGCCGAGCACCTGCTCGACGTGGTTGCCACAGCCCTGGTAGGTCGGACGGTTGCATGATGGGCACTGCGCTCGGCTACACATACCCCCTAGGGTATACGAACATACGCGTTTCGCAACCCCCTCCATCGTCCCTTTCGCGTCGCGCGCCTCACGCTCGACGCCGCCCGCACTCCCCACGCAAGGAGAAGGCGACGCCTGTGGAGCGCGACCGCTGGAATCAAGAATCAGGACAGGTCGTGGCGCTCGAAGGTGCGCACCGCGAGCGCCGCGAGCACCACCCCCGCGCCGAGGAGGACGCCCAGGCCGCCGAGTGCGACGCCGTTGCCGAGCTGGTTGTTGCCGACTGACCAGTAGAACAGCGATAGATATTTGACAGGCGAGAGCCAGCTCACCAGCGGTGCCATCGAGCTGGCGAGGTACGACGCCGCGGCCACGGCGGAGGCGGCGCCGATGGAGAGCCCACGGTTCCCGGTGGCAGCGCCGATGACCATGGCGAGGAGGCCAAAATCGATGCCGAGCAGCGTGACGGCGATGGTCGTCATGACGAGATCGGTGGCATCGATCGAGAGCTGGAAGCCGCGGCCCACGAGGGCGCACGCCAGCACGACCGCGGCGAAGATCGATGCCTGAACGGCGAGGCTCGCGACCTTCTGGGCGATCACGCGGCGGCGGGACAACGGCAGCGACATGACGAGCTCGAGATGTCCGTCGTGTTCCTGGCCGGCGATGCAGGCGGCGCCATAGCCGATCGTCAACAACAAGATGAGCAGTGGGAAGAAGTTGTCGTAGATGTTGGCGTTCAACCATCCCGCCGGCGATGTCAGCGAGCCGGTGATGCCGAACAGCGCGGCGACTCCAGAAGAGGAGGAGGTCAGCTGATCGAGGTCGGAAGAATTCTTGAAGGCGGGATACAGGGCGACCACGACGAGCACGTACACGGCCATGCCGATCGAGTAGCCGATGATGCTCCTGCGTCGGAACGACAGGTCCAGCGCCATGATCTCGGTTCTCATGTCGACGGCACCTCCTCGCCGGGATCGCGGTAGTAGCTCAAGAACAGCTCGTCGAGATCCGCACGACGAGCGGTGAGATCCACCAGCCCGTTCCTCAACGCGCGTTCGAGCACAGGCCGAACGTCGCCGATCAGTTCGATCGTGAGCGCGTCGTCGCGGGCGGTCACCTTCGCGACCTCGGTCAACGACGTGAACGCGGCCGGGTCGACACGGTGGTCGAACTCGATGGTCATGATCCGTGGGGCGCTGTGACGGAGGTGGGCAACGGTGTCGGTCACGACGAGGCGTCCCTCTCGGATGATGGCCACCCGATCGGCAACCCGCTGCACCTCGTCGAGCGAATGCGAGGACAGGAACACCGTCCGTCCGCGGTCGGCGAGCTCGCGCACCAACGCTTCGAACTCGGCCTGCACGAGCGGGTCGAGCCCCGAGGTCGGCTCATCGAGGATGAGCAGGTCGGGCTCACCCATGAAGGCCAGCAGGAGCCCGACCTTCTGGCGATTGCCCTTCGACAGCTCTCGAACGGGGCGGTCCATCGTGATCGAGAAGCGGTCGATCAACGAAGCTGACACGGCGAGATCGTGTCCGCCGCGGGCCCGGCTGAACCAGTCCAGGTGCTGCGCCCCGGTCTTCGCGTCGAACAGGCGCAGATCGCCGGGCACGTACCCCACCCGTTCGCGGATGGCGACGCTGTCGGCCCGCGTGTCGAGCCCGAACAACGCGGCGGTGCCGCTGGTGGCGCGCTGGAAGTCGAGCAGGGTGCGAATGGTGGTCGACTTGCCCGCGCCGTTCGGGCCGAGGAAGCCGAACACCTGCCCGGCGTCCACCCGAAGATCGAGCTCGTCGATGCCGCGGGCAGCCCCGTAGCGCTTGGTCAGCCCGTGGGTCTCGATCACTGCAGTCATCGGGATCCTCCTGTCTTCGGTCCCGCTCTCCGAGCAACGCCCTGATGAGCCGTGCGGCGAGGATCGTGAGGTCGAGTCGCAGCTCGCGTTACCCGACGCCGACGCCGGCGCCGGCGCCGGCGATGACGGCGTCGCAGGTGCCGGCGCCGAGCAGGTTCACGTTCTTGGCGGTGCGGGCGTAGGAGTCCTTGAAGTTGGTCGGGGTGGCGATGGTGATCTTGTGACCGGGGATCACGACCCAGGTCGGCGTGACGACCATCTTGGTGACCTTGAACGACCCGGCGCTGGTCTCGTCGACGGTGTAGGTCTCGAGCGATCCGTCCTGGTTGTCGTTCACGAGCGTGCGGTCCTGGGAGGGGGACTGGTTCGACAGGAAGTTGCCCATGCCGTACATCACGTACTTGTCGCCGATCTTCTCGCAGGGCTGCACGACGTGGACGTGGTCGCCGAGGATGAGGTCGATGTCGGGGGAGGCGAGGAGCTCTTTGGCCATCTGGCGTTGCGTGTCGTTCGGCATGTGCTGGTACTCGTTGCCCCAGTGGATGCTCATCACCACGAACTCCGCACCGCGGGCTTTGAGCTTGTGGGCCTGGTCGAGGATGCCGGGGACACCAAGGGCCGGCCACAGCATGGTTCTGAGCCACGGCGCTTCGGTGGGCACCTTCGTGTCCGGCGCGGCGGTGTTGTAGATGTCGTAGCTGTAGGCGAGGTGCCCGACCTTGACGCCTTTCACGTCGTAGATGGGCGGGTTGTCGGCGTCCGGCTGGTTCCGGGCGCTGCCGGCGTGCTTGATGCCGGCCGCGTCGAGGACGTCGAGGGTCGCGTTCACCCCTGCGAGCTGGCGGTCCCACGTGTGGTTGGACGCAGTGTCACAGGCGTCGAACCCAGCGTTCTTCAGCGGGGTGGCGATCTCGGTGGGGGCGTTGAAGCTCAACGTGTTGGGCACCGACAGGTTCGTGTTGTCCGCGGAGATCGGCGTCTCCTGATGGCAGATGGCGAGATCGGCGGAGGAGATGAGGTCGCGTACGTTGTCGAACATGGCGTCGAACGCGTACCCCTTGTTGCCGGCGACCGCGTGGGCTTCCCGCTGGATCGGGGCGTGAATCAAGATGTCACCCGACGCCGCGATGGTGAAGTGCCGGGGTGGGATGGTCGCCGGGGCCGCCGGGGCCGTCTCGTTCCCACCGCCACCACCGTCGCTGGTCGCGTTCTGGGCTGGCGGGCTCGCGACCGAACATCCCATCACGACGACGAGGGCGATGAGGCAGGCCCACGCCTTCGGCCGAGCCTGTGTCGGTGCTGAGCGCTCATTCATCGTCGCCGCTCCTTCTCGAAGCCCGTTCTGTGCTTGTCATCGTTGCGAGCCGGGTGCCACGGCGGCGGTCACCTGGATGAGGTTGTCGTAGTCGTTGCGCGAGACGGGGTCCGACGTGGCGGATCCATCACCTCGAGGCACGGCGACCGGCGATTTGGCGATGGTGAACTGCACCTGGCCGATGCCGGGTTGCGCGGTGAGGGTGCACACGAGCTGCGCCACGGCCTTGAGTTGGTCGTCGGTGGACATCGCGGTGAACGGCTCGGTGAGTCCCACGCTGGCGACACCCGCGCCGGCGGTGACGAAGTCGAGCAGTTCGGTTCCGGGCAGCGATGTGGTCCAGCCGAGTCCGTGCTCGTCGGTGGAGGGTCCTTGGGCGAGCGCCTTCGCGAGATCGGTGAGCTCGTAGCCGACGGCCATGGTGCGGGGCAGCGGACGGATCGTGCCGTCGTTGGCGATCAGGCAGATCCGGGCCGTGATGGCGTCAGGCGGGACGGTCGTGACCGACGTCGTGGTGGTCGAATCGAGCAGCGCGAACGGAACGTTCTCGTCAGCCTGGACCGTGGCCTTGTCGCTCGGGTGCACGCCGCAGCCCGCGACCGCAATGACGACGACGGTCAGGGCTGCACGCCGTGCCCTCACAGGATCGCCGCCGTGGACGGTTCGGCCACGCTGGGTAGTTCGATGACGAACCGGGCGCCGCCACCCGGCGCGTCCTCGACCCAGAGCCGGCCACCGTGGAGCTTCACGTGTTCCGCGGCGAGCGCGAGCCCGAGGCCGGTACCGCGCGGCGAGTGGCGCTCGGTTCCGGCGCGCCCGCGATGGAACCGATCGAAGATCGCCAGTCGTTCTTCATCGGCGACGCCGGGTCCGTTGTCTTCGACGCCGATCTGAACGGACTCGGCCGCGCCGGAGTGCACTGGCTCGACGTCGATGCGCGTCGCCCCGCCGGCGTACTTCTCCGCGTTGTCGAGGAGGTTGACGATCACCTGGTGGAGGCGCCTCGGGTCGACGGCTGCCCGCAGTTCCGGGACCGATGCGACGATCGGTATGGGCTGTGCGCGTTCGCTGACAACGGCTCGGACGAGGTCGAGCACCGAGAGATCCCGGGTCTGTAGCGCGGCGGTGCCCGCTTCGAATCGGGAGATCTCGAGCAGGTCCAGCACCAGGCGATTGAACTCTTCGACCTGTTCGGCGAGCAGGTCGACCGCCTGGGCCGCTTCGGGCGGGAGCTGTTCGCGGCGGCGATTGACGACGCTCACCGCGGCAGCGAGCGCGGTGAGCGGCCCGCGCAGGTCGTGGGAGACGTCGGACGCGAATCGGGCCTCACGGCGGATCCGTTCTTCGAGCGTGTCGATCATGCCGTTGAACGACACGGCGAGCGGTTCCAGGTCGGGGTCGCCCGTGGCGACGAGTCGGCTGTCGCTTCGGCCGGCCGCGATGTCTGATGCGATCGCAGAGATGGTGCGCAGCGGTCGGACCACACTGCGGCTGACGAACGCGCCGGTGAGGGCGCCGACCGCCGCGGCGGCGACGGCCGCCAACCCCAGCGACGAGGCCAGCACGTCGAGCGTGTGGTTCATGTCGTCGAGCGGGTTGATCTCGTAGTAGGTGGCGTTCAACGCCCGGATCGGCACCCCGACAACCAGCGCAGGCGTGCCCGCCGTCGCCGCGATCTGGGTCCCGGCGTGACCCTGGTCGACGCCCGTGCGCAGGCTCGCGGGAAGAAGCCCGCGATCCGCGCGTACTGAGCTCGTGTACCACCGGCCTTCACGCTCCATCACCACCTCACCGGTGTTGGCTCGTTGCAGGCCTGACAGCAACGTCGTCGTGTTGTGGTCGTCGGCCGTGACGCGGGTGCGGACCGTCCGCGCGTTGGTGAATGCCTGGCGCAGCGCAGCTTCCTCGCGGTCACCGATGAGCGATGTCCGCACCAGTGAGTAGGCCACCACGGCCAAGGTGCACGAGAGCACGAAGGACACCAGGCCGAACGCGATCATGGCGCGCGCCCGGACCGACAGGCGGTGCCGGTCACGGCGCCGCCCGTCTTCTGGTATCGATCGTGCGGCGGTCATCGGTCGTCGCTCGCTACAAGAGCGGCGTGTCCGAGGATGAGCGGGCGCGTCATGTCCAGCCCAGAAACCATTCATCATCCGGCGTTTCACCGGCGGCCCGCGAGAACTCCTGGAGCGCCACGACGAGATCGGCGCGGCGCGCCTCGGTCATGTTCTCCACGATCCCGCGGATCTCGGCGCGGCGCCGTTTGGTTACGGCATTGACGATTTCGGTGCCTCGCTTCGTGATGCCCAACGCAACCTCCCGCCGGTTGTCGGGCGGCGTCTCACGGCGGACCAGCTCCTTGCGGACCAGCCGGTCACACATCCGCGTCGCGGTGGAAGGTACGACCTGCAACTCGTCGGCGAGTTGTTGCAGCGACTGCGGGCCTCGCGCCTGGAGCACCACCAGCGTCCGGTACTGCGCCAACGTCACGTCCTCGCTCACATCGGCCAGCGAGCGAGCCGAGATGCCCACCAACACACGCGAGGCCGTCAACACGGCCTCCGCCAGCGATTCAACCTTCAACGATGCCGAATCGTGTTGCATATGCGAATGATTGTAGCATGCAACTAAAATCGGCACGCGGCGGGGCATCTCGAACTCGTCGACGACGTGGCGGCGCGGCGCCGCAGGATCACCCCGTGATCGAGACGTGCGCCGGCCCGAGGTCGACGAGCGAACCGACCACGACGCGAGCCAGGGTGAAGGCGAGGTCACCCTCGACCCCCACCCTCGCACCGGGTGCGTAGATACCACCTTGGAACGACCAACTGCAGGTTGAGGTTCGACGGATGTTGAGGTCGTTGGTATTGGTCACCGGCTGCACGATGGTCAGCCCGGCGAACGTGCCTGCGGTCGCGCCTGAGAGGGCGACGCTCGCACAGTCCTCGACGTGGAATCCACCGTCGCGGATGAACAGAACCACCCCGGCACCGGATATGCGCGCACCCGCGGTCATCGTCAGGCCGGGGATGTCGTACACCCCGGGTGCGAGGGTGACCGCGCCACCGGCCATGATGGTGATCGGGGAGGTGTAGGACCCCGGCTGCAGCGTGACGGCAGAGCTGATGTCACCACCAGCGTGTGTGGTGCCCCCGACGTCGTCCGGTAGGCCGCTCAGGGGATCCGGCACCGGTGACTGGAGCCGGCTGACACCCGCTCGTACGGAGCCGGGCGCCGTGAACGTGCCGTGGACGAACAGTGTGTCGGCACCGACCGCCGTACCGGAGCTGATCGTGGTGTCGCAGTTGTCGGCGATGGTGCCGGCGACCTCGAGCCAGGTGCCCGGGGCGGTGAGGCGGAGGCCCGGACCGCAGCTGGTACCGCCCAACACAAGCAGCCGACTCGTTCCGGGTGGCCCGGGAGCGGTCGGGGTCGGGGCCTCCGGTGGTGGCGTGGGCAGGGGCGTGGCCACCGGCCCGATCGCGGTGGTCGCGGTCGTCGTGGCCGGCGGCCCGATCGCGGTGGTCGTGGCCGATCCCGACGGGGCCCCGGGGCCATTGCCGGGCTGCCCATGGGTGCCGGAGGTTGCAGCCGACCGTTCATCAGGACCGGACGGGGTCGGCTGCCCATCCGGTGGCTCGGCTCCGGTTCCGGTGGTGGACCCACCAAGGCCACTCGGATCCGTGGGGGGATGGGGAGGGGTGAGGGCATCGCTGGTCTGGGGCCCGCCGGGTCCGACGGTGCTCAGCGAGGTGGGCGGGGTCGTCCCGGTGTCCCGGGGCCCGAGCAGCGCGGCGGCGACGCTGCACGTCGCCAGGACCGCGACCGGCAGCGCCACGAGGACCGCTCGTCGGCGTCGGCGTCGGCTCGCGAGACGTGCGCCGTTGGTCTCAATCGCGGTCTTGGCGAGTCCGGCATCAGTGCCGAGGCCGATGACCGCAGCCGTGACCGACGCGGCCACGGGAGCAGCCGCCTCCCGGGCGACCTGCGCCGCGGCTGCTATGTGCGCGACCGCGACCTCGTCGCTGGTCGATCGGCCAGCTGCTCGGATGATGTCCACGAGCGGCGCGAGGTCCGCGGGCGGCGCTAGCAGGTCCTCGCCGGGAGGATCCCCGAGTGGGGTCAGATCGGACA
>JBBQHT010000248.1:0-7157 GCA_038324235.1 Acidimicrobiales bacterium
TCGAACACCTTGATCCCGTGTGTCGCCATGTCGAACGCGTACACCTTGCCGTCGACGACGGTGGGGGCATCGAAGTTCAGCACGTCGGCCGACCAGAGCGGTTGGCAGACACGGGGGGTGCCGGTGCAGTTCGTGACGCCGTTGACATCGAATGCGAACAGCGCGGCCGCGCCGAGGCCGCCGTTCGCGGCACCATCACCGAAGAGCGCGTACACCGTGTCCCCGGCGACCTCGGCCCCGAAAGCGTTCGGCCAGGGTTGCCCGATATCGCCGGTCCACTGCGGCTGGCAGGATCCGTTCGTGCACTGGTCCACGCCGGCGGCGTCGAACGCCAGCAGCTCGCCCTGTGTCGGCACGAGCACGTGACCGCGGGCGACGACGGGCGTGAGCGGTACCTGCGCGGCGTTCGCGCCGGCAAACCCGAGCGAAGCCGTGTACTTCGTCGTCATCGCCGTGATGACTGCGGGGGTCAACGTCGTATCACCGCGGTTGAAGCCGGTGTTGCCGGCGTCGTAGCGCACCGAGGGCACCAACAGGCACCCGGACAGGACCACGCTCGAGACCAACACCACCAGCGCCACACCACTCCACCGTCTCACCATGGCCGGAGGCTAGCCCAGGCGGGACTGTGCTCTACGGCTCGGTCAGCGCAGTGATCATTCCCACCAGAAGATCCACACGAGGTCGCCGAGGGTCGCCGCGAGTACCTCGTTCGGCTCGTACTCGACCGATCCCGAGGTGGCGTCGGCGTAGACGAATCGCTCAGTGCGCCGGCACTGGGGTGACCTGCATACCAGGCGTGGAGAAACGGCCGCTTCAGCATCGCGGAGCCGAGAACGCGGTGGAAGGGGCCACAGCGGAGCCGAGAACGCGGTGGAAGGGGCCGCCACGGAGCCGAGAACGGGGGTTTCGGTTTAGAGGCGTTCGATGACGGTGGCGGAGCCCATGCCGCCTGCGGCGCACATGCCGACGGCGCCCCACTGGGCGTCGGTGCGGATCAGCTCGTTGACCATCGTGACGATCATGCGGGCGCCGGTGCACGCGATCGGGTGACCGAGCGAGCAGCCCGAGCCGTTCACGTTCACGATCTCGTGATCCAGACCGAGGATGCGGGTCGAGGCGACCGCCATCGACGCGAACGCCTCGTTGATCTCGACCGACTGGAGGTCCGCCAGGCTGATCCCGGCCTTGGCGGCCGCGAGCGGCAGCGCCTTGGTGGGCGCCAGGCCCGTCTCGGCGGGCTCGAGGCCGACCGAGCCCCAGCCGCGGATCGCGGCCAGCGGGGTCAGGCCGTGCGCCGTCGCGTACTCGCGGCTGCACAGGACGAGCGCCGCCGCGGCGTCGTTGAGCCCCGACGAGTTGCCGGCCGTGGTGACCGCGCCCTCGAGATCCGGGTTCAGCAGGGCCAGGCTGGCGAGCTTCTCCAGGCTGGAGGTGCGGCGGGGATGCTCGTCGACGCTGAACTGGCCGCCGCCGGGCAGATCCACCGGCACGATCTCGTTGTCGAACCGGCCTTCGTCGATCGCGCGGATGGCCCGGCGGTGCGACTCGAACGCCCACGCGTCGGCCTCCTCGCGGGTGACCCCGGCGAGCCGGGCGGTGTTGTCGCCGACGGTCAGTGCCATGTTGAACGGGGGCGCATCGGGGGTGTCCGGGTTGCCCGGGGAGAGCCAGAACTCCGGCGTGCCGTCGGCACCGGGCTTGGAGGTGCCGGGCGCTGTGGACATCGACTCGGTGCCGCCGCCGAGGCCGACGTCGATCATCCCCGCGGCGATGTTGGCCGCCACCCACTGCGTGCCGGACATGCCCGAGGCGCACCACCGCTGCATGGCCACACCCGGCACGTTGATCAGCCCGAGGCGCACGGCCACGTTGCGGCCGATGTTGCCGCCCCCCTGCATCGACTCCCCGAAGCCCATGTCCTCGATCTGGTCCGCCGGGATGCCCGAGCGCTTGACCGCCGCGCCGATGGCCGTCTCGGCCAGCGCGAACGCGTCGACGCCGATGAGCGACCCCTTGTACGCGGTGGCGATGGGCGTGCGGGCAGCGCTGACGATCAGGACGTCGGTGGGCATGGCGGATCCTCCAAGGAATCTGACGAGACGTCAGATTCTGTCAGCAGGACCGGGCGGCGGCCACTTCCGCGCTCATGGGCGCTCGGTGGGCACGCCGTTCACACAGGTCGCTCGCAACCGAGTCTCGGTACCGCCGGAGGCGTCCGGACGGAACCGCACGTCGATGTCGGTGCCCGCCAGCTTGTTCGACGGGTCCGCGCTCCAGCCGGCATCGGCGACCGCGGACGCCGTGATCGCGGTCCCCGTGCAGCTCGCGTCGACCGTGCCGCCGGTGACCCGGAAGGTCTTCGCCACCAGCGAGGGCGCCGGCGCGGTCGTGGGCGCGACGGTCGGCGCCGGTCCCCCACTGCTCCCGCCGCCGCCACCACCGTTACCGCTGCCACCGCCGCCACCGCCGCCACCACCGGAAGCACCGGAGGCACCGGAGGCACCGCCGTCATCGTCACCGCCCGAACCGGATCCCCCGCCCGCGACCACCCGGTCGTCGAGACGCGTTGTCGTGGGTGACGGGCTCGGGCTGGCCCCGCGACCTGAACCGCCGTCGTCGGCGCCCGACGGCGCTTGGCCCGTTTGCGGCGCGGTCGTCGAGACGCCGGACAGCCGAGGCCCCGTGGTCGTCGTCGCGGTGGCGGCCTGGTCAGCCGTCCCGCGCGCCGCGTCCGCCGAGACCGAGTCACCGGCCTCGGGAACCACCGTGGTGGCCGACGCGACGGCGAGCTCCTCGGTCACGCGCTCTCGCGACATGGGCAAGATGTCCGGGTTCGTGATGCGGTCGCCGAGGAAGGCGACGGCCATGGTCGCCAGCAGGGCCGCGCACACGGTGCCGGCCAGCCAGATCGTCACGAGCATCAGTCGTCTCGGCACAGGTCAAGTGTGGCGGCTGGGCGGGGCGATGTCGGCTAAGCGAACCCTAAATCGGGGCAAAAGGCCCCGCCGCGAAGCGGTCCGGACCGAAACGCTCCGTTAGGTTGGCCGCGTGGCCGTGATCGTGTTGATCGAAGACGACCTGCGCATCCGTGAGGCCGTCGCCCGCACGCTCAGCCAGCGCGGCCATGCCGTGCGCTCGTGCTCGGCGGCGTTGCCCGGCCTCCAGTCGGTGATCGACGATCCTCCTGATGTCGTCGTGCTCGACCTGGGTCTCCCCGATCTCGATGGTCGCCAAGCACTCGAGATGTTGCGCGCTGTCAGCGCCGTGCCGGTGATCGTCGCCACCGCCCGCGACGACGAGCAGGAGATCGTCGCGACCCTCGATGCCGGCGCGGACGACTACATCGTCAAGCCGTTCTCGGCCGAGCAGCTCGATGCGCGGATCCGCGCCGTGCTGCGCCGCGCCCGAGACGTACCGACCGACGAACCGATCCGCGTGGGGGCGCTCAGCATCGATCCCCGAGGGCACGAGGCGACGCTCGACGATCGCAAGCTCGACCTCACCCGCAAGGAGTTCGAGCTGCTCCAGTACCTCGCGACCAACGCGGGCAACGTGGTGACCAAGCGCGACCTGCTCGCCGACATCTGGCAACAGCCGTACGGCGGCGCCGACAAGACCGTCGACGTGCACCTGTCCTGGCTGCGCCGCAAGCTCGGTGAGACCGCCGCCGCGCCCCGTTACATCCACAGCATCCGGGGCGTCGGCGTGAAGCTGCAGGCCCCGACCCCCTGACCGCGCATGCGGCGCCAACTGACCCTGGCGGCGGCGGCGATCGCCTCCATGATCGTCATCGCGTTCCTGGTCCCACTCGGGTTGGTGGTGCGCACGATCGCCGCTGACCGGGCGCTCGCCGCCGCCCAGCAGAGCGCCAACGGGCTCGTCCCCGTGCTCACCACCTACGACGATCGCCGGCAGCTCGAACAGGTGGTGACCGGGGTCGACACCGGCGACCCGTCCCACGTCACGATCTTCCTCGCCGACGGCTCCCAGCTGGGCCAGCCGGTGGACGGCACCATCGTGTCCGAGGATCTGCGCCTCGCGCGGCTCGGCAAGTCGTTCAGCGCCGACGAGCCGGGCGGCATCGCGATCTACGTGCCGGTCGTGCAACCGGGCCGCACCGACGTGATCCGCTCGTTCGTGCCCGACGCGATCCTGCGCCGCGGCGTCAGCAGCTCCTGGCTCGTGCTCGGGGCGCTCGGGCTGGCGTTGGTCGGGGTGGCCACGATCGTCGCAGACCGCCTGGCCCGGTCGATCGTCACACCGGTCAACGAGCTCGCCACGACCGCCGAGGCGCTCAGCCGGGGGGAGCTGGACTCCCGCGTCTCGCCGTCGGGCCCACCCGAGATCGTGGAGGTCGGCCAGACCCTCAACCAGCTGGCCGGGCGCATCGATGGCCTGCTCACCGCCGAGCGGGAGTCGGTCGCCGACCTCTCGCACCGGCTCCGCACGCCGGTGACCGCGCTGCGCCTCGACGCGGAGAGCGTCACCGACGGCGAGGAGCGCCAGCGCCTCGTCGGTGACGTGGACGCGCTCGAAGAGGCGGTCACCGAGCTCATCCGCACGGCGCGCCGGGGGGCCGACCCTTCCGCCGCGGCCACCAGCGACCTCGCCTCGATCACCCGCGACCGCGTCGCCTTCTGGGGCGTGCTGGCCGAGGACCAGGGCCGCACCTTCGAGCTCGCGGTGCCGGTGGAGCCCGTGCCGGTGCCGGTCGCCCCGGCTGATCTGGCCGCGGCGCTCGACGCGCTCGTGGGCAACGTGCTCGCGCACACCCCCGACGGCACCGCGTTCCGGGTGACGGTGTCGGCCAGCACGGTCGGCGCCGACGGACCGGTGCTCACCATCGAAGACGATGGGCCCGGATTCCGCCACGCCGACGACCTGCGGCGCGGCGAGAGCGGTGGAGGGTCGACCGGCCTCGGGCTCGACATCGTGCGCCAGACCGCCGTCCAGGCGGGCGGCGACGTCGAGATCAGCGCCGCGCCGTCGGGCGGCGCGCACATCGATGTGCGCTTCGGCGCCGGGACGCGCCACGGCGCGTGACCGGTGAGGGACCGATCACGCGCCGCGGAGCTGGCTGGGTGGTGGGGAAACTGCCCGGTGATCAGCGGCGCCCGGAGCCGCTGTTGCCACCGTGATCGTCGTTGACGTCGTGGGTGGCCGGGTCATCGGCGCCGTGGCCGCCCTGGTCGTCCACCGTGGTGGGGGTGGCACCCGGCGCGGGGGTGACCGTCGTGGTGGCGTGATCGTCCGAACCGGGCTGGTCGTCGGCGCCGTCGTGGCGGCTGTTCGAGCCGCTGTTCGAGCCTCGGTGGGACTCGTCCTCGGCGGCGTCGTGGCCCGGCGTCGCGTCCTGACCGTGGTCGTCCACGGTCACGGGCGGCGTCGGTACGGGGGTGGTCATCGGCACCGTGGTGGAGCCTCGGCCGTGGTCGTCGCCGGGCTCACGGCCCTGGCCGTGATCGTCGGCGGGCATCGCCGGGACGGCGGGGACGGCCGGATCGACGGTGGGCACGGCCGGGATCGCCCGGGTGGCCGGATCCGCGGCGTGGCCCCGGGCCTCGACCTCGGCCTGGTGCTCGACCTCGGCCTGGTGCTCGGCGGCGCGAACCTCGCCCTGGTGCCGGGCGAGCTCGGACTGGCGGACGCCGGCATCGTCGCGGATCGACGCGGAGGCGATCCCTCCCGCGGCGATCGTGGCGGCGCCGGCGAGCAACAGGATGGCAAGGGGTTTGCGGTTCATGGGGTGAGCTCCTCGGGAGGGGGTCTGTGGCTGACCCTTGGAGCATCCGGCATCGGCCATTGCCGCGAACCCTGGTGATGGCAAAGGCAGGGTTAAACCGCGAGCGGCGGGGGTGGTCCGGGAAAGCCCACCCGGATGTTCGCCCAGGCGGTGTTGTTGCGCGCCCGCGGATCGGGTGTCAGCGGCGCCGACACGGTCACGCCCATCCGGGGCTGGGTGTCGGGGAAGGTCGGCGCGACCCCATCCACGGCGAAGTCGAAGGTGATCGAGGCACCCGCCAGGATCGGTGCGGTCGTGTGGCACGCCGACTGGTTGCAGGACCAGCCGGGCGCCGCGGTGGCCGCGTGCAGCGGGTTGGTGCCGATCGCCGCGCTCAGGTATACGGTGATCCACTCGCTCCCGTCGGCCGCGGACGGTGCCGAGCCGTGGTTGGTGATCGTCGTGCGCAGGATCCGCTGACCCGGGGCACCGAAGTAGACCTTGGTGCTGTCCACCGCCAGGTCGGCGGTACCGGTCGGCGCCGGACGCAGATCGGCCGTGGCCGTGTCGTTCTCCTCGTCGTTGTCGACCGCGTCGGACGAGACCCGGGCCGAGACGTACTGCAGGCTGTTGTCCGGATGGGAGACGACCGCCCGCAGCTGCGCGACCTGGCCCGGGGCGAGCGACGGGATCGTCCAGGCCGGGCTGCCGGACTGGCCGCCGGTGCGCGTGACCCGGCCCACCGACGGCACGAACCCGACCTCGGCGCCCGCGGTGTAGAGCGAGACCACGACGTGGTCGGCTCGCCCGGGCCCGTCGTTCACGACGGTCGTCAGGAACGCGCCGGGGGCGCCCGGCGCCTGGACCCCCGGCGCCCGCGTCATGACGATGCCCAGGTCGGCGCCAGCGACCACAACCGTCTGCCCCGCCGGATCGGGATCAGGTGTCAACCCGGTCTGGAGGGTGACGGTGCCGGCGTCGGCCGGCATCGGTCCGTCGAAGGTGAGCAGGATGAACGCCCCGCCGAACGAGTCGCTCGACGGCGCGAAGGACCCGACGATGGGTTCGGTCGCGGTGGCGTGCACCCCCGGCGCCGGCGTGAAGACGACCTGGATGGGGCGGCTGGCCGTGCCGCGGGCCGAGGACGGACCCGCGTTCACTAGGTCGACGCCGATCGCCGTCAAGACGTTCCCCGGGTTGTCCCACGCCCGCTGGAAGGTCACGCGCATCTGGATGTCCGCCCGCGGCGTGACGGGGGTCGCGAGATCGACCTGATCATCGGTCGTCGGCGCCAGCAACGACGGAGCCAGGACCTGCGCGTGCCAGTTCAGGGCGAAGAGCAGCGCGGGACCGGTGTGGGCGCGGATGGTCACCGTCGCCGAGGCCCCGGGATCGATCGTCGTCGTCCACACGCACGTCACGGCGGTGGCGA
>JBBQHT010000249.1:0-7145 GCA_038324235.1 Acidimicrobiales bacterium
GGACGCGATGGTGTCCAAGCGACACGCGCGGATCAACGTCGCCGACCGGGTCGAGATCATCGATCTCGGGTCGATCAACGGGATCGAGGTCGGTGGTGCGCTGGTCCCGCGAGCCGTGCTGCGGCCCGGCGAGCGCGTCCGCCTCGGCGACACCCTCCTGGCGGTGAAGGATCATCGTTCCCCCACGGCCGTCGAGTCCGGGAACTCGGTTGCGTACAACCGCTCGCCCTACCTCGATCCCCGCTACCTGGGCCAGGAGATCGAGGCTCCCGATGTGCCCGAGGCCCCGAAGGGAAGCCGGCTGCCGTGGCTGGCGATGGTGATGCCACTGCTCTTCGGTGTCGTCATGTACGCGTTCACGCAGCAGATCCTGAGTGTCGTGTTCGTCGCGCTGAGCCCGATCATGATGCTGGGGACCTACTTCTCGACGAAGTCCGAGAACAAGCGCAATCGGCGCGAGGCCGTGGCGGATTTCCGCGCCACGCTGGCAACGTTCGAGGCAGATCTCGATCGGGAGCGGCAGCTGGAGACGGCCGTACGGTGCCACGAGCACCCCTCTGCGGCCGAGGTGCTCGCCGCGAGCCGCGATCGGGAGCCCCTCTTGTGGGCCCGACGCCCCGACCGCCCGGGCTTCCTCGAGGTCCGACTGGGCTTGTCGGCCCTTCCGTCTCGTTCGCCGGTGGTGCTCCAACCGCCGAAGCAGGCGATCCCCGAACTGTTCGAAGCGCTGCGCACCTCGGTTGCCGGCCGAGAGACCGTCGCGCCGGTCCCCGTGTCGGCCGCGCTCCCCGCGCTCGGTGCCCTGGGCATCGCCGGGCCCCGGGCCGAGGCGCTCGGGGCGGCACGGTCGGTGCTCACGCAGCTCACCGGTCTGCACAGCCCCGCGGACCTGGTCCTGGCCGTGCTGGTGCCCGGCTCGGCCATCGGCGACTGGGACTGGCTGAAGTGGCTGCCCCACACTGCGGCGAGCGGCGGCGCGATCGGTTCGGACATGGTCGGAGCGGACGGCGTCACGTGCGGCCACGTGATGGCGCACCTGACCGAAGTGGTGGCGCAGCGACGGATCGACGGAGCCGCGGCCGGCCCGGCCATCGTCGTGCTCATCGACGACGAGGCACCGGTGGACCGGCCCCGCCTCGTCGAGCTGGCCGAGACCGGCCAAGAGCTGGGCATCTACGTCGTGTGGGTGGCCGCCACGGTGCCCAGGCTGCCCGCCGCATGCGCGGCCTACGTAGATTGCTATCCGCCGCCGGGGCGCAGCTCGGTGGGGTTCCTCGAAGGCGGCCTCGAGGTGGTTCCCGTCGAGGTCGACGTCGTCGACGCCGCGACCGCGATGAGCTTCGCTCGCGAGCTCGCGCCAGTGGTCGATGCCGGCGCGAGCACGGATGAGGCGAGCGAGGTGCCGTCCCGCGTCTCGTTCCTCACCGAGGTCGGCCTCGATCTGGCCGAGCGGGCCGAAGCCGTCGTGGATCGCTGGCGCCAGAGCGATTCGCTGCCTGACGCCGGCGGTCCGGTCCGCCGGCGTCGCAACCAGACCCTCTCGGCGCTGGTCGGCGCGGGGCCGAACCAGCCCATGCAACTCGATCTGCGCACCCACGGGCCTCACGCGCTCGTCGGGGGCACGACGGGGGCCGGCAAGAGCGAGTTCCTCCAGACATGGGTGATCGGCCTGGCCACGAACTACAGCCCGGCGCGCGTCACGTTCCTCTTCGTCGACTACAAGGGCGGCGCGGCGTTCAGCGAATGCGTGCACCTGCCGCACACCGTCGGTCTCGTCACCGACCTCACGCCGCACCTCGTGCACCGGGCGTTGCGATCGCTCAACGCCGAGCTCCGTCATCGCGAGCACATCCTCAACAAGAAGAAGGCGAAGGATCTCCTCGAGCTCGAGGCGCGCGGCGACCCCGAAGCGCCGCCCAGCCTCGTGATCGTGGTCGACGAGTTCGCCGCCCTGGCGACGGAGGTGCCCGAGTTCGTCGACGGCGTGGTGAACGTGGCCCAACGCGGGCGTTCGCTGGGCTTGCACCTGATCCTGGCCACGCAGCGACCCTCCGGGGTGATCCAGGGCAACCTGCGCGCCAACACGAACCTGCGCGTGGCGCTGCGCATGGCCGACGAGGCCGACAGCCTGGATGTCGTCGACGAGAAGACCGCCGCCACGTTCGATCCGGCGCTCCCCGGTCGGGGCGTGGCGAAGATCGGACCCGGCCGGCTGCACCTGTTCCAGACCGCGTATGTCGGGGGCTGGACCCGGGCCGAGGCCCCGCCGATCGTCATCGACATCCATGAGCTCGCCCTGGGTGCACGGCGGGAGTGGGAGAAGCCGGCCGAGACGGACGAGCAGGCCCGAGCCCGGCTGGCCGCCGAGTCCGAGGTGGGCCCGACCGACCTGCATCGGCTCGTCGTCAACGCGGGTGCGGCTTCGACCCTGGCTGCCCTGCCTGCGCCCCGCCAGCCCTGGCTGCCCGAGCTCGCCGAGGCCTATGACCTGGCCAAGACGCCGCAGTCCCGCACGGACACCGAGCTCATCTTCGGCATCTGCGACGACCCCGACGCCCAGGCGCAGTTGCCGATCGCGTTCCGGCCCGACGTCGACGGGAACATGTGCGTGATCGGGACCGGCGGATCCGGAAAGAGCGGTTTCCTGCGCACCCTGGCCGTCGCGGCCGGTCTCACGGCTCGGGGTGGGCCCTGCCACGTGTACGGACTGGACTTCGGCGCACGCGGCCTCGACATGCTCGAGGCGCTGCCCCATGTGGGCAGCGTGGTGAGCGGCGATGACGACGAGCGGGTCAGCCGGCTCCTGCGCACCGTCAGCGCGCAGATCGACGAGCGAGCCGGCCGCTACACCGCCGTGCGTGCCGGATCGATCACCGAGTACCGCGAGCTCGCCGGCCAGCCCGAGGAGCCCCGGATCCTGCTGCTCGTCGACGGCTTCCAGACGTTCCGCCAGGAGTACGAGTCGGGCCCGCGGCTCCGGCTCTACGAGCGGTTCCAGGCGATCGCGACCGACGGTCGCCAGGTCGGCGTGCACGTCGTGATCGCCGCGGATCGCGTCGGCTCGATCCCGTCGGCGCTCGGGTCCACGATCCAGCGGCGGCTGGTGCTGCGGCTGGCGTCGGAGAACGACTACGCGATGGTCGGAGTCGATGCGGATGCGTTGGCGGGCTGCCCACCCGGTCGGGGGTTCCTCGATGGACGGGAGCTGCAGATCGCCGTGCTCGGCGGATCCGCGAACACCGCCAGCCAGGCCGCCGCGATGCAGGGCTTGGCCCGCGCGATGGGAACGTCGATGGACCGCGAGGCGGCGCCGGCGGTCGGCCGCCTGGCAGCATCGGTCGAGCTCACCTCGTTGCCGACCGCACCCGAGCGCGACCACCTCGTCATTGGTCTGGCGGACGAGACCCTCGGTCCGGCTGCGGTTTTGCTCAACGACCCGATCCTGGTGGTCGGCCCGCCGCGCAGCGGCAAGACCACGACGCTCGTCACGATCGCAGAGGCACTGCGGCGGGACCGGCCTGCGATCGAACTGGTTTACATCGGTGATGGCCGCTCCGAATTGGCCGCCCGCGGCGAGTTCGAAAGGGTGATCATCACCGACGGTGAGCTCGAGCAGAACCTGGCGGATCTGGTGTCGGTGATCAAGGCGGCCGAGGGCGCCCCCGGCACTGTCGCGGTGTTCTTCGAGGATGCGCCACGCTTGTCCGGGCTTCCCCAGGACCCGCGCCTGGTCGAGGTGTTCGAGGCGGCGGCCCGAACGGCGCAGATAGTGATCGCCGACGGAGAGACCACCGCTTCTCTCAGCTCGTCATGGGGCCTGATGAAGTCGTTGAAGTCGAGCCGCCACGGCATCGCCCTGATCCCGGACCAGTACGACGGGGATTCGTTGTTCAAGACCCCGTTCCCGCCCACGAGCCGCGCGGACTATCCGCCGGGGCGAGGGCTCTACGTACGAGCCGGCCGTGTGTCGCGCCTCCAGCTCGCCCTGCCCGGCCTCGGGGATAGCGAGCCTCCTGGCTAGAGATCGCCCGACTGACCGTGGGGGGTAGTTGTCCCCATTGTCCAATGCGCATCGTCCTCATACGATCATCGCAGTTCGAAGCACAACAACCCCATAGAAGGAGTAATCAGCATGGCATTTGCAGGTATGGACACCGATCAGGTCATCAACATCAGCAACCAGCTCAAGCACCAGTCCGAACAGATCAATGGCGTGATCAACGCGATCAACGGCCTCGTCAGCCAGCTCGAGTCGAACTGGCACGGCAAGGACGCGACCGACTTTGCGGGCTGGTGGAACGACCAGCACCGTCCGGCGCTCCAGAAGGCCTCCGAAGCGGTCAACGGCCTCGGGCAGTCGGCGTACAACAACGCGCAGGCCCAGATCAACGCCTCGAACTCCTGAGGCTGACGGGCTTGGCTCTGCCGCAGAGCCAAGTCCACCACGGTCGCCGCGTCGCTCGCTGCCGAGAGACGACGGGGCGAGCTCCTAGCCCGTCAAGTGAAGCGTGAAGGTGGAAGAGTCATGGCCGAAGTAGGGATGGATGCCGATGTCGTGCGGGGCTTGTCTTCGAAGCTCGACGTGGAGGCAGGCCGCATCGCGACCGTGGTCGGCGATGTCGATCGGTTGCTTTCCGGCATCGACGCCGAGTGGCTCGGTCGCGACGCCGACCAGTTCATCGGCTGGTGGCGCCAGCAGCACCGCGGCGCGTTGTTGACGCTGCACGACGCCGTGGCCGGGCTCGCCCAATCCGTGCGGAACAACGCCAGCGCCCAGGACACGGCGAGCTCGTCGTCGGGGGGCGCCGCGGTGGGCGTCGCGGTCGGTGCCGGCGGCGTCGCGGTGGCGGCGGGTGGCGCGGCGGCAGTGTCCGGGGGAGCGGCGGCGGGCGGGTCTGCGCCCAGCGCCGGCGCGCCCACCCTCGACGGCTATGCCGCAGCGTGCCAGAAGCGGGGATGGGACTCGACGCAGTGTGCGATCTGGGCGGCTTACCGGCGCGACCAGTTGGGACTGCCCGAGCCTCATGGCAACGGCAATCAGATGGCCGGCAGCGTCGGGCTCGTGAGCGATCCCTCGCAGATCCACCAGGGATCGTTGGTCTCGGTGCCGGGGAGCGCGAAGAACCGGTACGGCCATGTCATGGTCGTCGAGCAGGTGGTGAGCCCTGGCCACTACGTCGTGAGCGAGATGAACTGGGACGGAAAGAGCACCGGGTCGTGGAGCTCCAACTCGGAACTGGTGCAGGCAGCAAACGGTTCGTGGAGGCACTCGGTGGGCGCCCATTCCCAGACCTGGAGCTCGGTCGAGTTCTCGAAGTAGCGAGCCAACTCGCTGGTCCAACCGAGTGACCTGCCGCTTCGAACGCGCCCGAGACGTGCGACGAGAGTGAGTGACGAATGTCAGAAGCAGGGATGGATGTCGAGGTCGTGCGGGGAATTGCCGCGAAGCTCGACGGCGAAGCTGGCCGGATCGCCGCCGTCGTCACCGATGTCGACCGGCTGCTGTCGGGCGCGCATTCGGACTGGTTGGGTCGCGACGCCGAGCAGTTCGTCGGTTGGTGGAACCAGCAGCATCGGGTGGCGCTGCTGGCCCTCCACGACGCCATCGCCGGGTTGGCCCAATCGGCCCGGAACAACGCCAGCGTGCAGGACACCACGAGCGGCTCGACCGAGGGAGGAGCCGGCGCCGACTCGTTTGTGGGCTCGCTCCTGCACGGCGTCGGTGGCCCGACCATCGCCGCCGCATCGCTCGGTGCGGTGCTCGCGACCGGCGTGGGCGTGCTGTCGGGCGATCGTCAGCTCAGCACCGCGGGGTCCTTCTTCCGCGGGGCCGAAGCGGGGAGCTCGACCTCGGGCACCACGCACGGGGTCGGCTATCAGGGTGCAGCGCAGGTGCGCGCCGGTATCGGCGGCGAGGGTCACGCTTCGGCGGGCATCGAGGGCGGGGCGCTCGTGGCCGGGGTCGGCGGCAGCGCCTTCGCCGGTGTTGCGGCGAGCGCCAACGGTTCGTTGGACTACGGCATCGCTCACGCCGACGGGAAGGCCGACGCCTTCGCAGGGGCGCAGGCCGATGCCGATGCCAAGGGCCATCTGGGCCGCGATGGGGTCAGCGCCGAAGCGGGCGGATCGGCCTTCGCGGGAGCCAAGGCGTCGGTCGAAGGGCATGCCGACGTCGGCGGTGTGGGTGTCGGCGGCGGTGCGTCCGCCATGGCTGGAGCGGGCGTGGTCGCCCGCGGTGAGGTCAAGCTCACTGCGTCGGATGTCAAGGTGAACGCCGATCTCGGCGCGGCCCTCGGCCTGGGCGCAGAGGTGCACGTGAGCGTCGAGGTCAATCCCGAGAAGGCCGTGCGATCCTTCTTCCACAGCTTCTGAGAACAACGAGGGACTGAAATGACAGCAGCAGCGTTTCCGAGCGAACGGTTCCCAGATCTTTGTCGCATCTCCATCGACATCCCGGATGGGTGGGCACTCGATGACGTTCCGGGGGCCTTCATCGCGGCGTTCGATCTGTCGTCGCCGGCCTACTTTCGGACCAACGCGCTCGTGGCGGTGACGCGGACCGTGTCGAGTCTGTCGGTCGAGGCGTGCAGCGAGCAGTTTCTCGTCGACGCGGAGGCCGACCCGACCTTCACGTCGTTGGGCGAGGAACTGGCCGTCGTGGACGGCCGGCCGGCCGCGCTCCGGCTCCAGAGTCGCCGCGTCCAGGCGCTCGAGCTGTTCCAGGCCCAGGCACTGATCCTGGTCCCGACCGCCACAGGCGCCAGTGCCGACCTCGTCCAGCTGCATGCGACCTGCGCGGCCGATGTGTCGGAGGTGAACGCCCCCCGGTTCCGTGACCTCATCGACTCGTTGACGCTCGCACCGGCGGGGTGAGCCGACCCCGCCGGGTTGCGTCGGCGCGATTCCGCGTCGTCCTCTACGCTGACGACCCGTCAGAAACCCTCGCCGAGGGACGAGTCGAAGGAGAAGCCGATGCTCGAAGGCGCCACCCTGTGGGACCTGATCGACGCGCGAGTGGCCGAGTCGCCCGATGCCGAGATGGTGGTCGACGAGAGCGGGCGGCGCATCACCTTCGCCGAGTTCCAGGAGCGCTCCGAGCGGGCGGCGGCGGGCCTCGCGGCGATGGGCATCGGGGCCGGCGACGT
>JBBQHT010000250.1:0-7054 GCA_038324235.1 Acidimicrobiales bacterium
CCGTCCCGCGCCCGATCGGGTCGGGTCGGGTGGCCAGGGCTACCAGGTGCGGTGGGCGCGGAGCATGACCTCGAGCTCGTCGGGGGGAAGCGGCCGCGCGAACAGGTAGCCCTGGGCGAGGTCACACTCGACTGCCTTCAGCCCGTCGTACTGGTGGACCGTCTCGACCCCCTCCGCCGTGACCGACAGGTCGAACGCCTTGGCCATGTGCATCATGGCGGTGACGACGGGGGACCCGGTGCCGCCCTCGGTGAGCATGGAGACGAACGATCGGTCGATCTTGATCGAGTCGACGTGCAGGCGGTGCAGGTAGTCGAGCGACGCGAAGCCGGTACCGAAGTCGTCGATCGACAACTTCACCCCGAGGGTGCGCAAGCGATTGAGCACGAAGAGGGTGGCGTCTCGGTCCTCGATGAGGATGCTCTCGGTGAGCTCGAGCGTGAGATGCGATGGGGGCCAGTTGTACCGCGTCAACGCGAAGGCGACGGTGTCGACGAGGCTCCGGTTGATGAGCTGGCGGGCGGACAAGTTGACGCTCACGGTGAACGGTTCGATGGTCGGATCCGCGTCGGTCCACAGCCGAGCCTGCCGGACCGCTTCGTCGAGCACCCAGTGCCCGATCGGGACGATGAGACCCGTCTCTTCGGCTATGGCGATGAAGCCGTCGGGCGGGATCAGCCCACGCTCGGGGTGCATCCAGCGCAGCAACGCCTCGGCGCCGACGATCGCGCCGGTCCGGCAGTCGATCTCGGGCTGGTAGTGCAGGACGAGCTGATCGCGGTCGAGGGCGACGCGCAGGTCGCGGTCGAGCTCCAGGCGGGCCAACGCCCGCGTGCGCAGGTCCTTGTCGAACGTCTCGATGCGATCGCGGCCGAGGTCCTTCGCTCGGAACATCGCGGTGTCGGCGTGCTGCAGCAGGCTGTCCGCGTTGGCCCGGCCGGGTTCGGCGGTCGCGATGCCGATGCTGGCGGTCAGGTAGATGTCCCCGGCGTCGACGACGAAGGGTTGGTCCAGGGCCTTGCCCACCCCGGCGGCGGCCAGTCGGGCTTCGCCGGCGCGCACGCCCGGCGCGAAGACCACGACGAACTCGTCGGCGCCCATGCGTCCGACGAAGTCGTCGGGCCCCACGACGCCGCGCAGGCGCTGGGCGAACGATGCGAGCAGCTCGTCGCCGACCGGGTGGCCGAGGCTGTCGTTGATCAACTTGAAGCGGTCGAGGTCGATGAACATGACCGTGACCGGCAGGTGCGAGCTGTCGGCCCGCACGAGGGTCTGGTCCAGCGTCTCGAAGATCAGCGATCGGTTGGGGAGCTCGGTCAGATCGTCGTAGCGCGCCTGGCGCCACAGCCGCTCCTGCCACCCGGAGCGCTCGACCGCGATCGCGGCGAGGTGCGACGCCGCCTCGGTGACCTTGCGCTCGTGCGCGTTGGGCGAGCGTGTCTCGCCCACGAAGGTCCCGACCACCCCGTAGAGGTCACCGGTTCGGGTCTCGATGATCGGTGTGCTCCACGCGGCGCGGAACCCCAGTGCCACGAACGGCTCGGCCTCGGCCGCGGTGCGGAGGTCGGTCTCGAAGTCCTCGACCACCACGGGCTCGTACAAGGCGAACCCTGGTTCCGCGTCGCCCGCCACGGGTCGGGTCGTCATCGGTGTGCGCCGCGTGAGCTCGATCAGCTCGTCGGGCAGGGCCCCTTGGGCCCCGACACGGAGGGTGCCGGTGTCCGCGTCCACCAGCAGGATGCCCACTGCGGCACTCGTGTGGTACTCGACCATGCGGATGATCTCGTCGAAGATGGCGGGGAGCGGGGCGTCCTCGGCGATGAGCTCGAACACCTTCGCCTCGTCCGCGATCAGCCGTTCGGGGAGCCGCTGGTGGGACACGACCCGGCTGGCCACGACGATCCCGCGCAGCGTGGGATCGTCGAGCATGTTCACGCCGGTGAACTCCATCAGCTCCGTGTGGCCGAGGGCGTGGCGCACCCGGTAGGTCCCCGAGACTCGGGTGTCTGGGGTCTCGATGAGGGTGGCCCAGTCGGCTGCGGCCTGGTCCAGCTCGCTCGCGTGGAGCAACTCGAAGCCGCTCTTGCCCTGCCACCAGCTCGTCGAGTACCCGAGCACCGGGCGGATCTCGCCCGAGCTCTCGAGGAGATGACCGGCGGCGTCGGCGACGGTGACGGTATCGACCGTGCGCAGCACGACCTGACGCCACTTGTGCTCGGCGGCTCGGCGCAACTCGTCCGCCTCGACCTCCGCCGTGATGTCGCGGGCGAGCGTCAGTGCGGCCAGCGGGCGCCCGTCATCGTCGCTCACCAACGTGCCCGACGCGATCACCTGCAGACGCTGGCCGTCCTTGCGGCGCGGGGCGAACTGCTGGTGCACGACGGATTGACCGAGCAGCACCTGTTGGAAGGCGGCGATCGCCCGGGGGGCGTCCTCCTCGGTGATGAACGAGGGGATGCGTCCCATCACCTCGTCAGCGGACCAGCCCAAGAGCTCTTCGGCCGCGTGGTTCCAGAAGCACACCTTGCCCTTCAGGTCCACGGCGTAGCCCGCGATCGGCGCCGTGAGCAGGGCAGGACTCTCGAAGCCGGCCACGGGGAACGTCAGGCGATCGGGGAAGGTGCCGTCGCGGGTCGCGCGGCTTCCCGGCTCCGCCCCTGGCGCTGCCCCCGTCGCGGTGCCGCCAGGACCCGCCTGTCCCTGGAGTTCCGGATCGACCGTCATGGTCGCCTGCCCTTGCCGTTTGCTGCCCGCGGCCCGAAGGGTCACGGGACCGCATCTGTGTCCGCGTCATCGTAGGACCACCGCCGACGTGGCGCACCCAAACCGGCGCACGTGACGCGTCGGGGAGGGAGGGCCCTCGCCGCCGGGCGTGATTCACCACCGCGCGTTCGAGCGCAGCAGCTCCTCGAAGTCGCGGGCCGGCACACCCTTGGCGAACAGGAACCCCTGGGCGATGTCGCAGTCGAGCACGCGCAGCCCGGCGAGCTGCTGCTCCTCTTCGACCCCTTCGGCGGCGGCGAGCAGGCCGAGCGCGTGCGCCATGTGCATCACTGCCGTGGCGACGGGCGAACCGTCGCCGTCGGCTTGCAGGTTCGAGACGAAGGACCGATCGATCTTGACGATGTCGACGGGGAAGCGGTGCAGGTAGTTGAGCGAGGAGAACCCGGTGCCGAAGTCGTCGATGGCCAGCTTCACGCCGAGGGCCTTCAGGTCCTCGAGCACGTCGAGGGTGGCTTCCCGGTCATCGATGAGGATGCTCTCGGTGAGCTCGAGCACGAGCTGGTTCGCCGGCCACCCGTAACGCTTCAGCACCCGCTCGACCTGATCGACGAGGCCCGGCGAGCTGATCTGACGGGCCGACATGTTGACCGAGATGATGAAGGCGGCGAGGTCGGGCTGGCGGTCGACCCACGTGCGGGCCTGCAGGATCGACTCCTCGAGGACCCACCGGCCGATGCGGACGATGATGCCGGTCTCTTCGGCCACGCCGATGAACTCGTCGGGGAACACCAACCCGCTCTCGGGGTGGTTCCAGCGCAACAGCGCCTCGGCCCCGCAGATGGTGCCTCGGTGCACGTCGATCTTCGGCTGGTAGTACACCTCGAGCTCGGCGCGTTCGACGGCGAGGCGGAGGCCACGGTCGATGCGGAGCTGCTCCACCGCGCGGGTGCGCATCTCGAGGTCGAAGATCTCCATCCGGTCGCGCCCGAGATCCTTCGCCCGGAACATCGCGGCATCGGCGTGTTGGAGCAACGCCTCGCTGTTCTCGACCCCGTGACGGGAGGTCGCGACGCCGATGCTGGTGGACAGGAAGATCTCGCCCTCGTCGAGCCCGAACGGTTCGGACAAGGCCAGATCGAGGCGGTTCGCCACGAACCGGATGTCGTCCTCGCCGCCGATGTTCTCGAGGATCACGATGAACTCGTCGGCCCCGAAGTGGCCCACGAAGTCGCCGGGTCGCACCAGGTTCGAGAGGCGACCACCGAACCGCACGAGCAGCTTGTCGCCGGCCGCGTGACCAAGGCTGTCGTTCACGACCTTGAACCGGTCGAGGTCGATGAACATCACTGCGACGGTCGACTCGTTCTGCTGGGCGCGGGCGATCGCCGCATCGAGGTTCTCGAGGATGAGCGACCGGTTCGGTAGGCCTGTCAGTTGATGGTGGCGCGCCTGGTGGTACAGCGCCTGCTGCCACCGGTCCCGTTCGATCGCGATCGAGGCGAGGTGGGACGCGACCTCGGCGACGTCGCCTTCGTGCTGCTCGGGTTCGCGGTCGGCATCGAAGTAGGTGGCGATGATGCCGAGCAGCTCCTCGGTGCGGTTCTCGATGATCGGGACGACCCACGCCGAGTTGTAGCCGAGCTCGGCCGCCCGGTCCGCAAAGCGCCGGTTGATGCCGTTGTCGGTCAGGTTGCGGATCACGACCGGCCGCCGGAGGTCGAAGGAATCCGTGTAGGGGTTCGGGGCGAGGGGCGCGCGGCGCACGATCTCGAGCAGGTCCCGTGGTACCGAGCCGGCGGCGCCGATGTCGAGGGAACGTCCGTCTGGGCTGAGCAGCAGGATGCCCGACGCACCGCCGCTGTGGTACTCGACCAGCCGGGCGATCGCCGGCAGCGTGTCGTCGAGCGACGCATCGCGGGCGATGAGCTCGAGCACCTGCGCCTCGTCCGCCAGGAGCGCTTCGGCCCGCTTCTGGGCGGTCACGTTGCGCGTGGTCATGACGACGCCGTCCACGATCGGATCCTCGAGCAGGTTCACCCCGTTGAACTCGACGAGCTCCCAGTGGCCGTCGGCGTGCCTGGTGCGGAAGACCTCGCGCACCTCGAGGCCCGGATGGGCGACGATCATCTCCCAGATCGTCGCCGCCCGGTCGAGGTCGTCGGGGTGCAGCAGCTCGAAGCCACTCGCGCCCACCCATTGCGACGGGGCGTAACCCAGCACGTCGGTGTACTGCCCGGTGCTCTCGCGCACGCGGCAGTCCCGATCGAGGATCGTCACCGTGTCCGAGATGTTCATGAGGAGGTGGCGCCACTTGTGGTGGGCCGCTTCGAGCGCGAGCGAGGCCTCCTTCTGCGCGGTCATGTCGGTGGCGAACACGAGGATGGCGCTCGGTTCGTCGTCATCGCCGCGCAGGAGCGTCGCGGAGGAGATGACGTGCAGGCGGTGGCCGTCGCGGTGACGGGGGGAGAACTCGGACGGACCGATGTCGTCGCCCTTGAACAGCCGGGCCAACCGCTCGAAGGTCCGGTCGAACTCATCAGGAGGCAGGAAGGGCGCGACCTTGCCCACGATCTCCTCGGCGGTCCACCCGTAGAGGTCCTCCGCCGCGCGGTTCCACGACGCGACGTTGCCGGCGAGGTCGATCGAGTAGATCGCCACCGGTGCGGCCATCACGGCGGGGGCGTCGATGCCGACGGACGCGAACGTGCGGTCGAGGATGGCTTCGCGCTGGCTGGCGCTGAGGGCTGCGCCGGGTTCGGTGCCGGTGATGCGCGCCAAGGCACCGCGCACATCCGGATCAGACGGCATGAGACCTCCCCCCGTTGTTTGTTGACCCGGTCGTGGTGGGTACGAACCCGTGGGCGGATCGGCTGGGATCCGCGTCGTGCTGGTGGGCTGGCGAAGAGATGATCTCGTGGTCGGGATCACCACCGCGGCACGGCTCTTGGTGACGAGCACACCCCGCGTTGGATCGCCGTATCGTAGAACGACGGACCCGTCGCCGCTCGGAACCTCGTTCTGAAATCTTCCTGATGTGGCGTGGTCAGCGGGTTCGAGCGGGGGCCGCGCAGCCACCGACGGGGTGGGTCGCGTTAGCGTTCGGGCCATGGTGCTCCTCGTTGATTCGCCCCGCGCCCCTCGGGCATCGCGTCCCGGTCGACCGGGCGTCGCCGTGCTCGTCGTCGCGGCGGCCCTGCTCCTGGGCGCGTGTGGGTCGGGTGGCACCACGACGATCGCGACACCCGATGCCACGGGCTTCACCCCCAAGGCGGGCTCCGTCCCCGCATCTGCGCCAGGTGACACCGCCGCCCCGGCGCCCGGTAGCAGCGTGCCCGGCACCGTCACGACCCTGGGCAAGCCCACGCTGACCGACGCGTCGACCATCTCGACGGTCGGCCTCGACAAGGTCCACTTCGGCATGACCGTCGCCGAGGCGGAGCAGGCCGCCGGCTCGAAGCTCGTGGCCGACGGTGGCAAGACCGGCTCGTGCTACCTCGCCAAGCCCGAGTCCGGCCCCGACGGCGTGGCGTTCCTGATCTCCGATGGGCGCATCGAGCGCGTCGACATCTCGGCAGGTCCGATCGCGACGCGGTCGGGTGCGAAGGTGGGCAGCACGAACGCCCAGATCAAGACCACCTATCCCGGCCAGGTCCAAGACGCCGCGCGGCCCGACGGTCAGCCGGGCGGCGCGTTGGTCTACGTCCCCAAGGACGCCACCGACGCGCAGTTCCGCCTGGTGTTCCTGACCGACGGCACGGCGGTGCAGAGCTACCGCGCCGGTCGGGTCCCCCAGGTCCTCGCCGCGACGGGGTGCAAGTAGCACGAGGCGAGGTGCGCAGCCGAGAGCCTCGGCCCTGGTCACGGCGCCGATCGGGATACGAAGTGGGCGGCGCCAGGAGCCGCTGCTACGCTCACGCTCCGCTATCCCGCCCGGGTAGCTCAGTCGGCAGAGCGGCTCACTCGTAATGAGCAGGTCAGGAGTTCAATTCTCCTCCCGGGCTCCACTCAATGATTCCAGGGCTTCTGGGCCGTCGGTCAGCGAACATCCGTAAGCACAGCGTTCCTGCAGCGAGAGGACCGGACGGCCCTACGGGGCCCGGCAGGCCCGTTCCAGCGATCCCACTGGCCATCGCGGCGCCCTGGTCCGTGTTCGACTCCCGGGACCCTTGGAGCGACGTGAACAGCGGGCCGGTCTACGGCGTTGAGAGGTGGAGAACGGGCACGGGCAGCGTCGGGCCGTTGGCGAGCTTGTGGTCGCCGGTGAGGACGGTGGCATGGAGATGTTCGGCGAGCGCGACGTAGAGCGCGTCAGCGAAGGTGATGTTGTGTC
>JBBQHT010000251.1:0-7034 GCA_038324235.1 Acidimicrobiales bacterium
AGTTGAGCCAGCCTGTGGCCATCTATGCAGTCTGACTGCAAGAAGAACGGGGTCTGACGGGACTCTGCCGTGCGTCTGACGGCGGATCCCGCGGCCGCGCCCCGGTTCGCGGCGCTCCCGGCCTGAACCCCACCCGGTTAGGCTCCCGGCACCGTCATCCATCTCTCAGGGGGACCACGAGCGCCATGGCTGAACCCACCATCGAGGACTACTTCGTCGAGGATCGCACGTTCCCCCCGTCCCCGGCGTTCGCGGCCGACGCTCTCACCTCGGACCAGTCCCTGTACGACGAGGCCGCCGCGGACCCTGAGGCGTTCTGGGCTCGACAAGCACGCGAGCTGCTCACCTGGTACGACGACTTCGACACCGTCCTCGAGTGGGACCTGCCGTTCGCGAAGTGGTTCGTCGGCGGGACGCTCAACGTGTCTTACAACTGCCTTGACCGCCACGTCGAGGCCGGTCGAGGGGACAAGGTGGCCTACCACTGGGAGGGCGAGCCGGGTGACACGCGCTCGATCACCTATGCCGAGCTGCTCGACGAGGTGAGCCGCTTCGCCAACGTGTTGAAGGGTCTCGGCCTCGTTCGCGGCGACCGTGTGGCGATCTACATGCCGATGATCCTCGAGCTGCCGATCGCCATGCTGGCCTGCACCCGCATCGGGGTGGCGCACTCGATCATCTTCGGTGGGTTCTCCCCCGATTCCATCATCGACCGGGTCATCGACGCCGAGGCCAAGGTCATCATCACCGCCGACGGCGGCTATCGCCGCGGCGCGGTGTCGCCGCTCAAGCCCAACGTCGACGAGGCGCTGAAGTCGACGCCCTCGGTGCGCCACGTCGTCGTGGTCCGTCGCGGCGAGAACGACGTCGACATGGTCGACGGGCGCGACCACTGGTATCACGAGCTCATGGCGGATGCATCCGCTGACTGCCCACCTGAGCACATGGACAGCGAGGACCTGCTCTTCCTGCTCTACACGTCGGGCACGACCGCCAAGCCCAAGGGCATCATGCACACCACCGGCGGCTACCTCACCCAGGTCGCGTTCACGCACAAGTACGTGTTCGACCTGCATCCCGACACCGACGTCTACTGGTGTGCGGCCGACATCGGGTGGGTCACCGGCCACAGCTACATCGTGTACGGCCCACTGGCCAATGGGGCGACGAGCGTCATGTACGAAGGCACGCCGGACACCCCGGGCCGGGACCGACTGTGGTCGATCGTGGAGGCCTATGGCGTCACGCAGCTCTACACCGCTCCCACCGCGATCCGCACGTTCATGAAGTGGGGTCACCAAGAACCGGCCAAGCACGACCTGTCCACCTTGCGCCTGCTCGGCACGGTGGGCGAGCCCATCAACCCCGAGGCGTGGATGTGGTACCACGAGTACATCGGCGCGCAGCGCTGCCCGATCGTGGACACCTGGTGGCAGACCGAGACGGGCGGGCAGATGGTCTCCCCGCTGCCCGGTGTCATCGCCACCAAGCCGGGTTCGGCCACCCGTCCGTTGCCGGGGATCTTCGGCGAGGTCGTCGATGACGAGGGCCACACCGTCACCAAGGGTGGGGGGTACTGGACCCTCACCAAGCCCTGGCCAGGCATGCTGCGGGGCATCTGGGGCGACCCGGAGCGCTATCAGGACACCTACTGGGGGCGCTTCGAGGGCCGCTACTTCGCGGGCGACGGCGCCAAGATCGACGACGACGGCTACATCTGGTTCCTCGGCCGGGTCGACGACGTCATGAACGTGTCGGGCCACCGGATCTCCACGACCGAGGTCGAATCCGCGCTCGTCGATCACCACGCCGTGGCCGAAGCGGCGGTCGTCGGGGCCAACGACCCCACCACGGGGCAGGCGATCATCGGCTACGTGATCCTCAAGGGTCGGTTCGATCCGTCGCCCGAGCTGATCGAGGAGATCCGCCAGCACGTGTCCACCAAGATCGGACCGACGGCGCGCCCCAAGGCGGTCATCGTCGTCCCCGATCTGCCCAAGACCCGCAGTGGCAAGATCATGCGGCGCCTGCTGCGCGATGTGGCCGAGGGTCGCGACCTTGGCGACACCACCACGCTCGCCGATGTGAGCGTGGTCACCGACATCCAGGCCCGCGCCGCGGCCTCGCCGCAGGAGGATTGATCAGGCGCCGGCGCACGCCCGAATCGCGCGCCAGCCCGCCGGGCTGAGCGCGTAGTTCGCGACGCTGCCGCTCGAGAACCACGCCCACGCCGGTGGGTGCACGATCGTGGCGCATGCCGCAAGCGCCAGGGGCACCGCACTCGCCGGGTCGCTCCGGCAGATCGACAGCTCCTCCCGACTCGTGCGGTACGAGCCGCGGTGCAACGCCCCGTCGACCAGCTCCCGCGCCACGCCGCGTCGGCCCCGGCCGTCCTGGGCCGCGCCGAGCACCGCGAGCAGAAGCTGATGGGTGCGCACGTCGGCGACGGTGTCGAGCTCGGGTGGCGCGACATGGTCGGCACCGCTCGCCGCGCGGGTGGCGAGCGCAGCAGGTCCGCTCGCGACGTTCGTCGACGCCGGCACGCGGGCGGTGGCGAGCAGGGCGCCGACGAGGTCGCGATGCGGTGCTCGAGACCGCCCTCGCCGTCGCCGACGAGCACGGCCTGGCCGCGGTCACCATGCACGCGGTGGCCGAGCGCCTGGGGGTCACGCCGATGGCGCTGTATCGCCACGTCGCCAACAAGGCGGACCTGCTCGACGGCCTGGTCGAGCGCCTGCTCGGCGCCTTCCCGGTGCCGCCCCCGGGGGCGCCCTGGCCGGACCGCCTGGTGGCCATGAGCGACGGCGTCCGGGCCACCGCGCGAGCCCATCCCGATGTGTTCCCGCTGCTCCTGCAGCGCCCGGCTTCCACCCCCGCCGCCCGTCAGGTGCGCGACCGCGTCTATGTCGCGCGGCGCGATGCCGGCGTGCCCGAGGCACTCGTCGCCCGATCCGAGCGCCTGCCCAGCACGGTGATCCTCGGCTTCGCGGTGAGCGAGGCGGCTGGGCGCTTTCGCGATCACACGCGAGCCGAGCTCGACGAGGACTTCGCGCAACTGCAGGCGATGCTCGCCCGCGAGCTCGCGGCGCAGGTCACCTCGATCCAGCCGACCGAGGTAGCCGGGTCGGCCGGTCAGACGCGCGCCGCACGGCGCGCCCGGCGCTGAGCGGCACTGGCCCCCCTCACCGCTCTGGCTTCAGTCGTAGTAGCCGGAGTGGATGTACACGCAGGGGATGCCCTCTTGGTGGAACATCAGGTAGTTGCGACGGTCGTCCTCGAACGCGAGGCGCATGTCGAACCCGAAGTCGCGGAGCTCGGCGACGGCGCGGCGCTTGAACTCGCGCGACGCGCCGTAGTCACCGAAGTCGCGCATCACGAGCAGGTCCCAGCGCAGGTCATAGCGCTTGAGCCACGCGAGCGTCTGAGGCTGGACCCGGATCGGCCGCGCGGTCAGCAGCACGATGCGATAGGAGGGATCGATGACCTCCAGCAGCCGCGCCACCTCGTCGATCAGGTCGTCGTCTCCGCAGGCCTCGAAGAAGGCCTCCCAATCGCGGTAGGGCCACTCGAGGAAGTGCTGGCGACCAGCTGCGTCGGAGAGCACACCGTCCATGTCGAACACCACGGTGGGGCCCGGCTCGACGGTGCCGTTGCGCCATCGCCAGTTGTCAGGGTCGTCCCGCATCGTGTCGTCCTCGCCGGTGCCGGCAGCGGTGCCCGCACCAGGTGCAACCTATCGGCCTCCGGCAGTCTGTCGCAGGGGCCGGCCCGCCCGCGGACTAGTCGCGGAAGTTCTCGAACTGCAGGGGGATGCCGAAGTCCTCGTCCTTCAGCGCCGCGATCACCGACTGCAGGTCGTCGCGCTTCTTGGCCGTCACCCGGACCTGCTCGCCCTGGGTCTGGGACTGGATGCCCTTCGCGCCCTTCTCCTTGATGAACTTGTTGATCGCCCGCGCCTTGTCCGAGGAGATGCCGGCCTGCAAGGTCGAGACCTGGCGCACCGTGCCGCCCGCCGCGTCCTCGACCTTGCCGTGCTCGATCGCCTTGAGCGAGAGCTTGCGCTTCACGAGCTTCTCCTCGAGCACCTGACGCACGGCGTTGATGCGGTCCTCCGAGACGGACTTCATCTCGATGACCTTGTCCTTCTCCTTCAACTCGATCGCCGAGCCGGTGCCCTTGAAGTCGAACCGTTGGTTCAGCTCCCGGTCGGCCTGGTCGACGGCGTTGCGCACTTCTTGCATGTCCACTTCAGAGACCACATCGAAACTCGGCATGTCGGGACGTTAGCAAGCGAGGTCCGGACGCGTTCGAGGCCAGCGCGAACCTGCGCTGGCCTCGAGACGACTGGTGGGCCGGGATGGATTTGAACCATCGAAGGCAATGCCGACGGGTTTACAGCCCGTTCCCTTTGGCCACTCGGGCACCGACCCATGGTGTCCTCGCTGAGGACGGCAGCAGGATAGTGCGCGGCGGCACCGTGACGGAAACGGGAAGGCGGCGGACCCCGCACGGGCCTGTCGCCACCCGACGCTACGGCTCAGTCGTCGGTGATGTCGGTGAGCAGGCGTTGCATCTCGACCACGTCGAGCCAGCGACGGAACTTGCGGCCGACCTCGCGCTCGGTCCCGACCAGTTCGAACCCGGCGGCTCGGTGCAGGGCGATCGAGGCGTCGTTGCCGCCCACGATGCGGGCGATGACGGAGTGGAACCCGTGTCCCGCCGCCACGCGCAGCAGCTCATCGAGCAGCAGGCGGCCGACCCCGCGGCCGCGCTGGTCGTCACGGACGTAGACGGAGTCCTCGACGGTGGTGCTGTACGCCGGGCGGTCGCGGTAGGGCGACAGCGAGGCGAAGCCCACCACGGCGCCCGGGTCGTCGCGGTCCTCGGGGTCGGTGGCGACGATCGCGGCATATGCCCCGGATCGCTCGCGGAGCCACGCTTCCTGCTCGGCCTGCTCGCGTGGCCGGAGGTCGAACGTGAACGGCGTGGCCACAGCCGCGTTGTAGATCTCGGCGATGGCGGACGCATCGGCGAGGTGGGCCAGGCGCAGTTCCATCGGCGGTGACGTTACCCGCCCGATCGGTTGTGGCACGTCGCCGCCCAAGCGGCAGGCGGCGGGATGGTCGCTCAAGCGGCGACGTGCCGGGACCGTTTCGGGACGTTGTCGCCGCCGGTGGGCGAGCTCGCGCCAGGTTCGACGATGGCGAGCTCGCCACCGAGGGCCTCGATCCGGGCCCACTCGGCGACATCAGGATCTTCGGTGAGGTACACGATCTGCTGCTGCGGGGAGGCCCCGACGAGCAGCTCGAGCAGCGCAGGCTTGGTCGCGGACGGCAGTGAGGCGAACGGGTCATCCAGGATCACGGGGAAGCTCTCGCCGCCGGTGCCGAGGCTGCGCATCTCCTCGAGGCGGGCGAGGAGCAGGTGGCTGACGTCGGCTGACGTCTCCTCCGTCTCCGACATCGTCGTGAACATCGGGTTGCGGACCCCACCGATGGCATGGCGCAGGGTGGTCGCCGCCTGCCGGACCTCGTGGCGGTGCGAGACGGCCCACTCGACCGGGACGTCGCCGGCGAGCAACCGCCACTCGATCACGGCCGCCCGGTGGTACTCCGCGGCCCGCAGGAGCTCCCGGCGGTTCTGATCGTTGGCGACCAGTCCGTTGACCCTCGAGACCTGGAAGGTGAGGTACGAGGGCGCGCCGGCGTTGTGGAGCGCCTCGTCCTCGTGGCGTCGGGCCGCGCCCAGGCGCCACCAGAACACGATCGAGGCCACGGTCGTCGCGATGGCGACCAGGACCAGGGGCAGCGCGATCCATCCGCCCGCGACGAGTGCGGCGGGCACGGCGCTGATCGCCGTGATGCCGCTGACCATGAACCACAGGTGGCGCATGCGCTCGTGCTTGTCCTGCGCGGCTTCGAATGCGTGGTGGCGGCGCTCGACCTCCTGGGCCGCCTCCGCGTCCTCCGCCGAGGACCCTGCCGCGGCCGCGATCTCATCCAGGCGCTCCTCGCGCTCCTTGACCTTCCACGCCACGTCCCACAGGCGACCCTGATCGACGTGCGCGAGGGTCAGGATGTACTCGTCCTGGGTGGAGCTGGTGGCCAGGTCGGACTCGCTCAGGCGCATCTTGGCCTTGGCGGAGCGCTCGTCGAGGCCGGCCCGCTCGAGCAGGTTGACCGTGCCGTCATGGCCGACGAACGCCGGGGTCACGTCCTGGGTGTGGTCGATGTCGATGACCTGGGCGGGCCCACCGACAGGCCGGAAGATCGTGTAGCGAGTCCCGGCGTCGGACCCGAGCTCCAGGTGGACCCCGGTGCGTCCCGATCCCAAGGCGGTGACGAGCTCGTTGATGAGGCCGTCTCGCTCGAGCCTCCCGACCCCGGCGACCACGGTCACCCGGGCATGAAGGTCGAGGGAGAAGGTCTGCTGTCCCGCCTCGATGACCAGCTTCTCGAAATGCACGTTCCGCGTTTCGGCGCGCCAGAGGCCGGACTTGAGCCAAAAGACCTACTCCCTGGGTACAACGACCCACTCACGGCGGGCGGGGTCCCGGTCAGACGGCGGTACCCGGGCCCGAAGGCGCGCTGGTGGCGAGTTTCGGCTTTGGATCCCGCGCCGAACCGTGGCATCATGACCCGCCTGCTTCGGCTGGCCCGCCCGCGCGGGTCGACCGGGTCGGCAGCCGCCCCCTTAGCTCAGTCGGCAGAGCGTTTCCATGGTAAGGAAAAGGTCGTCAGTTCGATTCTGACAGGGGGCTCGGTTGGACGGCAGTCCGGAACCTGTGCGAGCAGGGACCGGGTGTCTGACTCCGGGCGGCGTAGCTCAGACGGTTAGAGCACTCGGCTCATAATCGAGTTGTCGTCGGTTCGAGTCCGACCGCCGCCACACGTAAGACGCACATCAGCTCCGTATCCGCCAGGCCTCGAACCGGTCTGGCGCACAGAAAGGTTCCGGTCTCATGGCACGCGAGAAGTTCGAGCGTAATAAGCCTCATGCGAATGTGGGCACGATGGGGCATATCGATCATGGGA
>JBBQHT010000252.1:0-6971 GCA_038324235.1 Acidimicrobiales bacterium
TCCTCCTCGTCGGCGAGGGCCGCCGCCGCATCGGCGTCGAACTCGGCGTCGACGTTGGTCTGCTGCTCGAGCCGGGCTGCCTCCTCCTCGGAGGGCAGGCGCTCGAGCCGGTGCTCGATGCCCTGCAACTCGGTGAGCGCCTCGACCTTCTCGCCACCTAGTTCGTTGAGGCGATCGATGATGGCCGATGCTTCTTCCAGGAACGCCTCGGCGATGAGCATCGTGCGGTCGAGCGTCGGCGAGCCCGCCGGCAGCTTGATGCCCACGAGCTCGAGTTGATAGGCGAGAGCCTCGACGAGCTCGTCGATCGACACCTCTCGCCGTTCCACCTGCAGGCTGCGCAACTTGACCTCGAGGTCCTCCTGCTCGTCGTCCCCACCGAGCAGGTCGAACGCCTCGAGGTAGACGGCTTCGAGCTTGTCCAGCAGCTCTCGATGCACCGGATCGGCTTCGATCATCGCGGCGACATCGGACCAGTGCGCCTCGGCGGACTCGAGCTCGAACCGGGCCTTCTCGAGGCGCTGCTCGGCCGCCGGATCGATGCTCATGAGCCCTGCGCCCATGACATACGCGCTCCAGGTCGGGAAGCCGATGCGATCGAGGATCATCTGCTCGCGCACGATCGCCTCGTCGAGGCGCTTCTTACCGCCGCGCCCACGTCCGTTCGCGGCGTCGAGCACCTCGTCGTGCGCCGCCTCGAGCTCGGTGCGCTCGGCCTCGGTGAACTCGGGGGGCCTCACGCCCTTCTCGGCGACGGCGACATCGCTACGGGCCTTGTCGAGGCGCTCCATGGCGCTGCGCGAGCCCAGGCCGCGTTCCTCGAGCGACCCCTCGAGCGAGCTCACCTCGTGCTGCAGGCGCCCGAACTCGTCGGCGAGCTCGCTGGCCCGCGCCGAGGGCACCATCTCGACCGGTGACGGATGGTTGATCGCGTCGACGAGCACCTGGATGGGGCGGGCGTCGAGACCGGCGAGCTCGGCGATGCCGCGGTCGATCTTGGCGACGTGCGCCGCCAGCTCGGCCTGGCGCGCCTCGAGCTCGTCGCGCTGTTCGGCCAGGGACAGCACCGACGCGTTGGAGGCCGCGGTGGCATCGGCGAGCGCCTCCCGGTCGGCGACGGATGAGTCTGGCGACTCGGGGTCGAAGGGGAAGATGTCGTCCAGCGCGAACATGTCATCGCCCGAGGATGCCGAACGGTCTGACGAGCCGGACAGGTCGGCGGGATCGAACTCGTCCGTGACGAGCCGGAGGTTCGCCCGCGGCGAGGCCTCGGCCTGCGCGCGCTCGAGTGCGACCTCCGCGACGCGGGTGCGAACCTTGGCTTCCTCGTGCGCGGCGCGGGCGCGCACGGCGGCTTCCTTGAGCACGGCGAGGGCCTCGCGGGCCTGGTTCTGACCGAAGCGGGACTTGTCGAGGTCGGGGTACTCCCCCTCCGGCGTCACCGCCAGGAAGTCCTCCACGCTGAGCGGGGTGAGGCTGGCGGGCAGCACGCTGGCGGACGGCTCACTGGAGGACCCGCTGGGCGAGCTGTCGAGCGGCTTGCCGCCGACCGTGATGCCAGTGCGCGCCGATGCGCCGGGCAGGTCGCTGGCGCTGATGAGCACGTCGAGGTCCAGCGACAGATCCAACAGGCGCAGCGTCTCCGGGGTCAGGTCCAACAGGACCCCGTGGGCCTCGAGCAGCCCGTGGCAACCGGGGTCTGTGCCTCGGGGCAGCGAGGTGATCGCGTTGATGACCCGGTCGCGACCGGCGGTCGACAACGAGGTCACGACGGTGACCATCGGGTGGAAGTCCAGCGCGGACGCTTCGTTGCCGTTCGGGTTGAGCTGCAGGAGCCTCATAGACGTTCTCGTATCCGTTCTCGTTGTCCCGTATCCAACCTGTGGATGCCCGCCGACGTCGTCACCAGTGACGCCGGCCCGATGATGCTCATGAGACCTTGATGTGCTGCACGCCGTCCGGGTGGGTGTCGCGGCCGCCCTCACCACCGTCTTCACCGACGTCTTCGCCGCGGCGAGCCGTCGCAGATGACGGGCCCGGCGAGGCCCCCCGGGCCGCTCGTCCCGCCGCGTCGGCCACGCTGCCGAACGCCGCAACGACATCGGCCACCTTCTCCTTGTCGGCCACCAGGTCCTCGGCGACGTCGAGGAAGGCGCGCGCCGCGCCGATCATCTCGAGGGCGGCCGCCTGCAGGTGGTCGAGGCCCTGGGCCGCTCGTTCGTCGTTCATGGTCCCCTCCCCGCAGTGATCCTCGTGGACGCCGGCGACCCCGACGCTCGTAGCCGACCTGGTGCACGCGTGACCGCCTGCCAAGCCGCCACCGTCGTTGGGGGCCGCCTGAACCGATCAGGCCCGACCGGATCCGGCCTTGTCAGCCGGACCGGCGGGCACATCGCCGGCAAAGGTTACCCGAAGCACGCCGTCGCGGAGGCGGGCATCGACGATGTCACGTCGACGCAGCGAGTCGGGCAGGAGCAACGAACGCCGGTACGGCCCGACCCGGATCAGCAACTCGTCACCGTGGCGACCCAGGTCAAGGGCATGACGATCGGCGAAGGGCAGTTCGAGGCGCAGCACGAAGGTTCCCTCTTGCTTGGTGACCGACAAGGCCTCGCCGACGTGCAAGACATCGGTGGCCACCACCCCGTCGTACAACCCGGCGCCGAAGCCACGGAGGCGCTCGAGGCCGACGGGCTCGGTCGATGCGAGCTCGGCGGTGAGGATCGGTAGCGGCGCGAACGACTCCTCGATCTCGGCCAGGTGCGTCGCGTGGTTGGCCTTCCACTGATCGAACCAGGGATCGGTGATCGCGTCCGGGAGCAGCCGGTTGGCGATCACCGCATCGACGCGGTAGCCGAACAGGGCGAGGTACGTGTAGGTGCGTCGGGCCTCGGCGATCACCAGCTTCTCCGGGTTCACCACGAGCCGGATGCTGGCGTGCTCACGGTCGCAGAGCAGGTCCTTCACGCCATCGAGGCGATCGTAGAACCGACGGGTGGCTCCGAACACGCTGTCGCCCGCGATCGGCAGGTTCGTGACCCGCGACAGCACCGGACCGAGCATCCGATTCACCTTGCGGCCGGCCGGGAAGATCCGGTCCATGTACCACGACAGGACGTCGGGCAGCGACAGGAGGCGGATGGTCTCGGCCGTGGGCGCGCAGTCGACGACGAGGACATCCCATTCCCCCGAATCGGCGAAGTCCTTGATGTCGGCCAAGGCGAAGATCTCGTCGAGGCCGGGCAGCACCGCGAGCTCCTCGGCCTGGATCCCGTCCACGCCCGCCCAGTCGAAGACCTCGATCAGGTACTGCTTGATCTCGGCCCAGGACTCCTCCATCCGGTCCTGCGCGTCGAGCTGCTGGCCGAACAGGTTCGGCGCGATCTGGCGGGGCTCGGTCTCCAACGTCACGTCGAACGCGTCGGCGAGCGAGTGGGCCGGATCGGTCGAGATCACGATCGTGCGCAGGCCCCGGTCCGCGCTCTGGAGCGCAGTCGCTGCGGCCACCGTGGTCTTGCCGACGCCCCCCTTGCCGGTGAAGAGGAGGGTGCGCACGTCAGGGCGCGGTCGAGGACTCGATGAGGGCCTTGAGATCTGGAAGGGCGGTCTTGAGGATGCGCGCCTCGGCGCGGCGCTTCACGAACCCGGGGATGGGCAGGACGAGATCGACCGAGAGCTCGTAGACGACCTCGGTGCTCGACGGATCGCCGTCCGCGGGACGCAGGTGGTAGGCGCCGTCGAGCTCGCGCTGCACGTCCCCGCTGTCGAGCACCCAGGCGAGGCGGTGCGGCGCACCCTCGTAGTCGTAGCGGAGGCGGTAGGTGGTGCTGCGCCCCATCGCGGCCGCGCGGAACTCGACGACCACGCCGCGGCCGGCGTCGTCGCGCTCCACCACGACCGCCTGCTTCAGATCGCTCGCCCACTGCGGGTAGCGCTCGAAGTCGATGAGCGTGTCGAAGCAGACCGAGACCGGCGCGTTGATCACGACCGTCTCTTTGGCTTTGTCGGGCATGGTGGGCACTCCGAGGCAGGCGCTGGTCCGATGCGGCCCGTCACGTTAGCCGGGCAGCACGTCGTCCGGTGCATCCGGAGCACCCGCACCGTCGGGCGCATCACGGCTCGGGCGGCGGCGGGTCGGGCGCGGCGGATCAGGCGGCCGAGGGGCGAAGGACCCGTACCGCGCTCCCCACAGACCGGCGAGACCGAGGCCGAAGAGCGGGACCAGGAACCCGAAGGCCAGTGGGTTCGTCGCGTCGTCGGGCAACGTGGCCGTGCCGAGGATGGAGGTGACGGTGGCGACGACGACCTCGACGGCGAACGAGCTCAGGAACTGCACGCGGACGCGCCGGGGCGCCGTCGGGCCGGCGAGGAAGTACAGCCCTCCCATGCCGATCAGGACCTCGCGACTGCGCCCGATCGCGATGACGTAGGCCGCGAAGAAGGCGATCAGGCCGACGACGAACAGCAGCATCGTCACGCCGATCAGGACTCCTTGGAACGTGCTGACGGCCGCCATGGTCGCCAGGGCGACCACGGCGTACAGCGCGGTCCCCGCCCATGACACCCGCAGGAGCACCTCGCCCTGCCGATCATCGACCGCCGTCGGGGCTCCCACGCGGTCGGGCCCACCGGCTGGCGATGCGCCTGCGGTCGCCGAGGCGTCCTCGTCGCCGTCGGTCTCCGGCTCGGACCCAGGGTCGGCGTCGGTCATGGGGTCGCGGCGGACGTGTCGGTCGCCGGCGTGGACCGGGCCGCGTCAGTCGCACCGACGACGGCCCCTGGATCTGCCTCCGGCCCCGACTCGATCTCGGGCTCGATCTCGGGCTCTGGCTCTGGCTCGGGCTCGGGCTCGGGCTCCAGGGGATCACCGAGCACGAGATCGAGCGCCCGGGCGGCACGGATCGACGTGATCTCTGCCTCCAGGGCGGCGCCCAGGGTCTGGGCGAGCACGTCGTAGGAGAACGACTGCTCGGCTCGCACCCGGGCGGCGGCACCCATGCGCCGGCGGCGCTCGGGATCATCCGCGAGTGTGGCCAGCGCGTCTTCGACGTCATCTACGATGTGGGGCAGGGCCACCACCGACCCGGTCTCGCCGTCGACGACGGCTTCGTCAGACCCCCCGCTACGGCCGGCCACGCTCGGGATCCCCGTCGCCGCGGCTTCGAGGAACACGATGCCGAAGCCCTCCTGCTCGAGGCCGAGCCAGCGATCCCGGCACAGCATCGCGAAGATGTCCGAGCAGCCGTACAACGCCGGGAGGTCGGCGTCGGGCACGCGACCCAGGAACTGCACCGGCGCGTGCATCGCCCCCGCGAGCTGCTCGAGCCGCGGGCGATCCCGGCCCTCGCCCGCGATGACCAGGCGCATGGCGGGGAAGTCCTCGGCGAGGCGGGCGACGGCTTGCACCACCACGTCGAACCCCTTGCGGGGCACGAGGCGACTCACGCCCAGCACGACGAGCGCGTCGGGATCGATGCCGAACGAGGCGCGGGCGGCGGTGCGCGCGGCGGCGTCGAGTGGCCGGAACCGTGTGGCATCGACGCCGGGAGGCACGATCACGGTGGGCAGCTCACGGCCGGCCGAGACGCGCCCCTGATGCGCTGGGTAACCGCCCGCGGCGATGACCACGTGCGCCTGGCGCAGGGTCGACCGCAACAGCAGTTGGACGAACGGCAGTCGCGCCGGCACCGTCACCTCGGCGCCGTGGAGGATCACGCCGAACGGGCGGGCCAACCGTGGGCCGATCATCCCGAGCGGCCACGCGGGATCCACGAGGACGAGCTCGGCACCGACCTCCTCGGCCAGCGCGTCGATGCGCCGGATGAGGGCTGGTCCCGGCACGAGGAACGACTCGCGCACGCGCTCGATCCGGAAGGCCTGGTCGGCATCCCACGAGGCTGACCCCTCCTGGGCCGTGGTCAAGACGGTGACCGACCCCGCCGGCAGCCGCCGCCACAGCTCGTACAGGTAGGACTGGATGCCCCCGAGCTTGGGCGGGAAGTCGTTCGTGACGAGCAGGTGGTTCATCGCGCACGGGCTCCTGGAACCAGGGGGACGGAGGGGGGCACTGCCGCCGAGCCTGCCCGAGCAGGTACGTCGGCCGCCAGCTCAGCGCGCACGAGAGGTGAGGCGTCGTCGTGCACGGCCGTCAGGAGCTCGTCCGCCCGCACCCGCCGCGTCGCCCACACCGCGTGGGCACGCACCACCGGCTCGGGGTGACCGAGCGCGGTGGCCAGGGCGGCGCGCACCGCCGCGCCGGCGGGGACCGGCGCGGTGTTGCCCAGCACGAGCAGCGCGTTGCGGCGCAGGTACGCCGGATCGCGCCGCGGGATGTACCAGCGGCCGAAGGTCGAGAGCAGGTCAGCGTCGGAGGCGGCGAGGAGGTCGAGGATCTGCACCCAGTCCCCGATCGGAACCGACGACTCGACCGTGTCGCCGGGGTCTGCGGCGGGCGCTCGGCGGGCCGACCGGGTCGACGGGGGGCAGACCTCCTGGCACACGTCGCACCCGTAGAGGCGGTCGCCGAGCGCGATCCGGTGCTCGATCGGGAACACGCCCTCGGCCTGCACCAGCCAGGCGAGGCACCGGCGGGCGTCGAGCACGCCCGGGGCGACGATCGCGGCGGTCGGACATCGGTCGAGACAGCGCGTGCAGCTGCCGCAACCGTCGGCGACCACCGCCGCGGGCACCGGGAGGGGTGCGTCGGTGAGCACCGAGCCCAGGACGCACCAACTGCCCGACCCTGCCAGCAAGACGTTGGCGTTCTTGCCAAACCAGCCGAGCCCGGCGCGCACCGCCGCCGCCCGGTCGACCAGGGCGTTGTCGTCGAGGACGACCTCGGCGGCCCAGCCATCGGCTCGGAGGCGCGCGGCGACAGCATCCAACCCGCGCCGCAGGACGGCGTAGTGATCGCGGGTGGCGTAGCGGGCCACGCGCCCGAGCGGACCGGCGTCCGGGCCCATCGCGGTTGG
>JBBQHT010000253.1:0-6912 GCA_038324235.1 Acidimicrobiales bacterium
TGCAACCCCGACATCGACGGCTTCATCCGGTGGGCCCGCACCGAGCGCGTCGAGGGTGGCTCTACCCCGGCGACCTGACCCCGGGCCGACGGCCTGGTCGAGGCACGCGAGTTTCACGAACCAGGAGCCGGGCGGTCGATGGCGCCGAGCTCGGTGAAGAGGGCGACGTAGCGGTCGGCCATGGCGGCGGCGGAGTAGTCGGCTTCGATCCGGTGGCGAGCGGCCGTGCCGAGCGAGGCAGCGCGGTCGCGGTCGTCGCGGAGCGCGGCGATGGCGGTGGCCAGAGCCCGGGGATCGCCGGGCGGCACCAGCACGCCGTCGCGCCCGTCGGCCACGAACCCCCGCACACCTTCGACGTCGGACGCCACCACCGCGAGCCCACAGGCGTAGGCCTCGAGCAGCGACACGCTGGCCGTCTCGCCGAACGTCGCCTGCACGTAGACGTCGAGCGACGCGTAGAACGCCAGCATCTGGGCGGGGTCGAGTGAGCCGGTGAACTCGATGACGTCTTCCAGACCGAGCCGCTGGGCCTGATCGATCAGCCCAGCGCGGGTCGGGCCCTCACCGGCCAGACGCAGTCGCACACGCACCATCGTCGGGTCGGCCTCGGCGGCGACGATCGCCATGGCCTCGACGAGGCTGGCCACGTCCTTGATCGCCACCATGCGGCACCCCATGCCCAACGTGAACGGTCGATCGGGCTCGCTCGGGTGGGGTTGGTACCGGTCGGTGTCGATGCCGTTGGGCAGCACGGTGAGCCGACGTACCGCCGGCAGGGGCCAGCGCCGGAAGGGGTAGCGGTCGGCGTAGTCGTCGCTCAGCACCACCACGGCGCGGCAGAAGGGCAGGGCGATGGCCGAGCGCAGGTTCTCGAGCCGGCGGCGAAGCCCGATCGACTGGTGCTCGACGATCAGCACCTGCGGGCGGCGCCCGGCGAGCAGCTGCCCGACGAAGACGGCCGGGATGGATTCGTGCGTGTGGCAGAGCACCACCCGCGGCCGCAGGCGGCGGATCGTCCCTACGACGGCGGCCATGGCCGGCAGATCGACCTTGCCCCGACGAGGCACGGCCACGACGTGATCGAGGTGGGGCCAGTGCGCAGGGTCGTCGTCGAGGTCGTCGGCCGGAGCATGCAGGATCACCGCGCTGCGCAGGCCGCGGCGGGCGAACTGATCGGCCAGGGTGCGCACGATCGGGCCGTGGCCACCGAGGCCACCGAACGACACGTGGCAGACGTCGATCGCCACCGTCGCCGGGGGCCGGTGCTGGTCAGTCACCGTGACCAGGGCGCATCGACCGAGGCAGGGCCCGGCCCAGGCGCAGGTCGTTGCCGTGCCGCAGGTCGACCGCCAGGCGCACCGCCGGCGCGGCGTACCGGCGCCACGACCGCCACCCCAACAGGCGAGCCAGCTCGTCGGGCGAGCGCATGCAGTCGACGCCCAGCTCGCCCGCGGCCAGGGCCTCGGCGACCGGGCCGTCGACGCCGTCGCCGTAGAGCTCGGGCCAGCGGTCGGTCAGGTCGGTGCCGTCGGTGCGGCCGTCGTGGCGGGTGACCTGGGGTTGAGGCCCCAGCACGCGGACCCGACGTCCCAGGTGGGCGCCGTACCAGACCGCGGAGCTGACCACGTCGCTGACGACGGCCCGGTGCGCCTGCAACTCGAGGATCAGCCGGGTCAGGAACATCGGGTCGTCGCGGGTGCCGAAGCTCACGATGCGCCAGCCGGCCTGCTCGAACGGCTCGACCACCTCGGGTCGCACGAGGTCCTGGTAGAAGATCGACACGGTGTGGGGGCCCGGCTCGGACCGTTCGACCTCGGCGATCAGGCCAGCGCGGTCCTGGGCCACGGCGGTCAGCCCGCCGGAGTGCAGGGGAAAGACGATGGTGCCGGCCCCCGGTGGGGGCGGGCTTTCGCCGCTGCGCAGGTTGGCGACGCCATAGAGAAAGGGGGCGCCGATCGCCATGACGTTCGGGATGGCTCGATCTCGGGCCTGGTCGGCCTCGCGGCGGTTCCACACGAAGATGGGAGCCGAGGGGATGCGGCGCTCGCCGATGTCGCCCAGGTCGGGCTGCCAGCCGTGGCGGATGCTGCCGAACACCGCGGGCGACCGCTGGGGCAGGCCGCAGTAGCGCGCCAGGGCGGTGCGATGCCCGTACCAGTCGTTGTCGGGCATCATGGCGGACGGCGCTCCTGTCGGACGGCCGGCACTCTACCGTCCGGCCCGAGCCACCTCGGGCCCGTCGGAGGATCCATGCGTGCCTCGGAAACTCTGACCCTCGATCACAGGTCGATGGTTCCACGGGGGTTTCACGCACGTTTCGGGCCGCGATCCCTTCCCTTGTGTGTCGCCTGGCACGTGTGTTGTGTAATAGTTGGGTATTCCGAGGGATTCTCCTGATATCTGAACGGAACCATCAGCAGGCCTCTCATTCGGGGGACCATGATCAGGAGGAATTATGAAGCGATTGCTCTTCGGCGGACTCGCCGTAGGCAGCTTGCTCTTCGCCGCTACTGGCGTTGCAAGTGCCAATACCACGACGCCGCAGGCGCCGCCGGCCGTCATTGGGCTGGACTCCACGGTTGTCACCAGCTTGGTGTCGGGTGGCGCATGGCCGCTGGCCACCGATCCGGGCTCGATGACCGTCAGCTTTGCCACGCCGGCCCCGAGCCAGGCAATCAGCGGCTACGCCGTGACCTGCAAGGCCCCGGTCGTCGACACCCTCGGCAACCCGATCGTGCTCCCCAACCTGGTCGCCACCTTTGTGGTCAACCCGGCTGACGGCAGCTCGGCCGACACCGACTACAGCAACGACGGCACCACGACCACCCTGCTGGTCGGGCCCTACAGCGTCAACGAGGCTGCCTCGTCGAACGCTCTGGCCCACGCCCTGCCGCCGCTGGCCTGCACCGTCGTCCCCAGCAACGCTGGTGGCGCCGCCAAGGCCGGTAAGCCCAACAAGGCCACCGCTCCCGCACCGTCCGGCGATTGCTCGCCCAACGGCACGGGCACGATCCCTGGCCTCGAGACCCGCTTCGGCGGTGGCAACATCGACCTGATCACCAGCGCCTTCCCGGGCTTCTTCGGTAGCAACAACACGCCGCCGACGGCTCCCACGGTGCCGGGTATCGGTGTCGGCAAGCAGACCGGTGCTCGCAACAACGACGTGGTCATCGCTGACCTGTCGGGCGTCGGTGGCCCGTCGGCCGTGCCGTTCTGCACGACCAACTCCACCTACAACCCGCACCTGCTGTCCGATCAGGCTGTGACCTTCAGCCCGACGGTTGCTCAGATCCCGGCGAAGACGGTCGGCACGGGTCTCCACCCGGCCCAGGCCAAGCTCTCCGGCCTGAACATCGTCGCCTCGGTCAAGTCGACCTCGACCCTCACGGTCGCGGCTGGCGCCTCGGTGCTGTTCGCCTATGACGCTGCCCACTTCCACATCGATGCCTGCCCGTCGACTGCTGCAGTCACCTGCATCACCGACACGGCCGCCATCATCGCTGGTTCGGGTGGCACGGTTCCGGCCATCACTGGCGTCGGCTACATCGCCGCCATCGACAGCAACTCCCACACCGTGCTGCCGGGCAAGCCGATCGTGTCTTCCGCGATCAGCCTGACCATCAGCAAGAACGTCTACACCCAGGTGGCTGCTGGCTCCCCGTGTGACAAGTGGACTGGTCCGGCTTCGGGCTTCTGCGTGCTGACGACTTCGGTCGCCGGCCCGTACCCCGCAGCCTTCGGCCTGTCGTTCGGTGGGGCCAAGACCACCATCTCCGTGGGTGCCGCTCCTGGCGTCCCGGTGCAGGTGGCTCCTCCCGCCGGCGTCATCGCCAAGGTCAACGCGTCGTTCGTGTCGGTCGGTGTTCCGGCCTGCGCCTCGTCCACGACGGGTCCGGCTACCGCGACCTGCCTGCCCTACAGCACCCTTGCTGGCATCCAGGGCTTCCCGGCGCACAGCAACCCGTACACGGGTGGCGACACCAACCAGGGTTCGGCTATCGCCCTGGTCTACTCGTCGCTCTTCTAGGCACGACGCAACACCACCGACCAGCGCTCGCCGTTTGAGCGCTGACCGGTAACCACATCGAAGGAAGGGTTCGCCGGGTCCGCAAGGGCCCGGCGAACTCCGTTTTCGAGCGAGTCCCGAACGCCGACCTGGCGGGCGCCTTGCGGCCGGATGTCCCCCGTCTGACGCTGTGGGTAAATGGAGTGATGTTCGAGGGAAGTTGTGGAGTTCTCTCATAGAGCATGCATGGGTTCCCGTTCTGCGGTCGCGACTCGCGCGTGCCGTGCACACAAGGGACTTTGAACCACGATGCAGCCGGCGCCGGTTGCGCGAAACGGGGGATTTGTGAAGCGAGCGATCGTTCAACGTCAGCGTGAGTTGCTGGCCACGACACTGGTGACGGCGGTGCTCTTCGCCACGGCGTTCGTCAGTGTGCTCGGGAGCTCGCCCGCCTCGGCCCTGCCGCCGACGCTGCACGAGACCACCACGGTGGCGTGCAACAACACCTTCAACGGCACCAAGTTCCCGCTCCAGTACATCGTCGACTCCACGCCGTCGGCCAACCCGGTGGTGCAGGGCTCGACCTTCACCCAGAGCTTCCACGTCACCGCCGTCGCGGCGGCCTCGTTCCTCAACGGCGTCTACGCCGCCGTCGGTGTGACCGCCCTGCCGATCAACCCCGACACCGTGACCATCACGCCCGTGGCCAACGCCACCGGCCCCGATGTGTCGGTCGGCATCTCCTCGATTCCTCCGGCCCCGGCCCCCTTCACCATCCCCAAGCCGTCGGTCGTCCCCGTGACCGCTGACGTCAACATCGACCTCGGCACCGTGGTCGGCACGTACACGGCCGGCACCGCGCCCGGGCCCGCTACCTTCTCCCTCAAGGGCGATGCCTGGGGCCCGACCGACACCATCCCACCGGCCGCCAACCAGACCGAGCCGGGCTGGACCGTCGTGGGCAGCACCAAGACCCTCACGGTCTCGGGCACCCAGACCTATGAGACCACCAGCATCGCCGGCGGTCTGATCAAGGCCACCGTGCTGTGCATGGGCGGCTCCTGGACGGCCACCCCGTCGACCCCGACCCCGCCCCGCACCGTCACCAACGCCCACACGACCAACGCCAGCGCGACGCTCACGGCGGCCACCGGGGCGTTCACCGCCGCCGATGTCGGCGCGGCAATCACCGGGCCGGGCATCCCCGCCTTCACCACCATCTCGTCGGTCACCAACGCCACCACGGTCGTGCTCAGCAAGGCGGCCACGGTCACCAGCACCGTCGCAACGATCGTCGTCACCGACGCCACGACCTACGGCCCGCCGTGGAATGCCCCGCAGGACACCCCGCTCGGCACGTTCGGTGCCGTCGCCATCACGGCTCCGGGTACGACCACCACGACGGCTCCGGCCACGACCACCACCACGGCTCCGGGCACGACCACCACCACCGCCCCGGCCACCACGACCACCACCGCTCCGGCCACGACCACCACCACGGCTCCGGGCACGACCACCACCACGGCCCCGGGCACGACCACCACCACCGCCCCGGCCACCACGACCACCACCGCGGCCCCGACGACGACGACCACGGCGGCGCCGACCACGACCACCACGGCGGCGCCTACGACGACCACGACTGCGCCGGGCACCACGACCACGACGGCCGGGGGCACCACGACCACGACGGCCGAGGGCACCACGACCACCACGGTGCAGACCGAAGTGCTGGGTGAGTCCACGTATGCCACCGAGTGCCGCAACACGCTGTTGCCGGACGCTGACCCCAACAACTTCAGCCTCCATGTGACGGCCAGTGCGCTCAGCCCGGTCGAGACCGGCTCCAACCTGGTCATCCAGAACCAGCACTGGACCGTGACCGTGCCAGCGGCCACCGCAGATCTCCTGCGTGGGCTCGGCGTGACGGGTTTGCTCGCCACCTCGTCGACCGTCACCGTGGCCGGTACCAACGTGTCGCCCGGCATCATCACGTCGGCACCGATCACCAGCTCGATCGACTTCAGCGGCGGCATGGGAGCCGACGCAGTCGGCAGCTTCGACGTGCCGGACATGACGTTCATCCCGACGGGCGGCACCGCCACGTTCACCCTCGACGCCGTCCTCGGCCTCGTCTCCGACACGACGTTGCCGCTCGACCCGCCGGCAGCCATCACCATCACCTGCCTGCCGACCTCCGGGCCTGCGTTCCTCTCGGTTGACGTGTTCGGGGCGCCGTTGCCCACGACCACGACCACGCCTCGGGGCACGACCACCACGACGGCCGCCGTCGCCGCCGGCACCCTGCCGGTCACCGGTGCCGACAGCCACACCTTGTGGACCGAGATCCTGGCCGGCCTCCTGATGATCCAGATCGGTCTGCTGTGCTGGTCGATCAGCCAGAAGTCCAAGTTCCGCAAGACCGCCTGATCTGAGCGCCTCCGGGCGCTGATCAGGTAGCAGCACGCACGTCGAGGGAGGGACCGGCTCCGCCGGTCCCTCCCTCGCGTTCGGGCCGTCCACGTCGTCCGGGCCGATCGGAGGCCGGCGGTGGTGGACGGCCTCGTGGATTCATGTAAGAGTTCCCCCGCTGGTGGGACGTGACGCGTGTCACCAGCTGCTGGGTCTGATGACGAGTCGGCTGCGCCGCAGCCGCGAAACGGGGGATTTGTGAAGCGAGCAATCGTTCAACGTCAGCGCGAGCTGCTGGCCACGACCATGGTCACGGCGGTCCTGCTGGGCGGAGCGCTCACGCGCGTCGTCTCCACCACGGCCGCCTCGGCGGCCGACGCCCCGACGACGGCGGCGCCGACCACCATCGCCGCGGCCCCGGCCGCACCTGACGCCCAGCAGGTCCAGATCGACACCACCACGACCACCGTCGAGGCCACGACGACCACCAGCGA
>JBBQHT010000254.1:0-6806 GCA_038324235.1 Acidimicrobiales bacterium
TGAACGGCACGTGGCACGACAGCCACGACGAGGTCCCGATGTAGAGGTGCGCCTCGTAGTCGCGCACCGCGCCCGAGCCGATGCCCGCCGACGCCGTGTCGCCGGTGCCGGTCACCACCTGCACGTGCTCGCCGAGGCCCAACTCGGTGGCGACCGCCGGCGTGATCGTGCCGATGATCGAGCACGTGGGCACGAGATCGGGCAGCTTCGACCGTTCGAAGCCGGCCATCTTGATCAGGTCGTCGTCGTACGCGACGCGCGCGAGGTCGCGGTTGTCGGTGCACCAGTAGCCCACGATCGAGTCGTACGACGCGCACGCGCGGCCGGTCATCCGCATGTTCAGGTAGTCGGGGACGTCGAGCAGCTTGTCGGCCAGCGCGTACACGTCGGGGCGTTCGTGCTTGAGCCAGAGGATGTGGCCGACCGGGTCCTTGCCGGTGCGCGACGGGAGGCCACCGGTGAGGCTCAGCCACTTGCGCAAGCGGAGGGCGTTGTAGCCGGTGCCGGGCACCTCGATGCCGCCGCCGGCGAGCTTGGAGGCCTGGTCCGAGCCGCGGGCATCCATCCAGATGAGCGCGTTCATGAGGTGCTGGCCGTCCTTGTCGACGGCGATGGTGCCCATCCACTGCGCGGTGATGCTGATCGCCACGATCTGGTCCACCGGCACGAGATCTCGGGCGATGAGCGCCCGGGTGCCGTCGGCGATCGAGCTCCACCAGTCCTCGGGATCCTGCTCCACCCCACCGTCGGGCAGCAGGATCAGCTCGTTGGTGCGGTACTCGTGGCCGACCACGTCGCCGTCGGTGGAGACCAGCGCCACCTTCGGCCCGCCGGTGCCCAGATCGATGGCGAGCACGTAGCGCAGGTCCGGGTGGTCCGAGCCGTCGCCCGCGTCGGGACGATCGACCGCTGGTTCGACCGCTGGCATGGCAATCCCTCTTCTCGTCGACCGGCCGCCGCCGGTGCCCCAGGGGGATCGGCATTCACGCCTGCCGATCCCGAAAACGGGGCAACGCTACAGAAGATCGATGGACTGGTGCCTCTTCCCGGCCGATAGCCTCGTGGCCATGTCTCCCGAGGTCATCGGGTGGGTGGCCTCGGTCGTGTTCCTGTGCCGCCTCCTGCCCCAGCCCATCCGACTCGCGCGCACCGGCGTGCCCGACGGCGTGTCCCCGTTGGCGACGATGAACGCCGCCCTCTCCGACATCGGTTGGCTGCTCTACGGCCTCTCCGCCGGCCTGGCCCCGGTCTGGGTCGTCGCCCTGCTCGCCCTCCCCCCGGGCATCTGGACCATCGTGCTGCTCCGCCAGCGCATCACGCGTCGCGACGTGGTGGGCGCGTCGGTGTGGTTGGCGATCATCCTGCTGGCGTGGCTGTCGGGCGGGCTCGTGGCGCTGCTCGGCATGAGCGTGCTGGTGAACCAGGGCCCGCAGGTGTGGGCTGCGCTGCGCTCCAACGATCTCGACGGCATCGCCACCACGACGTGGTACATCGCCCTGGTCGACGCGTCGCTGTGGGGCGGGTACGGCGTCGTCAGCGGCGATGTCGCGCTCATGAGCTACGGCGTCGTCCTCTTCGCGAGCGCGTCGGTCATCCTCGGCCGGGTCTGGTGGACCCGCCGCCTCGAGCCCGTGCTCGCCCCCGCCACCTGAACCGACGCGTACACTCACCGCCCGTGGCAGCGGATCGTGAACCCATCTCCGACGACATCCTCGACCAGGTCAGGGCTGCGGCATCTGACTACGTGAAGGTCGCGATCGTCGACATCGACGGCATCTTGCGTGGCAAGTACCTCGACAAGGCCAAGTTCCTGTCCGCGGCGAAGGGGGAGGGGTTCGGCTTCTGCGACGTCGTGTTCGGGTGGGACTCGAGCGACCAGTGCTACGACAACGGCACGTACACGGGTTGGAAGTCGGGCTACCCGGACGGCTCGGTGCAGGTCGATCTGTCGACCCACCGCCGGATCCCCTGGGAGAGCGACCGCGACTTCTTCCTGTGCGACTTCGTCGGGTCTGGGCAGGACTACCCCGTGTGCCCGCGACTCGTCGCGAAGCACCAGGTCGATCGGGCCACGGCGCTCGGCTACACGGGCTTCTTCGGCATGGAGTTCGAGTGGTTCAACTTCCGCGAGACCAGCCAGTCGGTCCATGACAAGCAGTTCCGCGACCTGCAGCACCTCACGCCGGGCATGTTCGGCTACTCGGTGCTCCGCCAGACGCAGAACCAGGAGTTCTTCGACGCCCTGCTCACCGACATGCGGGCCTTCGGCGTCTCCATCGAAGGGCTCCACACCGAGACCGGTCCGGGTGTGTACGAGGCCGCGATCCTCTACTCGACCGCCATCGAGGCCGCCGATCGGGCCGTCCTGTTCAAGGCCGGCGCCAAGGAGATCGGGCACCGCTTCGGGATCCTGCCCACGTTCATGGCTCGCTACGACACGGAGCTGCCAGGCTGTTCGGGGCACACCCACCAGTCGCTGTGGGACGCGGACGCCGAGCGCAACCTGTTCTACGACGAGGCCGATCCCCAGCACATGAGCCCGCTGTTCCGCAGCTACCTCGCGGGCATCCTCACCCTCCTGCCGGACTGCCTGCCGATGCTGGCCCCGACGGTCAACAGCTACAAGCGCCTGGTCGACGGGTTCTGGGCGCCGACCAAGCCGACGTGGGGCGTCGACAACCGCACGGTCGCCGGCCGGGTCCTGTCGGGATCCTCCAAGGCGACGCGACTCGAGTTGCGGGTGCCCGGCTCGGACGTGAACCCGTACCTCTCGGTCGCCTTCTGCCTCGCGGCGGGACTGCACGGCGTCGAGCGCAACCTCGAGCTGCGGCCCGAGACCTTCGGCAGCGCGTACGTCGACGAGTCGGTCGAGCGCCTGCCGCGCAACCTGCACGAAGCGACCGAGCGGATGGCGGCGTCACCCGTGGTGCGCGAGTTGTTCGGCGACGGTTTCGTGGATCACTTCTGCGCCACCCGCGAGTGGGAGTGGCGCCAGTTCAACGACTCGGTCACCGACTGGGAGCTCCAGCGCTACTTCGAGATCATCTGACGGCCGACGATCAGGCGGGGACGCCGCAGGCGGTGGTCAATGGGCGAGGCTGGCGGCGGCGAAGCTGAGCCCCACGGCCGCGAAGATGCTGCCGACCATCCACATCAGGATCTGTGTCATCCGCCCATTGAGATCGTCCAGCCGACCCGTGACGGCATCGAATCGGTCGTTCATCTCGCCACGCACGGCCGTGAACTCGTCGTGCATCTCGGATCTCACGGCCTTGAACTCGTGGTGCATCTCGCCACGCACGGCCTTGAACTCGTCGTGCATCTCGGATCGCACGGCCTTGAACTCGTCCTGGCTGACGACGCGCTCGGCTCGAAACCGCGCGTCGAGGTGGTCACGGGTCACGATGCTGGACCAGTCCACGGTCGGGAGCTCGTTCATCAGGGCGCTGGCCTCGTCTTCGCCGAGAACGTCGGCGAGCTTGCGGTACAGGGAGGAGCGCAAGGGCTCGTGGATCATGGTCGCCTCCTGGGCGCGTGAAAGCAAGGGTGCGGTCCACGACTGCGTGGACAGGCCCGGAGGCGAGCTCGACGGTCAGATCGACCGGAGGGGCGTGACGATCGCGAACCGCTCGTGGTGAGGCAACGGGCGAAGGCCGCCCGCCCAGATGTCAGGCCGGGACGCCGCCGCGGATCGTGGCGAGGGCTTCGGTGTGGTGCTTCTTGGCGCCGAGCTGGCTCGAGAACACCTTGCGGACGATGCCGTCGGGGTCGATCACGTAGGTGACCCGACCTGGCAGAAGGCCCATCGACTTCTTCACGCCGTAGGTCTTGCGCAACGCCCCGTCCTCGTCGCTGAGCAGCGTGAAGGGCAGGTGGTGCTTCTCGGCGAACTTGGTGTGCGAGGTGACCGAGTCGCTGCTGACGCCGAGCACGACGGCGCCGGCGTCGACGAAGTCCTCGTGGCTGTCGCGGAACGAACAGGCCTCCGCTGTGCAGCCGGGGGTGTCGTCGGCCGGGTAGAAGTACAAGACGACCCACTGGCCCCGCAGCGCGGACAGCGTGACGGAGTCGCCCGTCTGGGAGGGCAGCGTGAAATCTGGGGCAGGGCTGCCTTCGCGGGCGGGTCCGGTCACGTCGCTCACAGTGTGCTCCTCGTCCTGGCCGCAGTGGTGGCAGCCGTGGTGTCCGACACCCAGCAAACCACGACCGGGGATGCTTTCTTCCCGCTGACGGCGAAAATGTGAAAAGCCGTGAACCTGTCGGCGCTTCCGGGGTGCTGCCAGAATGCCCGCATGACGATCTCGACGTTCAGCTTTCCCACCACGATCATCTTCGGGGTGGGCGCCCGCGATCAGGTCGCCAACCACCTCATCGACGTGGGGGTGAGCCGACCTCTCGTGGTCACCGACAAGGGCGTCGGCGGGCTCGGGATGTTCACCGACTTCATCGCCAACCTCGCGGCGGCGGGTCTGGATCCCGAACCGTTCGCCGGGGTGTGGGGCAACCCCGTCAAGTCCCAGGTGACTGCCGGGGTCGAGGCCTTCATCGCCCACGGCGCCGACGGCATCGTGGGCGTGGGCGGTGGCGCCGCGCTCGACGTCGCCAAGGCGATCGCGTTGATGACCACCCACGAGGGCGATCTGTTCGACTACGAGGACGAGATGCCCGGCGCCCGGCCGATCCATCGCGAGATCCCGTACTTCGTGGCCCTGCCCACCACCGCCGGGACCGGCAGCGAGGTCGGGCGCAGCGCCGTGATCTCCGACGATGTCACGCACATCAAGAAGATCATCTTCTCGCCGCACCTGCTGGCCAAGGTCGTGTTCGCCGACCCGGAGATGACCAAGGACCTACCGGCACCGATCACCGCCGCCACGGGCATGGACGCGTTGACGCACAACGTCGAGGCCTACCTCGCCAAGAACTACCACCCGCTCTGCGACGGCATCGCCCTCGAGGGCATCCGCCTGGTGCACCAGCACCTCGGCACCGCGGTCGCGAACCCGCACGACCTCGACGCCCGGGCGGGCATGCTGATGAGTTCGATGATGGGCGCCATCGCCTTCCAGAAGGGCCTCGGCCTGGTGCACTCGGCCGCGCATGCCCTGGGCACGGTCGCCGATCTGCACCACGGCCTCGCCAACGCGATCATGATCGATCACGCGCTGGCGTGGAACGTCGAGGCGGTGCCGGACCGCTTCACGACGATGGCCACGACCATCGGCCTCGGCGACGACAGCCCCGAAGGGTTCCTGCGGTGGCTGGCTGACCTCAAGACCGAGATCGGCGTCCCGGCGTCGTTGCTCGACACCGATGTGGCGCGGGCCGATCTCGGGCGCCTGGCCCGGGTGGCGTTCGAGGATTCCTGTCACCTCAACAACCCCCGTACCGTCACCGAGGACGACTTCGTGGCCATCTTCACCAAGGCGTTCAACGGGTGACGTCGCTGAACCCCGAGCCCGGAGCGCGCCGTCCCCGCATCGGCGTGTCGTCGTGCTTCTTCCATCCCGACAACGAGCGGCTGGTGTTCAAGGGCAAGACCCTCTTGTACGTCGAGCAGTCGATGATCAACTGGGTGCAATCGGGCGGCGCGCTCGCCTATCCCGTGCCGACCGTGGATCCGGATGCTCCGCTCGACGTCACGGACTACGTCGCCGACCTCGACGGCCTGCTCCTGCACGGCGGGGCCGACGTGTGCCCCCGCAGCTACGGCGAGGAGCCGCTGCGCCCCGAGTGGGAGGGTGACGCGATCCGCGATGCGTACGAGATCGAGCTCGTCCACGCGTTCCACGCCGCCGGCAAGCCCGTGCTCGGCATCTGCCGGGGTGCGCAGATCCTGAACGTCGCCTTCGGGGGCACGCTGTACCAGGACATCGCCACCCAGACCGACACCGAGCGCGAACACCGGAGCCAGGAGCGGTACGACCGCAACCTGCACCTCGTGGAGATCGAGCCCGGATCCAGCCTCGCCAAGCTCTACGAGGGTGCGTCCAGCGTGAAGGTCAACTCGGTGCACCACCAGGCGGTCAAGGACGTGGGGGAGGGCTTCACGGTGGAGGCCCGCTCCAGCGACGACGGCATCGTCGAGTCGATCCGCCTCGACGACCCGCAAGGTCGCTATGTCTTCGCCGTGCAATGGCACCCCGAGTTCGTCAAGGGCGTCGATGACGGCACCATGCTGGACAACGATCCGATCCTGGCCGAGTTCCTCGGCCGTGCACGCGAAGGGGCCCCGCAGTGAAGGTGATCGAGTCATGAAGGTGATCAACCCGGCGACGGGTCAGCAGTTGGCCGAGCTGATGGACGACGATCCGGCCAGCGTCGCCGCCGCGTTCGCCCGGGCGGCGACGGCGCAGCGGGAGTGGGCGAACCGTCCTCTCGAGGACCGCATCGCCGTGATGCGCAAGTTCCGCGCCACGGTGCAATACCGCCTCGAGGACCTCGCGTCCATCATGACGAGGGAGACCGGCAAGCCCATCTCGCAGTCGCGCAACGAGCTCAACGGTCTGCTGCCGCGCATCGACTTCTTCCTCGACAACGTCGAGGCCACGATCGACGACGAGGTCGTGCTGCTCGACGACGCCAACGGCATGGAAGAGGTGATCTCGCACGAGCCGCTGGGTGTCGTGGCGAACATCTCGGCGTGGAACTACCCGTACTTCGTCGGGTCCAACGTGTTCGTGCCCGCGCTGCTCACCGGCAACGCCGTGCTCTACAAGCCCTCGGAGTTCGCGGCGCTCACCGGGCGGGAGATCGCCGGGATGCTGTGGGGGGCCGGGGTACCGGAAGACGTGTTCGCGCTGCTG
>JBBQHT010000255.1:0-6779 GCA_038324235.1 Acidimicrobiales bacterium
GAGGTCGTGGTCGGGGGGCTGGTCGAGCCGGACACCTACACCGTCGAGCGCGGCCCGCACCCGGTCGTGCACGCGCGGATCGGGCACCAGGCGTTCGCGATCGTCAGGGGCGAGTCCGGGTTGGACGAGCAGATCGACCTCCCGCCCGAGGTCGGCGCCGCCCGCGTGCTCCCCGACGACGTCGTGTTGCGGCTGGCGGACCTGGTCGGCCAGGTCGAGTCCCACTACGGCCGGCCCCAGGACGTCGAGTTCGCCATCGACGCCACCGGCGAGGTCGTCTTGGTGCAGGCTCGGCCGATCACGACCCTCGGCCCGGCGGTCGTGCCGGTCGAGTCCGCGGCCGCCGCGGCGGCACCGATCACCGAGGAGGTGCTGGTTCGGGGGCTGGCCGCGTCACCCGGCATCGTGACCGGGCGCGTGCGCTTGTTGCACGGTCCGGCCGACGGCGCGCGCTTGCAGGCCGGTGAGATCCTCGTCGCGCCGATGACGAACCCGGACTGGGTGCCCACCATCCGCCGCGCCGCCGCGGTCGTGACCGATGGCGGCGGCATGACCTGCCACGCCGCCATCGTGACCCGCGAGCTCGGGGTGCCCGCCATCGTCGGCACCCGCACGGCGACGACCTCGTTGCGCGACGGCGAGCTGGTCACCGTCGACGGCGCGCGTGGGCTGGTGCTCGTCGCCCGCGAGGGTCAACTCGCGCCGACGATGGTCACGTCTGCCCCCGCCGCGGTGGCGGCGGCGGAGGTCGAGCCCCTCGGCACGCTCCTGTACGTGAACCTGGCGTTTCCCGAGAAGGCGGCCGCCGCGGCGGCCCTACCGGTCGACGGCGTCGGCCTCCTGCGCGCCGAGTTCATGCTGACCAGTGCGCTCGATGGCGTGCACCCGCGAAAGGTGATCGCCGATGGTCGGTCCGCCGACTTCGTCGATCGCCTGTCGGCGTCGCTGCTCGAGGTCACCACGGCGTTCGCCCCGCGGCCGGTCGTCTACCGGACCACGGACTTTCGGACCAACGAGTTCCGGGCTCTCGTGGGCGGGGACGAGTTCGAGCCGCACGAGGAGAACCCGATGATCGGGTACCGCGGCTGCTACCGCTACCTGCGCGACCCCGAGGTCTTCGCGCTCGAGCTCCAGGCGCTCGCGCGGGTCCGCGAGCAGACCCCCAACCTCAACGTGATGATCCCGTTCGTGCGCACGCGCTGGGAGCTCGAGGCCTGTCTCGAGGCAATGGACCGAAGCCCGCTCGGGGCCCAGCGGGGGTTGAAGCGGTGGATCATGGCGGAGGTGCCGTCGGTGATCTTCCGGCTCGAGGAGTACGCGAGCCTCGGCATCGACGGCGTGTCGATCGGCTCGAACGACCTGACCCAGCTGATGCTCGGCGTCGACCGGGACTCCGAGACCTGCAGCGAGCTGTTCGACGAGCGCGATGCCGCCGTGCTCGGGGCCATCGACATGATCGTGACGACGGCGCGGGCCTGCGGCCTCACGTCGTCGCTGTGCGGGCAGGCCCCGTCGAACCGACCTGAGTTCGCCGAGCACCTCGTCCGGCTCGGGATCACCTCGATATCGGTGAACCCGGACGCGGTGGGTCGGGCCCGCCGGGCCGTCGGTGCCGCGGAGCGGCGGCTGTTGCTCGAAGCCGCCCGGGAGCGTTTGCTGACCTGACTGTGACGTTTGGCTCTACCTCACGGTCGCCCCGGCCGCCACGATGACCGGATCGTCGGACGGCGATGTGGGTTCGGGAGGGTCGCGATGCACATCTTGCTGACAGGCACCGAGTCGTGTGGCATCGACGTCGTCATGCGTTCCCTGCAGGCGGCGGGTCACGAGGTCTTCATGTGCACCGAGGATGTGGCGTCGGCCTCGACCTGCCGAGCCATCGGGGATCCCGACCGCTGCCCGATGGGCGCCGGCATCGACGTGATCGTCGCGGCTCGCCAGCACCCTCTCCCGCACCTGACCGCCCGCGAGCAGCTCGTGGGCTGCGCCTGCCTCGAGAACGTCCCGTTGGTGGTGGCCGGCAGCACCGTGATCAATCCCTTCGGGGCCCAGGCCACGACCTGTGTCGAGGGCTTCGCCGATGTCGTCGGCGTGGTCGAGACGCTGGTCGACGGTTCGGCCCGCGCCACGCCCGCGGTGCTGTCCGCGTCGGTGCCAGGGACCTGATGGCCGCGGTCGCCACGGTCGTGGTCCCTCTCGACGGCTCGTTGGCCGCCGAGCGGGCGTTGCCGACCGCGCTCGACCTCGTGCACGGGCTGGAGGCGGAGCTCGTCTTGTTCCGGGCCGCCTGGGACGCTGACGGCACCGTCGAACGCGCGGCGCTCCACGAGCTGGTGCGGCGATCGGGTGTGCCCCGCGCCCGGGCGATCGTGGCGCACGGCTTCCCGGAGGAGCCGCTGGTGCAGCTGGTGAAGCGTGATCCCGACGCCGTGGTGTGCATGACCACGCGCGGTCACACCGGGCTCGGCGCGACGCTGTTCGGCAGTGTGGCCGAACAGGTGCTGGGCCACGTCGACGGGCCGGTCGTCCTGATCGGGCCGGGCTGCCGATCGACGCCGTCGGCGCTCGCGGGTGGCCGCCTGGTGTTCTGTTTCGACGGGTCGGCGACGTCCGCCGCGCTGGCCCCCACGGTGATCGCCTGGGCCACCGCGCTCGATCTCGCCGTCCATGTGGCGATGGTCCTGCACCACGACGGCGAGTACCTCGGCGATCACCTCGCGACCGCGGACAGGCAGGCGGCCCAAGCTCTGGTCGAACAGCTCCGCACTGCCGGGCTCGTGGTGAGGCTGCACCTGCTCGACGGCATCGATCCCGCCCGTGCGATCGACGCCTTCGCTCGGGACCTGCCCGCTGCGCTCGTGGCCACCGCGACCCACGGCGCGGGAACCGGCATCATCGAGAGCGCCCTTGGGAGCGTGGCCACGCGCATCACGCGGCATAGTCCCTGCCCCGTACTCGTGCGCCGCGTCGCACCACCGTGAGCACGTACCGACGTGAGGTTGTCTTCCTCGGCGTGACCGTCGCCGCCCTCGTCGGGGGCGCGATGGCACAACTGGTGGGGGCGACGACCGTCGCGGACGTGCTCTGGGGACTCAGCGCCATCGCGGGTCTCGCGGTCACGGCCCTCGGGGTCGGGCGCGGGTTGCTGTTGCGCAAACCAGGCGTCGATGTCATCGCGGTCCTGGCGCTGGCCGGCGCGCTCGCCATCGGCGAGCTGGCGGCGGCGGCGATGATCACCGTGATGCTGGCGACCGGGCAGCTGCTCGAGGCGCGGGCGAGCTTCCGGGCCGAGCGGGACCTCCGGCGACTGCTGGCCCGCGCGCCCGCGATCGCGCACCGCCGCGAGGGCGACGGCGTCGTCGATGTGGCCGTCGGAGAGGTGGTCGCCGGCGACGTGCTCGTGGTCAAGCCGGGCGAGACCGTCCCCGTCGATGGGCGCCTGGGCGCGGGCGTGGCCGTGCTCGATGTGTCGGCGCTGACCGGTGAGCCTGTCCCCGAATCGGTCGCCGATCAGGGGGTGTGCCGGTCCGGCGCGATCAACGTCGGCGGCGCGTTCGAGCTGCGCGCCCTGGCGGCGGCCTCCGAGAGCACGTACGCGGGCATCGTGCGCCTCGTCGAGTCGGCCAAGGCGGACACCGCGCCGTTCGTGCGCCTCGCCGACCGCTTCGCGCTGGTGTTCGTCCCCGTCGCGCTGGTCGTGGCCGCCGTGGGCTGGATCCTGTCGGGCAGCTTCGAGCGGGCGGTCGCTGTCCTGGTGGTTGCGACGCCCTGTCCCCTGATCCTCGCGGTGCCGGTCGCCATCACGTCGGGCCTCTCCCGCGCAGCTCGGCGGGGCGTCATCGTCAAGGGCGGCGGGGTGCTCGAGCAGCTCGCGCACGGCGAGGTGCTCGTCTTCGACAAGACCGGCACGGTCACCCTGGGCCGGCCGGTGCTGATCGATGTGGTCGTCGGCGCCGGCGAGGAGCCCGATGAGCTGCTCCGTCTCGCCGCGTCGGTCGAGCAGGCCTCGCCGCACGTCCTCGCGTCGTCGATCGTCGCCGCGGCGGTGGCGGGCGGGCTGGAGCTCGCGTGGCCCACTGACGCGCACGAGATGGTGGGGCAGGGCTCGGCGGGGACCGTCGGGGCGACCGGTGTCCGGGTCGGCCGCCTGGAGTGGTTGGCGCCGTCGGTGATGCCCCCATGGGTTCGTGCCCTGCGCCGCCGCGTGGTGACCGACGGCGTGATGACGGTGTACGTCGAGGTGGACGGCGAGCTGCTCGGTGCGCTCGTGCTCGAGGACCCGCTGCGGCCCGACGCCAGCCGTACCCTCCGCGATCTGCGGCGCTCGGGCTTCCGACGCCTCGTGATGGCGAGCGGCGATCGCGCCGCGGTGGTCGAGGCCGTGGGAGCCGCGGTCGGCGCCGACGAGGTGCTGTCGGAGCGCACTCCTGAGGAGAAGGCCGCGGCGGTGCGGATCGAGCGGGAGAACGGCATCACCGTGATGGTCGGCGACGGCGTCAACGACGCGCCGGCCTTGGCCGTGGCGGACATCGGGGTGGCGTTGGGGGCGCGGGGATCGACCGCCTCATCCGACACCGCCGACGTGGTCCTGACCGTCGACCGGTTGGACCGCCTCGCCGACGTGGTGCACATCGCCCGCCGCTCGCACTCGGTGGCGCTCCAGAGCGTCGTCGGGGGCATGGGTCTGGCCGCGGTCGCGATGGTGGTGGCCGCCGCGGGCCTGCTGCCGCCGCTGGGCGGTGCGATCGTGCAAGAGGTGATCGACGTGCTGGCCATCGCCAACGCGCTGCGGGCCCTCGTGCCCGGGCGGGAGCGGTTGTCACGGCTCGAAGGTGACAGCGCGGATCTGAGTCGCCGCTTCCAGGCCGAGCACGACGCCTTGGCCATCGGCATTCGCCAGATACGGGCCCTGGCCGACGATCTCGATCGGGTGGCGCCGAGCGAGGCGCTCGAGCGGATGCACACGTTGCGGACCTTCCTCGACGAGCAACTGCTCCCGCACGAGCTCGCCGAGGACCGCGAGCTGTATCCCGCAGTCGCGCTGGTGCTCGGCGGCCAGGATCCCACCGCCCCCATGTCCCGCATGCACATCGAGATCGCCCACCTGATCGGCCTGTACGGCCGGTTGATCGACGACGTGCCCGCCACCGGTCCTGACGACGACGATGCCCGGGAGGTACGTCGCGTCCTCTACAGCCTCGATGCCGTGCTTCGCCTCCACATGGCCCAGGAGGAACAGGAGTACCTGTCCCTCGCCGACGCGCCCGCCGACCACGCGGCGCACGCCGGCTGACCTGGCGCGAACTCGCCGTCGGCAGTCGAGTTGTGGCACAGTCCGGTCGTGTCCGGCAGGGGGCCGAGACGCATCACACGGGCACCGGCGGCGTCACCGATCGACGTGGTCGCTGCCGCAACCAGGGGGTTCAGATGACCGACACCACCACCGCGACCGCCGGCGCACCCGACGAGGTCATCGACGAGCTGCGCAGCTGGCTCGAGGAGAACTGGGACCCCGACCTGACCGTCGGCGAGTGGTGGGAGCGCCTCGGCCTTTCGGGTTGGGCCGCGCCGGGCCTGCCGACCAACGCCTACGGCCGTGGCCTCGGCCGCAACGATGCCGTGAAGGCGCAGGGCGAGATCGCCGCGTTCGGCGCCCTCGGCGCGCCCGGGGGTCTGGGCCTGCTCTTGGCGGCGCCGACCATCGCCACGCACGGCACGCAGGAGCAGATCGACCTGTACGTCCGAGACATCGTGACCGGCGTGCACAGCTGGTGCCAGCTCTTCAGCGAGCCCGGTGCCGGATCGGACCTGGCCGGGCTCACCGCTCGGGCCGTGGAGGACGGCGACGAGTGGATCGTCAACGGCCAGAAGGTGTGGACCTCGCTGGGGCACACGGCCGATCTCGGGATGTTGATCGCCCGCACCAACGTCGATGTCCCCAAGCACCAGGGGATCACGTGGTTCGCGATCGACATGCACCAGCCGGGCGTGGAGGTGCGTCCGCTCAAGGAGATGACCGGCCACGCGATGTTCAACGAGGTCTTCCTCAGCGACGCCCGCGTGCCGACCAGTGGGATCATCGGTGACCGCAACAACGGCTGGGCGGTCGCCAACACGACCCTCATGCACGAGCGGTCGGGCCTCGGCGCCGGCGGTGGGTCCGCCGCCGGCGGCATGGCCATGCCGGGCAGCATCGCCGGCCAGCTCGGTCGGCGCGCCGGTGACTTCGTCTCGGGGGGCCGGCCCCGGCGCTCGGGCGGCGGGGCCGGCGCCATGGCGGGGGGCAGTGCCAAGCTCCTCATCGATCTCGCGAAGGGCAACGGCACGGTCAAGGATCCCTCGATCCGCCAGGACCTGGTGCGCCTCCACACCATGGGCGAGCTCGCCCGGTTCAACAACCTGCGCCTGAAGGCGGCCAAGAAGGCCGGCAAGGACATTCCCGGTATGGCCAACCTGTCGAAGCTCTCGATGAGCGACATGATGCGCCTCACCCGCGACCTCGGCCTGCAGATCGTCGGGGCCGACGGCATGCTGCACGCGTACGACGACTCGCAGCGAGCGTCGTTGGACGAAGCCACCGGCAACCCGTTCCTCGGGATCGTCACGAGCATGGCGCTCTGGGCGCAGGCGCCACCGATCTACGGCGGAACGGACCAGATCCAGCGCAACATCATCGGCGAGCGCGTGCTCGGTCTGCCGAAGGAGCCGAACAACGACAAGACCGCCACGTTCTCGGAGCTGCCCAAGAACGCGTGACGGTCGCGGCGTGAACGGCTGAC
>JBBQHT010000256.1:0-6762 GCA_038324235.1 Acidimicrobiales bacterium
GCCGCTCACCTTCGACCACCTCGACATGGCCATCGTCGCCGACGGTCGCCACTCGGTGCCGACCTCGCTGCGCCTCGAGGCGGACGGGGTCGACCAGGGAGTGATCGCGATCCCACCGATCGAGGACCAGGGCACGGTCGACGGCACCGTGTCTGTGCACGTCCCCCTCCCCCATCCGGTCACCGGGCGCCAACTGCGATTCACGATCGACGGCGTGCGCGAGGTGAAGACCCAGGAGTGGTACTCGAGTGGCATGACGATCACGCCGGTCGCCATCGCCGAGATCGGGGTCCCCGGCCTCCACTTGGCGGCGGCCCACGGGAACATCGACAGCGGCTGTCGCGCCGACCTGTTGTCGGTCGACAACGCCGCCGTGCCGATGCGGGTCACCGGCACGGTGCAGGACGCGCTCACCAAGCAGGCGCTCACGGCCACCCCGTGCCCGCCGAGCGAGGTCGGGGGCGCGGGTCCGGCGGGTCCCGCGAGTCCCGCAGGTCCCGCAAGTCCGGCGGGTCCCGCGGGTTCGGCGGGCCCGGTGGCGGGCGGGGCATCGGCGCCCGCCGGGGCGATGCTCGACGGCCTGACCGGGATCCAGCTCGGCGCCGGCGAGCACGTCGTGCGCACCGGGATCGGCCGAAACGCCGAGATCGGCTGGGACCTGGACCGGTTGGCGATGGCGTCCGAGCGCGGCGGGGCGATGCTGCCGCTCGACCAGCTCCCGACTCAGGTGCCCGCGGCGCCGGCCACCACGGTGGACAGCACCGGGCGAGTCGATGCCACGATGTCGGTCACCGGGGCCAGCGCCCCCTTCTGGGCGGTGCTCGGCCAATCCTGGAACCCCGGGTGGACCGCCAGCGTGAACGGCCACCCGCTCGGTGCGCCGGTCACGATCAACGGGTTCGCCAACGGCTGGTACGTCGACCCCGTGGTGGTCGGTTCCGGACCGCTCGTCATCTCCATGGTCTGGAGCCCGCAGCGCATCGTGTGGATCTTCATCGGCCTGTCGGTGTTCGGGCTGGTCGCGTGCCTGGTCCTGATGCTGGTCGGCGGTCGCCACCGACGCGATCCGCCAGCGCTCGATCCCGAACCGGACCGACCCATCCGGCCCGACCTCTCGTGGCCGGCGCCGTTCTCGGCGGCGCCGTCGGCGGTCCGGGCCACCCCCGGTCGGGTCTCACGGCGCACCGCCGGCATCACGGCGGTGGGCTTCGGCGTGTTCGCCGCGCTGACCCTGCCCTCGCAGTGGTGGTTCCCGCTCCTTTCGCTCCCCCTCGCCGCGGCGCTCTACGCTGCCTTGCGCCACCCCCGCTCCCGGTCGTGGTTGGGACTTGCCGCATTCGGGTCGTTCGCCCTCGCCGGCGCCTACTACGTCATCCAGCAACACCGGCACAGCTACGCCCCCAACTTCGTGTGGCCGGCCCTGTTCGAACGGGCCCACATCCTTGGCGTGGTCGCCGTGCTCTGCCTCGCAGCTGAGGCCGTGCGCGACATACTGCAACGCCCCACGGCGCCGCCGGGACCGACCCTCCCCCCCGACCCTCCCCAGGAGCCTTCGTGAGCGATCCCACCCTGCCCCCCGAACCGATCTCACCCGTGGGCTGCCTGTCGGTCGTGATGCCCTGCTACAACGAGATCGCCACCATCGAAGAGGTCGTCGCGCAGGTGCTCGCGTCGCCCCCCACGGGCGAGTTGATCATCGTGGACGACGGGTCGACCGACGGCACCCGGGACATCCTCGCCAAGTTCACCGACCCCCGCATCCGGGTGCTCCTGCAGCCCCAGAACGGCGGCAAGGGCTCCGCCCTGCGCAGGGGCTTCGAGGAGGCGATGTTCCCGCTCGTGATCGTCCAGGACGCCGACCTGGAGTACGACCCTGCCGAGTTCTCGGTGCTGATCGAACCGTTTCTCAGCGACAAGGCCGACGTGGTGTTCGGGTCGCGCTTCATCGGCAGCGACGCGCACCGCGTCCTGTACTTCTGGCACTCGGTCGGCAACCGCCTGCTCACCACCACGTCGAACGTGTTCACCAACCTGAACCTGACCGACATGGAGACCTGCTACAAGGTGTTCCGTCGTGAGGTGCTCGGGAGCTTCACGCTCCAGGAGAACCGCTTCGGGATCGAGCCCGAGATCACCGCCAAGGTCGCCGCCGGGAGGTGGCGCATCTACGAAGTCGGCATCTCCTACAGTGGGCGCACGTACGACGAGGGCAAGAAGATCGGTTGGAAGGACGGCGTTCGGGCGTTCTACTGCATCCTGCGCTATTCCCCCCTCGGCATGCGCTTCACCAGATCCACCACTCGCAGGAACTCCGGGTGACGCTGACCTCCACCCAACCCGTCCGGGTCTCCGACCGACAAGACGGCCACGAGCACACCGGCCGCATCCCGTACCAGCCCGCGCTCGACGGCCTACGCGGGCTTGCGGTCGCCGCCGTCGTTCTCTACCACGGCGGGATCTCGTGGGCGACGGGCGGCTACCTGGGCGTCGACGCGTTCTTCGTCCTGTCCGGCTACCTCATCACCTCGCTCCTGCTCTCGGAGTTCCGGGACTCGGGCGACGTCGTGCTGCGCCAGTTCTGGATTCGGCGCATCCGCCGGCTGCTCCCCGCGCTGTTCGTGATGCTGGTGGGCATGGCGATGTACTGCCTCTTCGTCGCCAAGCCCGACGTGCTCGACCAACTGCGCGTCGATGCCCTGTCCACGATGTTCTACGTCATGAACTGGCGTCTCATCGCGAGCAGCCAGAGCTACTTCGACCAGTTCTTCGCCTCCCCGTTCCGGCACATGTGGTCGCTCGCGATCGAGGAGCAGTACTACCTCGTCTGGCCGCTCTTCACCCTGCTCATCATGCGGTGGCGCAAGTCCGCCACGTTCATGCTCCAGGTGTGCCTCGGCCTCGCGGCGCTGTCCGCCCTGCTGATGGTCGTGCTCTACCGACTCGAGGTGGACACCTCCCGCCTGTACTACGGCACCGACACCCGGGCGCAGTCGTTGCTCATCGGCTCTGCGCTGGGCGCCGCGGTCGCCGCCGGCATGACCTTCACCACGGTCCTCGCCCGCCGGCTCATCGTCATCGGCGGGTTCGTGGCGGGTGCCGCGCTGGCGGTGGCCTGGGTGCGCCTCGACGCCACCAGCCCGATGCTCTACCAGGGCGGCTTCGTGGTCCTGGCCAGCGGCGTCTGCCTCGTGATCCTGGCGTGCACCCAGATCGGCGCCAACCCGTTGCGGACGGGTTTGTCCTTCGAACCCCTGCGGCGCCTCGGCCTCATCTCCTACGGCGTGTACCTCTACCACTGGCCCATCTTCATGTGGCTCAACGCCGAACACACCGGGCTGGCCCCCCAGAGCCTGCGACTGCTGGCCCTGCGCCTGGTGGCCACCTCCATCGTGGCCGTGGCCTCGTACTACCTGCTCGAGAAGCCGATCCGCGATGGCGCCCTCGGCCAACTCGATGTGTCGCCCATCGTCCGCAAGCTCCTCTTGCCCGTGTCGGCTGCCCTGGTGTTGACGCTGCTGCTGACCAGCACCGCCGGCGCCCAGCGCACGACCCTCACCGCCGGGGACCTCGACCCGGCGAACCGGCCCCAGCCCGCATCCGCGGGGACGACCGACAGCAAGGTCCTCCTGGTCGGCGACTCGGTCGCGTACACGCTGGGCGTCGGGTTCGAGGGCGATGTGGCCGCCGAGCAGCACGTGGCGGTCTGGAACCAGGCGGTGCTGTTCTGCGAGCTCGTCAAGGGCGACCACCGCGAGGGCGACGAGATCAAGAAGGCCAGCGACACCTGCCTGAACTGGGAACAGGACTGGCGCGACGACGTCGATCAGTTCAAGCCCGACGTGACCGTGCTCCAACTCGGTGCGTGGGAGATCTTCGACCGCGAGATCAACGGCACGTGGCTCACCTTCGGGTCCCCCGAGTACGACAAGGTGCTCGAGCCGGTGCTGCAGCGGGCGGTGGACGCGCTGCACTCCCAAGGAGCGCCGGTGATCGTGTTCACGACCCCGCGCTTCGTTCGCGACGATGGCACCAGCGCCAAGGAGTGGACCCAGAACGACGTGTCGCGCACCGACCACTTCAACGTGTTGATCCGCAAGCTCGCGGCCGCCAACCCCAGCTCGGTCGTGCTGGTCGACCTGGGCAACTTCTTGTGCCCGAACAACGAGTGCCGCAAGGAGATCGACGGCGTGGCGATGCGCCACGACGGCCTGCACTTCGACGAGCACGACGCCAAGGTCGTGGCCACCTGGCTCGCGCCGCAGTTCCGCGAGGTCGCGCTCCACGGGGTGCCCGCGCCGGGTGCCACCCCACCGGCCGGCGCCGGGGCACCTACCGATCCGCCGACCACCCCAGCACCCACGTCGGCGTCGACCACGGCGGTCGCCCCGACGACGAGCGCGAGCGACCCCGCGCCCACGGACCCACCCGCGTCCCCCTGATCGGGACGCGAGCGGGCGGCGGGCTCAGTCGGCTGGTGGGCGGCTCCGGTCACGCTTGGTGTCGCTGCGGCGCTTCTTGTCATCGAGCCGCCGCTGGGTCGACGCCTTCGAGGGCTTGGTGGCCCGGCGGGTCTTGGGCCGGACCAGCGCGGCAGCCAGCTGGGCCTTGAAGCGATCGACGGCGAGGGAGCGGTTGCGAGCCTGCGAGCGCGTGTCGTCCACGATGACCGTGACCACCGAACCGAGGCGCTCGATGACCTGGGCCCGCTGGCTGGCCGAGAGCGACGCGGACCCCGCGACGTCGAAGCGGATCTCGGCCCGGGTGTTGGCCTTGTTCGCGTGCTGCCCTCCGGGTCCGCCGCTCGGACCGAAGCGCCACTCGAGCTCGTCGAGGTCGATCACACAGGTCGGCGAGATCCGCAGGCGCCCCGTCCAGGGGTTCGCGGCGCTGGCCGCCGTCGGCGAATCGTTCCCGGGCACAGCGGCGACCCTACCGGTCCTCTTTGGCACCGAGGCGCCAACGGGCCCACGGCCAGGTGCCTTCGACCTCCACCTCGAGCGAGAAGCTCAGAACGATCCGGATGATGACGATGAGGCCGAGGACCGCGACGCTCTCGAGCGTCGGGTCCACGACGATCGTCCGCACGATGTCGCCGATGATCAGGATCTCGAGCCCGAGCAGGATGACGCGGGCGAGGGTCTGGCGCAGCCGCTCGTAGGCCCCAGGCCGGGTGGCCGCCTGCGAGATCGCCATGACGAACGCGACCAGCGCCACGAGCCCGCCGCCGACCATGATCGCGGCGCCGATGGCCTCGACCGCCTTGACGGCATCAGAGATCACCTCGTCGTAGGTCACCGCAGAACGCTACCCGGCCCGCCACCACCCGCCGGTCGACCCGCCAGGCGGCCGACGCCGGAACAGGCCTGTCACCCCTACTGGGTAGTGTGCTCGGGTGACTGCTGCTCCGGTTCTGCTCCTCCACGGGTTCGGCACATCTGCCGCGCGCACGTGGGGCGACAACGGTTGGATCGACCTGCTGCGCGACGCCGGCCGCGAGGTGATCGCGCCCGACCTCCTCGGCCACGGCGATGCGCCCAAACCCCACGACCCCGCCGCCTACGTCGAACTGGAGGCTCGAGCCGCGTCCAGCCTCGATGGCGTCCCGGCCGGCGTGAAGGTCGACGCGATCGGGTTCTCGCTGGGGGCGCGCACCTTGCTCACGCTCGCGTCGGCCACCCCCGAGCGCTTCGACCGGATCGTGGTGTCGGGGATCGGCGCCAACCTCTTCCGGGCCGGGGAGGACCCCGAGCTGCTCGCCCAGGCCATCGAGTCGGACACGCCGCCCGAACATCCCTGGGCCACCTACTTCCACCAGATGGCCCACGCGCCCGGCAACGACCCCGCCGCGCTCGCGGCCTACCTGCGCCGGCCCCACGGCGAGCCCCTCTCCGACGAGGGGCTCGCCCGCATCACGAGCCCCGTGCTGGTGGTCATCGGCGACCGGGATCACGCCGGGCCGGCGGATCCGCTCCTCGATCGGCTCCCCCACGCGACGCTCGTCGTGCTGCCCAACACCGATCACTTCGCCACCCCCAAGAACTTCACGTTCCTCGACGCGGCACTCGAGTTCCTCGGCGCCTCGTTGTGATACGACCCGTGGCGGACGCCAGCCGATGAGCGACGGGCACTGGTTCATCCTCGGGGTGGACCTCGACGGCGTGTGCGGAGATCACACCGAGGCGTTCCGCCAGGTGGTCGCGGCGGAGCAAAACGTCGATCCCGCGACCCTGTCGCCCCAGACCAGTTGGAACTTCTACGAGTGGGGTCTCGACGACGACTCGTTCCTGGAACTGCACCGCAAGGGCGTGCTCGAGCACCGCATGTTCCGCACGATGCCGGTGATCGACGGCGTGGCCGACGCCCTGTGGCGCTTGTCCGACGCGGGGGTCTGGATACGCCTGATCACCCACCGCCTGTACACCAACTGGGGCCACGCGATCGCCGTGGCCGACACGGTCGAGTGGCTCGACACCGCCGGCATCCCCTACCGAGATCTGTGCTTCCTCGGCCAGAAACCCCAGGTCGAGGCCCACATCTACGTGGACGACGCACCGCACAACGTCGAGGCGCTCCGGGCTGAGGGCAACGCGGTGATCGTGTTCGACCAGCCGTACAACCAAGACGTGGCCGGCCCGCGAGCTCGGGACTGGGGCGAGGTCGAGCAACTGGTCCTCGAGCAGATGCTGACCGTGGGCGTGCCTGTGCAGGAGCAGTTCCGTGGCCTCGATGACCCTGCCCGCCGCCTTGATCGGACCCGCATCG
>JBBQHT010000257.1:0-6749 GCA_038324235.1 Acidimicrobiales bacterium
CGGCCTCGACGACCTCGTGTTCTGCCGGCAGACCCACGGCGGGGTGGTGGTGGCGGTGGGCGACACGGATCGGGGGCGCGGCGCCCGCGACGAAGACTCGGCGATCCCCGGCGCTGATGCGCTCGTGACCAGCGAGGCCGACGTGCCGATCGTCGTCCTGATGGCCGACTGCGCCCCTGTCGTGCTGTACGACCCCGTGGCGCACGTGGTCGCGTGCGTGCATGCCGGGTGGCGGGGGACCGTCGCGCGGGTGGTCGACGCTGCACTCGCATCAATGGTGGCCCGGGGAGCCGAGCCGGTGCGGATCATCGCCGGGGTCGGCCCCGCCATCGCCGGCGCGGCGTACCAGGTCGGCCCCGAGGTGCACGCCGCGGCGCTCGACTGCTTCGGCGGCGACGTGCGCGGCATCGTCGAATCTGACCGCGCCCACGGGCTCGACCTGACGCGCCCCGATGCTCGCCGAGGCATCGGGGGGACCGATGAGTTCAGTGATCGATGGCGCTTCGACCTGTGGGCGGCGAACGCGCGGATTCTGCGCGAGGCGGGCGTGCCCGCGGCACAGATCCATGTCACCGACCAGGCCACGGGGGCCACGTCCCTCTTCTTCAGCGATCGGGTGCAGCGTCCGTGCGGCCGGTTCGGGCTCGTCGCGTGTCTCCGAGCGCGCTGAGGCCCCGGTAGGATCCTCGCCTGAGACGCCGAGGCCTGCACCCCGACGACCTGCCACGACGACCTACCACGACGACCTGCCCGAAGGACCGCATGAGCTTCGATCCGGCCAGCGCCGACGCCTTCCGCTACGACGGGTTCGAGATCGATGCGGAGCGCGGGCGGCTGACCGGCCACTACTCGATCGACAGCTGGCAGTTCCAGGAGGTCATCACCGTCACGTCGGCGGGGGATTGGAGCCGTCCCGCGGTGCTCGCCGCGGCGCGCTGGCTCTACCTGCTCGCCGGTGTGTCGTACTACAAGGCGGCCGCGCCGCCGGTCATCGACTTCGGCGCCCTCGCCCTCACCGACACCGAGCGGGAGGTGTTGCGCCTGTATTACGTGGAAGGTCTCGGCGAGTACGCCTACCGCAACGGCCTCGACCTGCGGGGCCTCGAACTGCGCGCCGCGACCCGCGCCCCCGAGCGCGTCGCGCTGCTGGCGCCGTCAGGCCGACCCCTGATCCCCTTCGGCGGCGGCATCGATTCGATCGTGACGGTCGAACAGGTGCGCCCCCGGGCCGACGATCCCGCGCTGTTCGTCGTGTCGATGGGCGGTGAGCGCTTCGAGGCGATCGAGGGCGCCGCGGCCGTCGCCGGCCTGCCGATCGTGCGGGCCGAGCGCGAGATCGATCCCAAGATCCGCGAGGCCCGGCGGCTGGGCATGAACTTCCGCAACGGGCACGTGCCGGTGACGGCCATCATCTCGGCGATCGCTGTGCTCGCCGCCGTGCTCGACGATCGCGACGCGGTCGTCATGTCGAACGAGTGGTCCGCATCGGTGGGCAACGTCGTCGTCGACGGCCTGGCGATCAACCACCAGTTCTCCAAGGGCTTCGCCTTCGAGGAGGCCTTCGCGTCGGTGCTCGCCGAGAGCTTCGGCGACCAGTTCGCCTACTTCTCGTTCCTGCGCCCGTTCACCGAGCTGTGGGTCGCCCGCGAGTTCGCGTTCCTGACGCAGTACCACCGCACGTTCCGCAGCTGCAACCGGGCCTTCCACATCGATCGGACCCTGCGGCTCGATCACTGGTGCGGCGTGTGCGACAAGTGCTGCTTCATCGACCTGATCCTGGCGCCGTTCCTCGAGGTCGGGCAGTTGCAGGCGATCTTCGCCGGACGTGAGCCGCTGGCCAACCCCGAGCTGGTCGAGCAGTTCGCCACGCTGGTGGGGGCGTCGCCCAACCTCAAGCCGTTCGAGTGCGTGGGGGACGAGCACGAGTGCCGCATCGCCGCCCGAGCCGCGGCCACCCGGGTCGATCGAGCCGACGAGCCGATGCTGCAGGCCCTGGCGGTGGCGGCCGAGGCCGTCGATCACCCGGCCAAGGCCACAGGCGAGGCTGTGGCCGCGCTGCTGCGTCCGGTCGGTCCTCACCACGTGCCCGAGCGGTATGCGCCCCCGGATCTCCTGGTCTGACCTGGCCGGCCGGCGGGTCGGTCTCTGGGGGTTCGGGGTCGAGGGCCGGGTCAACCTGGCGGTGCTGCGCGCCCTCGGGGTCGAGCCCGTGATCGTCGACGACCGCGGGACCGATGCGCGGTCCGACGACGAGCGGCTCGCTGGTCTGGCGGTCGTCGCGACTGCCGCGGGCGGGATCGACGCGCTGCTCGCGTGCGATGTCGTGGTGAAGTCGCCCGGGATCTCGCGCTACCGCCCCGAGGCCCGGCGGCTGACCGAGGCGGGCATCCCGGTGGTCGGCGGCCTCGGGCTGTGGATGGAAGCGGCGCCGCGCGAGCGGGTGCTGTGCATCACCGGGACCAAGGGCAAGAGCACGACGACCGCGATCGCTGGGCACCTGCTGGAGCAGTGGGGCTACCGGGTGATGATCGGCGGCAACCTGGGCACACCGCCGTATGACCCGGCGGTCGGGACCGATCACGACTACTGGATCATCGAGACGTCGAGCTACCAGGCGACCGACATCGCGGTGTCGCCACCCGTCGTCGTGGTGACCTCCCTCGACGCCGACCACCTGCCGTGGCACGACAACGACCTCGACACCTACCACCGCGACAAGCTGTCCCTGTGCACCCAACCGGGCGCGGCAGTCACGATCGCGTCGGGCGCGAGTGCGATGTTGCGGGATCACGAGGCGCAGTTGGGCCCCGAGGTGGTGTGGGTGGATGACGACCGGGTGGTCCCCGTCCGCGTCCCGGCAGGGACGGGGTCGGCCGGACACGACGGGCACGGCGACGACGGCGGACACGACGGCGGACACGACGACGGACACGACGACGACGGGTGGATCGACGTGCTCGGGCTCCTCGGGGCCCACAACCGCACGAACGCCCGGCTGGCGCGCGCGGCGCTCATCGCCCTGGGGGTGCCCGAGGCGTCGGACCCTGCGGCGCTGGTCCGCGCTGCCGTCGGGTTTCCGGGCCTCGACAGCCGCCTGCAGGTCATCGGCACGGTCGACGGTGTGGACTTCGTCGACGACAGCTTGTCGACCAACGTGCTCCCCACGCTCGCGGCGGTGGACGCCTTTGCGGACCGCCGGGTCGCCCTGATCGTCGGAGGGTTCGATCGAGGCATCGCCTATGCGCCGCTGGCCGCCGGTCTGCACCGTCGTCGGGTGCCGATGCAGGTGCTGACGGTGCCCGACAACGGCGACACGATCCTGGCGGCGCTGCGCGCCGACCCCGATCCGCAGATCGACGCACGTGCATGCCCTGACCTACGGACCGCGGTGCTCGACGCGTTCGCCTGGGCTCGACCCGATGGCGTGGTCCTGCTGTCCCCGGCGGCAGCCAGCTTCGGGCAGTTCGCCGACTACCGAGCCCGCGCGGCGGCTTTCGCGGCGGCGATGCGCGAGTGCGGGTGACCGCTCCGGCACGCGGCGCGGGTCACAGGTGCGAGGTGATCGCCTTCGCGATGGCCTCCTGTGTGGCGGGATCCCGAGGGTTGGCGGAGACGCCGGGCAGGTCGATGAAGGTGGCGCCGGTCGTCTCGGCGACGTTCTGGATCAGCGTCGCGTAGCGGCTCGACGACCCGGCCCGGGGGTCCACGCGCGACAGCAGCAGCACATCGACCTGGGCGGCGCGCAGCTGGCTCACGATCTGGGTGAGGTCCGCGGTGAACTCGCCATCGCTGGTGCGCGCCGGATCATCGCCGCTGCCGAACCAGATGGTGACGACCGTCGGGTTGAGGGCCAGGGCCTTCGGGAGCTGGTCGGCGAGCCCGGACTGCACCGGCGCATCCTCGGTGGCGAGGTTCACGTAGACCGCCGAGCGGGGCAGCGCCGCGAAGACCTGCTGGGTCCACCCCCGCCGGATGCCTCCCTCGAGCCCGCGCCCCAAGGTCTCGTCGGCGCCGAGCGCGACGTACACGACCCGGGCCTCCGGCGCCGCGGGCGGAGGTACGGCGTTGCTGGCGGTGGGCGTCCCGGAAGTGCACCCGACGGCGGCCAGCATCGCCACGAGCAACGCGGCGAGGCTCGTGGCGACGGGGCGAATCCGGGTGGGGCGGCGAAGGTTCACAGGGCCCCCACGGCTTCACGGGCCGGGAGGCGGGCGGCACGGGCGGCGGGCAGGGTCCCGGCCAGGATGGCGAGCACGGTGGAGCCCACGACGGTGGCCAGCATCGTGGTGAGGGGGAGCTCGAGCGCGATGCCGGTGAGTCCCTGCTCTACGAGGTAGCCGTTGACCACACCGCCGACCACCTGGGCGATGAGCCAACCGGTGATCGCGCCCAGGACGCCACCGACCAGGCCGAGCACCGCGGCCTCCACCAGGAAGATGCGCAGGATGTCGCGATCGCGGCTGCCGATGGCCTTCAGCACGCCGATCTCGCGCCGACGTTCACGCACCGCGGCGAGCATGGCGTTGGCGATGCCGAGCGCGGCCACGATCAGGGCGATCGCGCCGACGGCGGTGAGCACGATCTCCACGACGTGCAGGTAGCGGCGCACCGACGCGATCAGGTTCTCGGGCGCGCTGGTGGAGTAGCCCACTGCGGTGATCTCCTTGCGCACCAGTCCGACGTTGTCGAGCCCGTCGGCCACGACGAAGAGCCCGGTGTAGGCCGAGGTGGAGGTGGCGAAGCGAGGATCGATCACCCCCGCCCGGGCCCAGTCGCGAGCGGCGTTCACCTGCTCGGTGGCCATCAGGAACTGGCCGTCCGCAGCCTCCTGGGCGACGACACCCACGATCAGCGCCTTGAACCAGCGTCCGCGGGCGGCGAGGTGGTCACCCTCCTGACGGGCCTGGGCCGCGGCGAGCTGGAGCTCGGAGCCCACCACGCGGGCGGCGTCGGTGCGCGCGATGCCGAGGCGTTCGAGGTACCCCTCGGTGACGACGAGCTCGGTGGTCGACCCGGGAGCCGGGAGCCGGCCCTCGACGACCGTGATCGGCAAGGTCGGGGCCTGGGTGAGATCGACGCCCACCACCGTCTCGATGAACGGTGCCAGCGGCTGGCCGTCGGCGTCGGGTGTGGGCGAGATCACGAGGAGCTTGGTGGACACGACCGGGACGACGTCGCGCACGCTCGGCAGGGCGCGGATGCGGTCGAGGGCGGACTGATCGAGGTCTTTCGGGGCCCCGGGGTTGGCGTTGTCCTGCCCGATCTGGGCGGGGTCAGGCGTGGCGGCCGCCACCTTGATGCCGGCGAGCGGGCCGCCCTTGGCGAGCTCGTCGAGCACGCGGGTCTCCGCCGTCGTGGCGATGGTGAGCAGCGCGGTGAGCAGGGCGGCGGCCAGCGTCACGGCCAGGACGGTGAGCACGGCGCGTCCTGGCCGGCGCCGGACCCCCATCGTGGCGAGGCCGATCGCCGCCCACCAGGTCACGACCGCACCTGCTCGGCGATGCGACCGTCGACGAGCTCGAAGCGGCGGGCGGCCCGGGCGGCGAGGGACCGGTCGTGGGTGACCACGACGAGGGTGCAGCCCTGTTCGGCCGGCAACGTCTCGAGCAGGTCGACGACGAGGGCGGCGCTGTCCGTGTCGAGGTTGCCCGTGGGTTCGTCGGCCAGGACCAGGCGGGGTTGGTTGGCCAGAGCCCGCGCGATGGCGACGCGTTGGCGCTCGCCGCCGCTCAGCGTGCCGGGTTGGTGATCGAGGCGGTCAGCGAGACCCACCGCCGACAAGAGCGTGCGAGCCCGCGCCCGGGCCTCGCGCGGGGGAACCCGAACCAGCGCGCACGCGAGGGCCACGTTCTCCGCCGCGGTGAGCGAGTCGAGGAGGCCGAAATGCTGGAACACGAACCCGACGGTGTCGCGCCGGTAGGCCGCGAGCTGATCTCGCGAGCGGTCGTGCAGATCCTGCCCGTCGATCACCACGGTGCCCGACTGCGGGGCCTCGAGCCCCCCGAGCACCGCGAGCAACGTGGACTTGCCGGCCCCGGACGGGCCGCTGATCGCGACGTACCCGCCGGCGTCGACCTCGAACCGCACATCGTCGAGGACGGTGAGGGGACCCGACGAGGAGCGGTACCGGTGGGTGAGGCCGTCCACGGAGATCGATGCGCCGGCCATGGTGCCATCTTGCCGAGGTCGCGCCGCAAATCCTCGTCGGCCGGTCGTTCTCGGCTGGTCAAGGGTCCACCGCCGCGTCGGTTGCGTCGTCAGGCGCTCGCGGATCCCTCGGCGGCGATGTCGTTCCGGGGCCGTCGGTCGGCGCGGACCCGTCGGCGACGAGCAAGCGGAGCGTGGCGGCCCGACCGGCGGGCGGATCGGTGAGCCAGGCCTGTTGCGGGTGCACGGCGTAGGCCAAGGACCGAAAGGCGTCAGCCGCGGCCAGGATCCAGTCGAGCACCTCGATGCCGTCGCCGTGCGCGACCCGCCGCAGGTCGTGGTACCGGGTGAGCGTGGCCGCGTCGAGCGTGGCGACGTCGGGCAGGCCGGTGCTCACGAACAAGATCCTGGTGATGCGGGGATCGACGCTCGCAGCGTGGCGCGCCCACCAGGCGGGTCGGGCGATACCCGACGGGTCGCCTGGGCGGCGGTCGGGGCGGATGAGCCCGTCCACGACCTCGTGCTGGTCGTCGAGGGCCAGAAAACCCTGGGTCGAGGGCGCCACCTCGGCGACGCCCCCCACGAACTCTATGGCGGTGGCG
>JBBQHT010000258.1:0-6594 GCA_038324235.1 Acidimicrobiales bacterium
ATGGTGGTCTCCGGACGGATCCCCTCGTCGTGCAACAGCTCGTCCCCGGTGCGGTACCCCTCCTCGTCCTTGATCGGCACGGACACGATCTCGCGCGCGAAGTGCCCGTTCGCCGTGTTCTCATACGCCCGCCGGTGGCTCTCCACGGCATAGGCGTCCATGTCCTCGCGGGTGATGCCATGGCGGTCCGCCAGGATCTGCGCGACCTCGAACTGCATCATCAGCTGGCCGTGACAGGCGTCGAGGAAGTCGCGGCTGAACGGCCCCGCGCCGCCGGTCGCGTTCGCGGCCATCGGGGACCGGGTCATCGACTCGACCCCGCAGGCGACCGCGACGTCGTAGCTGCCGGCGAGGATGCCCTGCGCGGCGAAGTGCACGGCCTGCTGCGACGACCCGCACTGCCGATCGATCGTGGTGGCCGCCACCGATTGCGGGAGCCCGCCGGCGACCCAGGCGTTGCGGGTCACGTTGCAACCCTGTTCACCCACCTGCGTGACGCACCCGCCGATGACGTCGTCCACCCGCTCGGGATCCACACCCACGCGGGTGATCAGCGCGTTGAGCGTGTGCGCGAGCAGATCGGTCGGGTGCCAGGTGGCGAGGCGGCCCTTGCGCTTGCCCACGGGCGTGCGGATGGTGTCCACGATCACGACGTCGCGAGCGCTCACGGTGTCCCCCTTGTGTGCCGAGCGGCCACTCTACCCAGTCGGCCGGTGGCGTCTCTGACATCGGTGTCAGGTCCCGGTCGGCATGTAGGCTCCGCGCCGATGACGGCCCGACCCAGGCGCTCGACCCCGGCCGCACCGGCCGCCCCGACCGCCCCGGTCACGACGTCCGCACCGCCGGGGTCCATCCCCCTCGACGTCAGCGGCCGGCCGACGGCGTTGCGGCGCGTCGACCTCGATCGCTTCTTCCACCCGCGGTCGGTCGCGGTGATCGGGGCGTCCACATCCGGCCGATCGTCCAACACCGTCATGTGGCGCAAGATCCGGGCCTGGGGCGACGAGCACGGGGCATCGATCATCCCGGTGCACCCGGCTCACGACGAGCTGGACGGCGTGCGGTGCTTCCCCTCGATCGCCGACATCCCCGGTGAGATCGACATGGCGGTGATCCTCGTCGGCGACGCGATCGGCGTCTTCGAGTCCGTCCTGGCGGCCCGCCCGCGCTTCACGGTCATCTTCGCCGCCGGGTTCGCCGAGACGGGCGCCGCGGGCCAGGCCCGCCAGGTTCGCCTCGCCCAGATGCTGGCGACGAGCGACGTGCGCCTGCTCGGACCGAACACCAACCTCAATGCGTTCGAGGCCTTCCGCGACGATCTGGCTGGTCCGACGATCGCGCTCATCACCCAGAGCGGGCACCAGGGCCGGCCCGTCTTCCAGGCCCAGGAGCTCGGGATCGCGCTGTCGCACTGGGCGCCCACCGGGAACGAGGTGGATCTCGAGTTCGCCGACTTCGTCAACTACTTCGCCGACCAGGCCGGTGTCGGGGTGGTGGCGGCCTACATCGAGGGCTTCAAGGATGGGCGGACGTTGATCCTCGCCGCCGACCGAGCCGCGCGGGCGGGCCTGCCCATCGTGTGCGTCAAGGTCGGTCGGACCGACGCCGGCCGATCGATGGCCCGCTCCCACACCGGGCACCTGACCGGATCTGACGCCGTGACCAGCGCGGTGTTCGCCCAGTACGGGATCACCCGCGTCGACGGCCTCGACGAGCTCACGGAGACGGCGGCGATGTTCGCCCGCACGGCCGCGCCGCGCGACTGGAAGCACCTGGGCACGCCTCGCCGCCGGCCTCTGGGTGTGTGCGTGTACTCGATCTCGGGAGGCACCGGCGCCCACATGGCCGACCTGCTCGCCGGGGCCGGCGTGGCCCTCCCTGACCTCGCCCCGCGCACCCAGCGGGCACTGCGGACGTGGATCCCGGGCGAGCTGCGGGTGTCGAACCCGGTGGACAGCGGCGGGCCCCCGTCGATGGACGAGCGGGGCCGCCAGATCCTCGAGGCGCTCATCGCGGATCCCCACGTGGACGTGATCGTCTGCCCGATCACTGGCGCCGTCGATTCGATCAGCCGGCCCCTGGCCACCGACCTCGTGGCCGCCGCGGCGACCACGACCAAGCCGATCTTCGTCGTGTGGGGATCACCCGACACCGCCGATCCGGTCTACCGCGACATCTTGCTCGCGTCCCGGCTGCCGACGTTCCGCACGTTCCACAACTGCGTTGCGGCGACGAGGGCCTACGCCGACCACTGGCACTTCCGGGCCCGGTACGAATCACCCTTCGCGTCCAGCTCCAACTCCAGCCCGAGCCCCAACCCCAGCCCCGGGCCACGGCGCGCGACGGTGCCGCTGAAGCTCAGTCGTGCCGCCCGCACTGTGCGGCGGCTGCTGGCCGACCGGGCGGGGGACGGCCGCGCGCTCAGCGAGGTCACGGCCAAGGAGGTCCTACGTGCCTACGGCATCCCGGTCACCCACGACATCATGTGCGGATCGGCGGCCGAAGCGGCGCGGGCCGCCGCCGGGATCGACGCGCCCGTGGTGTTGAAGGTGGTGTCGCCCGACCTGGTGCACAAGAGCGACCTGGGACTCGTGCAGGTCGGGCTCGCGACAGGGGCCGCGGTCAAGCGGTCATACGCCGAGCTCCTTGATCGGGCCCTCGCCGTGGACCCCCACGCCCGCATCGAGGGGGTGCTCGTCACCGAGCAGCTCACGGGTGGGGTCGAGACGGTGTTGGGCATGACCCAGGACGAGCTGTTCGGACCGACCATCATGTTCGGGCTCGGCGGGGTCTTCGTCGAGATCCTCGGTGACGTGGCGTTCCGGGTGCCGCCCTTCCCTCGAGCCGAAGCCGAGCGCATGGTCCGCGAGGTGAACGGGTATCCCTTGCTGCAGGGTGCGCGCGGCACAGCGGCGGTGGACGTTGACGCACTCGTCGACGTGATCATGAAGCTCGAGCGGCTCGCGATGGAGAACGCCGACACGATCGCCGAGATCGACATGAACCCCCTGCTGGTCCGCACCACCGGCGTGGTGGCGTTGGACGCGCTGATCATTTGCGCCTGACTCCCTCACCGGTCCTGCAGCCCGCGACGGCCCCGCCTGGTGATCGTGCAAGACTCTGCGGATTCGGCGACCCCGCCGGCCCTTCCCCTATGACTCCTCTCTCACGGCTGCGGATCCTCCCGACGCGCTCCCCTCGACGGGTGGCTGCCGCGCTCATGGCGGCGGGACTGCTGGCCGCGGCGGCCTGCGGGGGCAGCACCGGCGATGCCGGCGGCAAGACCACCGAGGTGCCGATCGAGACCACCACCACGTCGACCACGCTGCCCGGTCCCGTCTCGGACCAGACCCCACCCAAAGGGATCTTCGGGCTGGCCTTCCACGATCAGAAGGTCTGGATGGCCGACTTCTACAACGGCCAGGTCCTGGCCGTGGATCCCGACAGCGGCGCGATCCTCAAGCGCTTCAAGGCCGAGGACGGGGTGCCCGAGGAGGTGTGCGACGTCGCGGTCGGCCCGGACGGGACGGTGTACTGGACCGGTTTCAACGACGGGCAGGTCGGGCGGATGACGACCGCCAACGTGAACTCCGTGATCGGCGGCGTCGAGGCTGGCGCCTGCGGCCTGGCCACGTCGGAGGCCGGCAAGCTGTACGCCGGCCGGGCGACCATCAGTGACGGGCTGTGGGAGATCGACCCGAACGCGGAGAAGAAGGAACGCAAGATCGCCGACCAGATCGGCAACGTCAAGGGCTTCGACGTCGGGCCCGACGGGTTCATCTACGGCGCCCGCTACGGCCCCGGCGGCGCCGGCACCCTGATCAAGATCGATCCCACCCCCGTCGGCGATCCCGCCGAGGCCGCCGCCAAGCCGCCGACCGAACCCGTCACCGCGCCGATCACCGAGCTCGCCACCGGGTTCAACGGACCGGTGTCGGTCAAGCTCTCACCCGACGGCACCAAGGCCTACGTGCTCGCGCAGGGGCCCGCCAGCGGGCCGAGCCTCGTGGCCGTCGACCTCCAGACCAAGGCGGTCACGCCGCTGCCGGGCCCGCAGACGCCGCTCGTCGGGGGCATGGCGGTGGCGCCCGACGGTCGCATCTTCATCAGCGCCTACAACGAGCCGGTGCTGAACGTCATCAGCCCCGACGGCACCATCAAGACGATCGGCGTCGGCGGCCGCTGACGACACGGCCGAGCGGTGTCGCCCGGCGCGGACGAGCGTCGCGTGGCGCCCGCGCCGATCGACGCGATCACGGCGGGGGCTGGGTCGTGACCTTGACGTTCTTGATGGCCTGGCGGTCGTAGAGCGCGCCGGTCGCCGCGGTGAAGCCCACGAGCACGCGGGCGGGCACGGTCTGCGTGCTGTCGAGCACGACCACCCCGTCGATCTGCATCACCACGTGGGACCCCGTGACCGTCACCACCACGTGGCGCGTCTGCGAGCGCAGGTTCGGCACCGACGCGTTCGTGGCGTTGTAGACGGGCATGCCGGAGCCGTACGCGCTGGCGAACCCGGCGAAGTTGGACGACGGTTCGGTGCCGTTGCGGTTCGTGTCGAGCGACGCCATGAATCCGGCCGTGCCCGTCCAGCCGAGGCCGCCACCGATCGCGCCGAGCGCCGTGGGCTGGGTGCGACTGGCGTCGGCGAACGACACGGCGATGCCGTTGCCGCCGGTCCCGCCCGCCAGCGTCGCGTCGAACTCGACCTTGACGAACGACGAATCCACCGCCGTGGGCCAGTACATCGACCCGGCTTTGCTCGCCGTGGCCGGCGTCAGCTCGATGTCGCTGTACGCCTTCTTCGCCGTGCCGTTGTAGGTCCAGCCCCCGAGACCCGGTGCCCACACGATCGGCTGGCTGATGCCCGACAGCGCAAGGGTCGCGGTCGTGCCGTCGTCGCCGGTCAACGTGTAGGACCCGGTCTTGGTGCCGAGCGCCCCCGGGCTGAAGGTCACCGTCTTGACCACGCTCGCTCCCGGGTTCAGCACCGAGCCATTGGCGATCGGCGCCGGGGCCCCGAAGGGTGCTGCTGGCGTCGAGGACGACACGAGGGTCACGGGCGTCTCACCGGGGTTGGTGAGGGTGAACGACGCGGTCACCGTGTTGCCCGTGGTCACCGGACCGAACGACACCGACCCCGGGGCGACGGTGAAGCTGCCCGCGACGAGCCGCCCGAACGTCACGTTCGTCACGCTGTGGCGGTCGGTGGACCCGCCCGTGCCCGCGGACCACCCGACGAGGGCGTTGGTCGGCAGGGCGACGCTCTGGTTGAACACCTGGGTGTTGTCGAGCTTCACGTTCAACACGCCACCCGTGTAGACGACGTCGACGTGGTGGGTGACGTTGCGCAACGTCGGGATCGTGGTGTTCGTGACGACGTAGTTCAACGTGTCGCCGACCGCGCTCGTCGCGATGCCCATGAAGTTCGTGCTCGGATCCGCACCGTTCTGGTACGTGTCGAACGTGAGCGCCACGCCCGCGGTGCCGGAGTAGCCGAGCCCGCCTCCCGTGCTCCCGAGCGACGTCGGGGTCGCGCCGGCCGCAGGATCCGCGAACACCAGCGCCATGCCGTCGGCGCCGTTGCCCTGATCGATGGTCTCGTCGAAGGACACCTTCAGATCTTGGGTCTTGATCGGGTAGGGCCAGTACGCCGACCCGGCCTGGTTGGCGACGTTCGGCGTGAGGATGACCGTGGACCCGCTGAGCGATGCGTTGCCGTTGTACTGCCACCCGCCCGACGGTGGCGCCACGATGGGCGGCGCGGCCACACCGGTCCCCGTCATGGTGACCGTCCGGACCCCGCCACCGTCGTTGCCGTTGAGATCCCAGGACGACGAGAACGCCCCGGGGGCCGACGGGGAGAACTGGACGATGGCCGTGACCGATGCCCCGGCCGCGATCGTCGTGCCCTCGTTGATCGTCGTCGTCGCGGTGAAGATGCCACCGGTCGGCGGCTTGGACCTGGTGATCGTCAGCGGTCCTCCACCCGTGTTGCTCACGGTGAAGCTGATCGATTTCACCGCGTTGACCCCGACGTTGCCGTACGCGAGCGACGTGGTGCTCAGGGTCATGACCGGCGGTGGCGTCGCTGTCGCCGACATGGGCACGGTGATGGTGCCGCCCGTCGTCGCCAGCACGATCTGATCGGTGAACAGGCCGGCAGCCGTCGGCGTGAACGTGATGGTCGTGACGACATCACCGCCGGCCGGGATCGTGGACCCCACGCCCGGCAGGCCCGACACCGAGAACGGGGCCGCGGGCGGGGTGGCGGTGTTGACCGTGAGCGCCTGCGCTCCGGAGTTGTGGAAGGTCACCGACGCCGTGATCGGCGTGCCGCCGATCGTGGCCCCGCCCATGCTGACGCTGGTCGGGTTCGCGGTGATCTGCGCGGTCGCGGCCTGCCCGCTACCGCTAAGCCCGAACGAGACGGGTCCCGATGACGTGGTCACGGAGAGGTTCGCGGAGGTCAACGTGGCCGACGTGGGCGTGAAGGTCACCGGGACGGTGATCGTGGCGTTCTTGGCGAGGTGCGCGGGCAGCGTCGGGGACGGGGTGCCCGCGCCGAACACCGGGTTGGTCGTCGAGATGGCG
>JBBQHT010000259.1:0-6571 GCA_038324235.1 Acidimicrobiales bacterium
GTCGCGCTTGAGGCCCCGGACCACGCTGGCGAACTTGTAGTACAGCTTCGCCGCGTCGGCGGCCCGCCCGGAGATGATCAGCGGCGTGCGGGCCTCGTCGATGAGGATCGAGTCGACCTCGTCCACGATGCAGTAGTTGAACCCGCGCTGGACCTGGTGCTCGCGGCTCATCGCCATGTTGTCGCGCAGGTAGTCGAAGCCGAACTCGTTGTTGGTGCCGTAGGTGATGTCGCAGGCGTACTGCTGGCGCTTGAACGCCGAGTCCCAGTCCGACGGGATGACCAGACCGACGGAGAGGCCGAGCCAGCGGTGGACGCGCCCCATCCACTCCGAGTCGCGGGTGGCGAGGTAGTCGTTGACCGTGACGAGGTGCACGCCTTCGCCCGCGAGGGCGTTGAGGTACACCGGGAGGGTGGACACGAGCGTCTTGCCCTCGCCCGTCTTCATCTCGCCGACCCAGCCGAAGTGCAGCGCGGCGCCGCCCATCATCTGGACGTCGTAGTGGCGCTGGCCGATGGCGCGGTTGGCCGCCTCGCGCATGACGGCGAACGCCTCGAGCAACAGGTCGTCGAGGTCCTCGCCGTTGTCGAGGCGCAGCTTGAACTCGCCGGTCTTGGCCTGCAGGTCGGTGTCGGAGAGCGCCTTCATCTCTGGTTCGAACGCGCTTATGTCCGGAACGAGACCTGCGAGTGCCTTGACCTTCTTGCCCTCGCCGGTACGCAAGAGCTTGTCGAAAATGCCCATGGGTCGGTCACTCTACCGGGCTGGGGCGGGGGTCTCCCCCGCGGGCCGAGCGACGCTCGGCCACGGCGTAGCGGACCGCCTCGAGACGGGCGTGGCGGGCCAGCTTCTCGATCGCGTTGGCGGCGAGGTTCCGGGCCGTGAAATCCCGCACGCCGAGGCTGAGACCAGCCGTCGCGTAGGTCTGCCCCCCGGCGAGGTGCTCGAGCACCTTGCGCTCCCGATCGGTCAGCACGGGCGCACGGACGCCACCGGCGGCGGTGCCGTCCGCCACGTCCCTCGGGTCGCTGCCCTCGGTCGCCCCCGCGAACGCGGCGGGGGTGCCGGCCGCACCGGTGGCGGCGGCGGCGGCGGTGGCGGCGGCGGCGGCAGCAGCGGTGGCGATCGCCATCCGGTTGTACTCCTCGAGCACCCGCTGGACGACGAGGGGCGGAAGCGCCACCACGCCGGCACAGACCGCCCGGACGACCCGGGCGGTGTGCTCGATGCCGTCGCGGTTCACGAAGCCCGTGACGCCGGCCTTGAGCGCCACGACAGCCTCGCTCTCGTCGGCGGCCGCGATGAGGATCACGGTCTTGGTGCCCGGGCTGACCTCGCGGATGCCCGCAGCCGTGGACGGTCCGCCGATGTGCTCGACCTGCATGCCGATGATCGCCACGTCCGGGGCGAACTCGCGGCACAGGGCGATCGCGTGCGCGCCGTCGGCCGCCTCGGCCATCACCTCGAGGTCAGGATGCTCCTCGAGCGTGACGATCAGGCGGCGGCGCAGCAGCGCGTGGTCGTCGCACACGACGACGCTGATGACATCGTCATCCCACTTGTCCTCGCCGAAGAACCGATCGCTGGCCATCGGCGGAGGCTACCGCGGAGCTGGGCGCCCCTGGCGGGGCACCGGATCCGCTCAGCGCAGGGTCTTGCGCGTCTTGCGCTTGTGCAACTGGTGCTCGAGCTTCTCGACCGCGCGGTCGACGGCGACGAACCCGTCGGGCCCGGCCACCCGGCACCGCACCTGCTCGCCTCGGCCATCCATCCAGACCTCGCACACTTCGCGTTCCGCTATTCGGGGGTTGCGCTCCTCCGAGAAGTGGACCTCCGCCCGCTCGATCCCCCCGCCGAAGCGGTTCAGGCGGCTGATCTTCTGCCGCGTCGTGGCCACCAGGGCCTCCGACAGATCGGTGTGCCGACTACTGATGGTGATGTCCAAGGACTCCACCCCCTCGTTCAGTTCCCCTGCTGGGGAAGGGTCAGTGGTGGCACTGTAGGAGGTGCGGGCAGGCTCGGGGGAACATCGCGCAGAAAACGCCCTGACCAGCAACCGTCGACCGCGACCGACCCCCGGCCCAACGTTCCACCACCTGCCCGGCTCCGTCACGGCCCCCTCCTCCCCCGCCTTTCTCGGCTACGTCACGGCCCCTCCCCCGCCTTTCGCGGCTACGTCACGGCCCCTCCCCCGCAGTTCTCGGCTACGTCACGGCCCCCTCCGCCGCCTTCTCGGCTCCGTCACGGCCCCTTCCCCCACCCTTCTCGGCTACGTCACGGCCCTGGCCCGGCTTGGCTGTCACCCGGCCTGGGTACGGTCCGGACGTGTTCCTCCAGACGAGCTGTGCTGCGTGTGGCCGTCCCGGCGACCAGGTGTGCGTCACGTGCGCAGCCGGGCTCCGGCGGGCGGGCCCGGCCCCCGTGCCCGCCGGCGTCACCAGCTACCAGGCGCTGCTCGTCTACGAGGGCGCCGCGCGCGAGCTCGTGCTCGGTCTCAAGTACCGCAATCAGCGCCTGGTGCTCGGTCGGCTTGGCCACGCGCTCGCGTGTCTCCTCGACGGTGACCAGCTCGCCCGCATCGAGGTGGTCACCTGGGCGCCCACGTCACCCACCCGGCGCCGCCAGCGCGGCTTCGATCAAGCCGAGCTGCTGGCGCGGGCCACCGCCCGCCAGCTCCAGCGGCCGGCCGTCGCGCTGCTGCGCCGCGAGGCCGGCGTGGCCCAGACCGGGCAGCGCCGCGCGGCGCGTCTGGCCGGCCCGACCTTCCTGCCGCGCGCCGCGGCCCCGGCAGGCTGCCTGGTGATCGACGACGTGCTCACCACCGGCGCCACCGTGAGTGCGGCAGCGGCCGCGCTACGGGCTGCCGGCGCGATCACGGTGGACGTTTTGACCGCGGCATGCACTCCCTCGGGCACGGTCCGTGCGGCTACCACGGAACGTGACAAAGAGCACGGGCCAGACGGCTCAGATGCCTCAAGCTGACCTGAGAATCGTCCGATGACCGCTTGCAGTAGTGGCGGACAAGAACGAATGGGATGGTTCATGCAACCGACTGATGTTCAGGTGCAGCGGACGCTCGCAGCCTTGGAGGTCGAACCCGCGATCGTGGCCGGCGGGCCCGTGCGAGGGATCCCCCGGGACACGCTCGACGTCATGCTGCGCGATCTCCCTGCCGGGTTGCTCGAAGGTCTCGGCCGCACGCCGGCCGTGCGCCAGGAGCGCCTCGACGAGGCCCGCGATCGACTCGAGCACGGCGCCACGCCGTCGTCAGACGAGCTCGCCGACCGCATCGTCGGTCGCATGGTGTGCGACCGCCTGCGCTGACCTCCGGCCCGTCATGACGGCCGCGGCGCATCCTGGCCGGCACCAGCCCCGCCAGGAACAGCCGCACCCGGAAAACCCCCACCCGGAGCAGCCGCACCGCCGTCCCCCGCACCGGCATGCCCCCGACCGCCGGGGCGGATGCCCTCCTCGGTGATGATCGCCGAGATCAGCGCCGAAGGGGTCACGTCGAACGCCGGGTTGCGCGCGGCCACCCCCACCGGTGCGATGCGCCGGCCGGCGAGCACCAGGACCTCGTCCGGGTCGCGCTCTTCGATGCTGATGGCCGCACCGGTCGCCGTCGCCGCATCGATCGTGGACGTCGGTGCCGCGACGAAGAACGGCACCCCGTGGTGCGCAGCGAGCACCGCGAGCGAATAGGTCCCGATCTTGTTCGCGACGTCGCCGTTGGCGGCGATCCGGTCGGCGCCGACGACGACGAGATCGACCTCGCCTCGGGCCATCATCCAGCCGGCCGCGCCATCGGCGATGACGGTGCACGGGATGCCGAGGCGCTGCAGCTCCCAGGCCGTGAGCCTCGCTCCCTGCAGGACGGGCCGCGTCTCGTCCACCCACACGTGGGGGCGCGCCCCGGCGTCGTGGGCGGCGCGGATCACGCCGAGGGCGGTGCCGTAGCCGACACAGGCCAGCGCCCCCGCGTTGCAGTGGGTCAGGACCCGGGCTCCGGTCGGGACCAGCCCGGCACCGTGACGGCCGAGGCGGCGGTTCGTCATCACGTCGTGCGCGGCGATGCGCTGGGCCTCCCGGACCGGATCGGCCGACGCCAGCGCCCGGTCGATGCCCCACGCCAGGTTGACGGCGGTCGGACGGGTGGCGCGCAGCACGGCGGCCGCGGCGCCCGGATCCACCCCGGTGACCACGGCGAGGGCCACACCCATCGCGCCGGCCGCGCCCAGCGCCGGGGCGCCGCGCACGGCGAGCGTGCGGATCGCATCGGCGAGGGCTTCGACCGTGCGGGCCTCGATGATCGTGAGGCTGCCCGGCAGGAGGCGTTGGTCGATCAGCTCGACATGATCATCGACCCACGCGATCGTCGGCGGGATCGGATCCAGGCCCGGGGCCGACGCACCGGTCTGCTCGCTCACTGCGGCATGAAGAACGGAGGGTCGGCCTGCGCCGCGATGGCCTCGGCCCGGGACAGGACCGCCGCCGCCGACTGCTCGTGGGTGAGGATGTAGAACTGCTTGGCCCGCACGGCGGCGAGCACCTTGTCCGCCACCGCCGCCGGCGCCATGCCGGCCTCGATGACCGCCTTGAGGGCATCACGCATGACCGCGGCCAGCGGATCGGCGTCGATCTCCTCGTCCAGCTCGTTCTGCAGCTCGCCGGGCCGGTTGCGCTCCGCATCATGCAGGTTCGTCGCCACCCATCCCGGACAGAGCACGGACACCCCGACGTCGGTGCCGCTCATCGCCAGCTCCTGGAAGAGCGCCTCGGACAACGCCACGACCCCGAACTTGCTGACCGCGTACGGTCCCGTGAACGGCGCCGAGAACAGGCCGAGGACCGAGCCGGTGTTGACGATGTGGCCCTCGCCCTGCGCGAGCAGCTTGGGCAGGAAGACCCGCACCCCGTGGATCACGCCCCACAGGTTGACGCCGAGCACCCAGGCCCAGTCGTTGACCGTGAGGTTGGCCACCAACCCACCGCCGCTGACGCCGGCGTTGTTGCAGACCAGGTGGACCGCGCCGTACGCCTCGATCACGGCGTCGCCCATCGCATCCATCGCCGCGGCATCGCTGACATCGCACACCGCCGTGCGCACCTCGATGCCGTCGGCCTCGAGTTGCGCGGCCGCGGCGTCGAGCGCCGCTGGCTCGATGTCGGCCAGGAACACGCGCATCCCCTCCCGCCCGAAGCGCGCCGCCATCGCCAGACCGATCCCCGACGCGCCGCCGGTGACGACTGCGACCTTGCCCCCGAGCTCTTCCATCGCACTCCCCCGATCCCGATCCGCCGAGACGGACTCTATGTGGCGCGTTTGGAGCGGGTCGAACAGCCCGACGAACCGCCAGTCGCGAGCACGAGGCGCACAACGCGAACGGGGGACCCTCGCGGGTCCCCCGTCGGCCACTGCGTGACGCGGATCAGTAGCGGTAGTGCTCCGGCTTGAACGGACCGTTCTGGGGCAGGCCCAGGTACGAGGCCTGCTCCTCGCTGAGCTCGGTGAGGCGCACACCCAAGGCGTCGAGGTGCAGTCGGGCGACCTTCTCATCGAGCTTCTTGGGCAGGATGTACACCTTGTTCTCGTAGATCTCCGGGTGACCGTAGAGCTCGATCTGGGCGATCGTCTGGTTCGAGAAGCTGGCGGACATCACGAAGCTCGGGTGGCCCGTGGCGCACCCGAGGTTGAGCAGGCGCCCTTCGGCGAGCACGATCACCGAGTGCCCGTCGGGGAAGACGTACTCGTCGACCTGGGGCTTGATGTTGATCCGCTGCACATCGCTCATCTTGGCCAGGCCGGCCATGTCGATCTCGTTGTCGAAGTGGCCGATGTTGCCGACGATGGCCTGGTGCTTCATGCGGCCCATGTGCTCGGCGGTGATGATGTTGAAGTTGCCGGTGCAGGTGACGTAGATGTCGACCTCGTCGAGCACGTCCTCGAGGCGCTTGACCTCGAAGCCCTCCATGGCGGCCTGCAGCGCGCAGATCGGGTCGACCTCGGTGACGATGACCCGGGCGCCCTGGCCGCGCAGCGACGCCGCGCAGCCCTTGCCCACATCGCCGTAGCCGAGCACGAGGGCGACCTTGCCGCCGATCATCACGTCGGTGGCGCGGTTGATGCCGTCGATGAGGCTGTGACGGCAGCCGTAGAGGTTGTCGAACTTGGACTTGGTGACCGAGTCGTTGACGTTGATCGCCGGGAAGAGGAGCGAGCCGGCTTCCTGCATCTGATAGAGGCGGTGCACACCGGTGGTGGTCTCCTCGGTGACGCCCTTGATGCCCTCGGCGATGTTGTGCCAGAGCTTGGCGTCCTCGCCGAGTGTCTTGCCGAGGAGGCGCAGCACGTGCTGGAACTCTTCGCTGTCGGCGGTCTCGGGCGCAGGAACCTCGCCCTTGCGCTCGAACTCGACGCGCTTGTGGACCCGCAGGGTGGCGTCGCCGCCGTCGTCGAGGATCATGTTCGGGCCGGCGCCGTCGGGCCAGCGCAGCACCTGCTCGGTGCACCACCAGTACTCCTCGAGCGACTCGCCCTTCCAGGCGAACACGGGCACACCCTGGGGATCCT
>JBBQHT010000260.1:0-6558 GCA_038324235.1 Acidimicrobiales bacterium
GTACGGAACGTGGATCAGCGTACTCACGCGGTCCGCGGCCAGTCGCGAGGCGCGTCAGGCCACCGACGCCGATGTCTGCCCGGACGTCGCCGTCTCGGGGCGTGATGCTGGCATGGTCGTGTATCCGTGCGTCGTGTATTCGTCGGGCGTTGTCGGTTTGATGACCGCTGTGCGCGGCGGCGGAGGCGTCGTTCGTTCCGCGGGAGGGCAGGGATCTCGTCGCGTGACGGGTTGGTCAAGTCCGGCGTCGTGTGATCGCGGGGGACCCGCGATCACTACTAATAGCTGGCTCACCGACCTCGGCCAACTCTGCCGGAACACGGACCGGTTCACGCGACACCGGGCCAGTTCACGTTCGCTCTGGTCCTGTTGCTCACGGCGACACTCATCGACTGGGCCCACCGGTGGAACCCGTGAACGAATAGAGGTCTATCCGCGCAACCTCTAAGGTCGCATCATGAAGGTCGTGCGCCGATACCTACCTCTTCGTCTCGACCGTGTCGGCGTTCGCGGCGTGGCCGACCGTGTCGATTGACAAGGACGCGGTGCTACACGTCGGGACCGACGAGATGTCCGCGGACGAAATCGCTGGCTATGGCGTCCAGAAGGCCGAATGTGAACGTGTCGTGCTTCACCGGTTCGGACCAGCCGCCCGCGATCATCTACCCGGCGATCATGCACGGCCCACGGGACAACGTCGGACGAGTCGCCCATCAGACCCGGGTCGTCGACTGGGACGCCCTCTCGGGGCACACCTTCGACGGCGTCTACCCCGACGCCGTCGGCAAGACGCTGCTCGCCCAGCGCGAGCGCCAGGTGATCGAGACCTGTTGATGCCCGCACGCACGCCGATCGGGAACCGATCGCGGCCGAGCGGACATGGAAGGGCATGAAGCCGCTCGTCGAGGTCGACACGCTGACCGACCTCGACCTCCTGCGTCGATCGATCGATGATCCGGAGCTGTTCGGGACGCTCTTCGATCGGCACGGCGCCCGGGTGTGCGCGCACCTCGGCGCGAGTGGGTTCGCCGACCGGGCCGATGCGCTGACGGTCGAGGTCTTCACGATCGCGTTCCGTCGGCGCGGCGAGTTCCGGCCCGATCGCGAGACGGCGGTGCCGTGGCTGCTCGGCATTGCCCGCAACGTGTCGCGCAACGAACGCCGGTCCGATCGCCGGCGGGTCCGGTTGCTCCAGCGCGGGCTCCCGGACGACGACCGCGCGACGCACGACGACGCCGACGGCCGGGTCGACGCCAGCCGCACGAAGGCCGCGCTGCACGAGGCGCTCGATGCTCTGCCACGAGAGCAACGCGAGGTGCTCGTGCTGTTCGCGCTCGACGAGCTCACGTACGCGGAGATCGCCGAGGTGACCGGCACGGCCGTGGGCACCGTCCGGTCCCGGTTGCATCGGGGGCGCGCCGCCGTGCGCACGCGGCTGGCGACGGCGGGCATCACGCTGGACCTCGAAGGAGGCATCGATGGATGAGACCGCGATCATGCGAGCAGCCCTGCTCGCGGACCATGAGCCAGACGACGAGTCGTTGGCGTCGATGCGTGCCGCGTTGGCGACCGCGACGTGGGACGCTCCCGACGCGGCCGAGATAGCGCCGATGTGGAGGCCGGCGACCGGCTTCGATAGCGACCGGCGCCGGGGTGCTGGCGCGCGCACGCGCCGAGTCGTGGCCGTGGTCCTGGCCGCGGCGATGATCCTGATCGCGGTGCCCGTGGTCCGCTCGTGGGAGCGGACGCGGACGATCTCGACCGGGGCGTCGATCGATCCCGATACGCCGGGCGACGCGGACTCGGTCGGCGCCGCGCTTCCCGATCTGTTGGACACCGAGTGGAAGCTGCGTTGGCCGCACATCGCCTGGGACGAGCCCGAACCGGCCAAGGCGGCGTTCCAGGTGAAGCAGTTCGGGTACATCGACCGCGAGGTTCCGCGCATCTTCGTGGCCGACAAGGTCGACACCAGACGCCGGTGGTTCATCGGCATCGCGACCAACGCCCTGACCACGCCGCGGCCGGTGCTCGACGACGCCCATCTCGACCTCACCGACGTCGGGGACATCACCATCGACGGGCACAAGGCCACGGCGCACGTCGAGTACCGCCAGTGGGTCCATGTCGAGCGCGACCCGCACGCGCCCGGCCAGGACTTCTCGTTCGGCGTCGACGAGGACGGCTGGAACTCGCCGCCCGCGCCCGCCCAGGCAACCGTCGACCTCGGCTGGGAGGACGGTCGATGGAAGCTCATCGACATCTGGGAGAAGAGCTGGGGCTAGTGGTCGGCCCTGTCGGGTCCGGGTCGGGTGTGGTCACCGGGGGCGTAACGGTTCCAGGTCCCGCCGGCGTCGGCGCGGTGGCGGTGGGCGGTGACGGGATGGAACCCGAGCGCGGCGGCGACGACGGGGGCCGGCGCTTGGAGGACGAGTTGACGAAGGGCGGCGGTTCGCGCGGTGAGGGTGGGGACGCCGAGGTCGCGGATGGCTTGCGCGAGGGTCGACGCGGTGAGCGGCTGGCCGCTGCCGGCCCGGTGGCCGGGGAACAACCAGCGGCAGTCGGGTGGGGCCTCGCGGTTATCGAGTAGCTGGAGGAGCAGCGTGGCGAAGGGTTCCGGGACGGGGGTGGGCGGGTCGCCGAGACGGATGAACACGTCGCCGTCGCGGCTGGTGATGTCGTCGATGGTGAGGCGCACGATCCGGCTGACCGGTTGGGCGTAGAGCAGCACGAGACACGCCGCGACTCGGGCCCGGCCGGGGGCAGAGTCGTCATCGAGCACCCGGCGGAGTAACGCGAGGCGTCGGTGTTGGGTGAGGGGTTCACCCGGGCGGGCCTGAACGCGGGGCAGCTCGAGGGCCGGTAGGTGACCGTGGTCCATGGCCCACACCAGAAAGGCGCGAACCGCCTGCTTCTCGTGGTTCGGGTGGGAGGCGTGCCACGTGTCGATGTCGGTCTGGGTGACATCGCCCAGACCGGTCTGACGGGACCGGAGCCAGAGGAGGAACCGGTGGCCGTGGCGGACTTGCTCGACCGCGAACCGGCAGGCCGACGACGTGAGCGGACGTTGCTCGGCGCGAGCGCGAAGTCGGGGTAGTTGATGCCAGGTCGCGAACTGGCGCATGACCGGCCGGTCGTCATCGTCGGCGAGCCCGACCAGGAACCAGTGGAGACTGGTCTCGATGTGGAGGAGCTGTTTATCGACGGCCGGGAGCACGCCGGCGGTCATGAGCAAGTCCCGGACATGGGCCGCGGTGCGCCAGCTCGGCCAGCCCTGCAACGCGTCATGGGTCAGGGCCAAGCGGCCGGTCGCGAGTTCCGTCAGCAGAGCCTGAACGTGGGGCCGATCGAGCCAGCTCAAGATGTGGGGCAGCCGGGGTGTCGCCCGCCAGCAAGTAGGGACCGGGCTGCGCCAGTTGCTTGGGACCACTTGTGGGAGTGGTTGGGGCTGGCGTGGTGATGCTGGTCGAGTGGTCGGCGAGCGTCAAGCGGGTCGGGGCCGTGGGCGATGCGGGTCAGAGCGGTAGGGGTGGTTCGGTCCAGCTGGTTTGGGTGGTTGGGTCCCAGTTGAGGTGGCGGTAGCGGCGGTGCGCGGACTGGCGGGTCACGTCGAGGGCGGCGCCGATGTCGGCCCAGGTCGCGCCCCAGTGCAACGCCCGGGCGACGGTCGTCTCGAGGTTGGCTTCGACGGCGCGGAGCTCGGCGGCGGTGGTGGCCGTGGCGCGCAGGGCGTCTTCGCGGAGGCGGTCTGTCCGGTTCATGGCTGTCAGCTTATGCTGACGCGACGACGCCTGTCAGCATGTGCTGACAGGCGTCGGTCGGTGAGTGGGATCGTGGGGGGTTCAGTCGGTGGTGGTGACCTTCGGTTTCTGGCGGTCCCGGTAGCTTTCGCCTTCGACGACGAGTTCGTAGGCGGCGGACTTGAGGCGGTCGACCGCGGACTGGGCGAGCAGCGGGTCGGTCATCAACGCCAGCCATTCGGAGGGGTCCCGGTTGGAACTGATGATCGTCGTGGCCCGCTGATGGCGTTCGACGACCGTCTCATAGAAGTCGCTGGTGGCGGTGGCATCGAGGCTGGACAGCGCGAAGTCATCGATGATCAACACGTCGACCCGCAACAGCTTGCGGAGCTCGACGTCGTGACTGTTGTCGAGTCGGGCGATCCGCAATCGTTTGAAGAGGTGGTCGGCGCGTTCGAAGTGGACGCTGCGCCGGCGGCGCACCGCGATGTGACCGAGCGCGGTGACGAGGAACGTCTTGCCGACCCCCACGGGGCCCATGACGATCGCGTTGTGGGCGGAGTCCACGAACCGCAACGAGCACAACTCGTCCCAGATGGCCCGGTCGTAAGTGACCTGGGCGGTGGGGTCCCAGCGGTCCAGGGTCATGGTCGGGTCGAGCCCCGCGGTGCGGGCCCGGCGACTCGCCGAGGTGGTGTCACGGCGGGTGACCTCGTCGGCGAGGACAACACCGAGGAACTCGGCGTGACTCAACTTGTGGGCCTTGGCCAACGCCAAGCGCTCAGGGAGCGTGTCGACGAGTTGGCCCAACTTGAGGCGCCGCAACGTGGCGCCGAGCTCGGGATCGAGACCAGGGGTGACACTCATCGGGTCACCTCCCGACCCGCCGCGAAGTGGTCGGGCTCACGGGCGAAACGCCCCACGATCACGTTGTCCGGGACCGGGTCCGCCGCCGCGGTCTCCGCTTCGAGGGCCCGTTCGATCATGCCGATCACGACCTTGACGTCGCGGCATTCGGCGTCCACCGCCCGCGCGCAGGCCCGGTCGAGACGGTCGTCGCCGTAGCGGTCCCCGGCCCGGAACAGGGCGTAAACCTGGCGCATCCGGGTCCACGGCAACGGGCCGTCGAGCACGGTCTCCACGAACACCCCGACCGCGGAGCCCCGCCGATGGGCTTTGGTCTTCTGCGACTCGATGTCACGCATCGCGTAGTCCGTCTTCTCGCCCGGCAGATCCGCCGGGTCGGTGACCCGCCCCCCGGCGTGGGTGCGGCCGTGGCACTTGATGAGCTGGCCCCGGTAGGACACCTTCACCAGCGCCGAGTCGGCCCGGACATCGACGTGCTGGCCGATCAGGTCCCCGGGGACCGAGTAGAGCGCTTTGCCCACCTGGATGTGATGGTCACGATGGACCTTCGCTCGGCTGTAGACCGGCAGGTCGTAGCGCGCCGCCGGGACCGCCAACAACACCGGCGCCTCTTCGGCCTCGAACACCTCGAGAGGGCGGAGCCGCGTGGTGCCGTGCTCGCGCAGACCCGCCCGCGTCCGACACCACAGCTCGGCCGCGACCTGGGCCTCGGCCAGGCACCCGAAGTTCTCCCCCGCCCAGAACGAGCCCTGCACAAACGCCACGGTGCGCTCCACCCGCGGCTTGTCCTGCGGTGAACGCACCCGGGCCGGATCGACGACGAAGCCGCGGGCCTGGGCGTACTCGACGAACGCCTGGTTCAACGTCGGGGCCGTCGCGTCGGCCTTTGCCACGATCGTGGCCATGTTGTCGGGGATCACCACCTTGAACACCCCCCCGAAGAACGCCCACGCCTCCTCGAACCCGGCGATCACCGTGTCGAGGGCCTGGGAGAACGACAACCACACGAAGGTGTGGCGCGAGTACGCGGCAGTGAACACCAACGCCCACACCTTGCGCCGCCGGCCCGACTCCTCATCGACCATCATCCCGAGCTCGCCGAAGTCGACCTGCACCTCCGAGCCCGGCTCCCCGTCCGCGACCCGCACCGTGGACCGGTCCGGCTTCGCGAACTGGGCGTCGATGTAGCGGTTCAACGTGCGTTCCGGCACGAACACCCCGCGCCGTTCCAACAGCTCGCACATCTTGCGCTCCGGCACGTCCCCGCGGTCGACCCACGCGGCGATGCGATCATGCTCGCCGACCAGCACCGCCCAACTCTCACCATGACGATCCGGGTGCCGGGGCCGCATCGCCACCATCACCAACCCGACGAACTCGTCGCTCAGCTGACCATCGCCGCCGTCGCGATCAAGCCCCAACTCGACCGCGACATCGATCACCTTGCGGACCGTCTTACGGTCCGGTCGCACCAGAGCGGCGATCGCTCGCAGACCACGACCGTCCAGCCACAACCTCAACACTTCACGCACTTCAAACACGGGGACCTCCCGGTACGCCACATGCACCGCCTTTCGGGCCGACAGACGCAACGGCGGTGAGTTCAGCGTCCACGACACCGACCCCGGTGGACCCCCACAAGTGGTCCCTACAAGCTGGCGCAGGGGTGGTCCCTACCAACTGGCGCAAACCCTAGAAACTGGTCCCTACAAGCTGGCGGGCGACAGTACGCTCACCCCGATTCGAGCCATGAGCCGCCCAGCCACGACCCCACTCCAGACCTGTCAGCACGGCCACGCGTTCAGGATCCTGTACCAATCCTCGTCACAGGCCTACCACGACGGCATGGAAGACCAACTCGGGATCCTCGGCCTGGTCCTCAACATCATCGTGCTCCACAACACCCGCTACCTCGGCGCCGTCCTCGACCACCTCCGTGGCACCGGCTACCCGG
>JBBQHT010000261.1:0-6520 GCA_038324235.1 Acidimicrobiales bacterium
CCGGAGCAGGCCGCGGTGCGCGACCTGGTGCGTCACGCCCCGCCGGCTGCCCGGCGGGCGCTGTCGATCGAGTACGACGACGAGGGTGGCCCGACGCGCTTCGCGGACGACAAGGTGCTCGTCGTCGCCGAGAAGGTGGGACACTCCGACGATGGATGACGGCTTCACCTTCCTGCGGATCGATCATGTGCAGCTGGCGCTGCCCGTCGGGGCCGAGGCGACGGCTGTCGCCTACTTCGTGGACGTGCTGGGCATGGAGCAACTGCCCAAGCCCGAGCCGCTCGCGAGCCGGGGTGGCGCGTGGTTCCAGGCGGGCGCCGTGGTCCTGCACCTCGGCGTCGAGGCGGACTTCCGCCCCGCCCGCAAGGCCCATCCCGCGATCGTGGTCGACGGCCTCGACGCACTGGCCGACCGGTTGCTCACCGCGGGCTACGAGGTCCGCTGGGATCACGAGCTGCCCGACGTGCGGCGGTTCCACACCGACGACCCGTTCGGCAACCGGATCGAGGTGGTCGGCGCATGACGCCCGCGGCCGTGTGTGACAATCCTCCCGGCAATTGAGACCCGGCCACAGGGGACCGGTACGCTCAGTGGAATGGCGCGCCAGTTCTGGGTCGAGACATTGGGCTGCCCGAAGAACCAGGTGGATTCGGACAAGCTGACCGGCACCCTCCTGGCGGACGGGATGACCCGTGCGGAGTCACCCGATGCCGCGGATCTGGTCGTGGTCAACACCTGCGCCTTCATCGACGAGGCCCGGCAGGAATCGGTCGACACCGTCATCGCGCTCAGCGACGCCCGTCGCGACGGGGCCCGCATCGTGGTGACGGGCTGCATGGCCGAGCGCTACGGCGACGAGCTGGCCGATGCCCTCGACGGCGAAGGGGTGCTCACCGACGCTGACGTGGTCGCCGGGTTCGGCGTGCCCGTCACCCTCGGCCGCAAGCCCGGTGCGGGTGCGCTGATCGCGGGCGACGCGGGCGTGCCCAGCTTCGATCTGCTCAACCTCCCCCGTCCCAAGTCAGATGTGCCGTGGGCCTACGTCAAGGTGGCCGAGGGCTGCGACCGCAACTGCGGCTTCTGCGCGATCCCGAGCTTCCGCGGTCAGCAGCGGTCACGCTCGATCGACGACATCCTCGCCGAGGTCGATGCGCTCGAGGTGCGTGAGGTCGTGCTCGTCGCCCAGGACCTCGCGTCGTTCGGTCGCGACCAGGGCCAGGGCGAGAAGTCGATCGTGGCCCTCGTGCAGGCCGTGGCGGCCCGGGTTGATCGGGTGCGCCTGCTCTACCTGTACCCGTCCGATCTCAACGACGCGCTGATCGACGCGATCCTCGCCACCGGGGTGCCGTACTTCGACCTCTCGCTCCAGCACGTCTCGCCGCCGCTGATGCGCCGGATGCGGCGCTGGGGCGATGGCGAGCGGTTCCTCGAGCGCATCGCGGCGATCCGCGCCCGCGAGCCCGCGGCGGCGTTCCGGTCGAACTTCATCGTCGGGTACCCCGGCGAGACCGAGGCCGACCACGACGCGCTGCTCCGCTTCGGCGAGGCCGCGCAGCTCGACTGGTGCGGCTTCTTCGCCTACTCGCCCGAAGACGGCACCTACGCCACCACCCTCGATGGCGAGGTGGATCCCGAGCTGATGCACGAACGGCTCGCCGAGCTGCGCGAGCTGCAGGACCGCATCACCGCGGCGAAGCGTGACGAGCTGCTCGGCTCCACGGTCACGGTCCTCGTGGACGTCCCGGGTCAAGCTCGCAGCCATCGTGAAGCGCCCGAGATCGACGGCATCATCACGGTGCCCGACACCCTCGCGGCGGGCGAGTTCGCCGAGGTCACCATCGTCGATGCGCTCGGTCCCGATCTGGTGGCGGTGGTACCCGCCCCGGTCGCGGTCGTGGGATCCGGTCGGTAGTTCGCCATGAGCGACCTGCGCGACCCGGCGGCCACCTACGGTCCCTCGGCGCTGGCCACCCCGGCCAACGCGGTCACCGTCGTGCGCCTGCTCGTGTCGCCGTTCCTGTTCAGCATGATCAGCAAGGACCACGCGTCCTGGCCCATCTTCGCCCTCTGGGTCGTGCTGGCCGCCACCGACGGGATCGATGGGTGGATCGCCCGCCGTCACGGCACCACGCGTTCCGGCGCGTTCCTCGATCCGCTCGCCGACAAGGTCCTGGTGCTCGGTGCGCTGTTCGCCCTGGCTTCCATCGGCCGGTTCAGCTGGGTGCCCGTCACCATCATCGCGGTGCGCGAGCTGTTCATCTCGCTCTACCGCGTGTACTGGGGTCGGCGGGGGTTGGCCGTGCCCGCCCGCCAGACCGCCAAGCTCAAGACGGTGCTGCAGGCGCTCGCGATCGGCATCGCCTTGATCCCGATCCTCGGCGATCTCTGGTGGATCGCCGATGTCGTGCTGTGGGCGTCGGTCGTGATGGCCATCGTCAGCGCGGCGCAATACGTCCTCGACGGCAGCCGCGCCGCGACCACGATGGACTACCGCTGATCCCACGCCCGATCGACGTTGCCCCGGGCCTGAGCACCTGCAGGACGGGCGAAAGCCGTTAGCCTCCCGGCCATGCGCTGTGAAGTCGTGGCCGTGGGGACCGAGCTGCTGCTCGGCCAGATCGTGGACACCAACTCGTCGTGGATCGGGGAGCAGCTCGCGCTCGCCGGCATCGATTCGTTGTTCCAGACCAAGGTCGGTGACAACCGCGGTCGCATCGCGTCCACCTTGCGCACGGCGCTCGATCGGTCCGACGCGGTGATCGTGTGCGGGGGGCTGGGACCGACCCAGGACGACATCACCCGCGACGTGATCGCCGAGGTCATGGGCGTGGCGCTGGTGCGCGACCCCGCCCTCGAGGACCACATCCGCACCCTGTTCGAGTCGCGCGGTCGCACGATGCCGGAGAACAACCTGCGCCAGGCCGAGGTGCCCGAGGGCGCGTCGCCCATCGCGCAGATGCCGGGCACCGCTCCCGGCCTGGTGTGCCCGATCGGCGCCAAGGTCATCTTCGCGGTGCCGGGCGTGCCGTACGAGATGAAGGAGATGGTCGAGGGCACGATCATCCCCGAACTGCGCCGGCGGGCCGGCGCCACGTCGGTCATCGCCAGCCGCACGCTGCGCACCTGGGGCCAGAGCGAGTCGGCCCTGGCCGAGTCCCTCGCGGGGTACCACCAGGACCTCGAGGACTCGGGTCACTGCACCCTCGCCTGGCTCGCCAGCGGCATGGAGGGCCTCAAGCTGCGGCTCACCGCCAAGGCGGCCACGGCCGACGAGGTCGACGCCATCCTCGAGCGGGAGGTCGGGCACCTGCAGGGGATGCTCGGCGACCTGATCTTCTCCACCCGCGACGAGCCGATGGAAGCCGTGATCCTCCGGCTGTGTCGCGACCAGGGGCTCACCCTGGCCACCGCCGAGTCGGTCACCGGCGGGCTCATCGCCTCCCGGCTCACCGGCATCGCCGGCGCGAGCGACGTGTTCCGCGGCAGCATCGTGTCCTACGCCAGCCAGGTGAAGTTCGACGTGCTCGGCGTGCCTGAAGGCCCCGTGATCAGCGAGGAAGCGGCGGTCGCCATGGCCGAAGGCGCGTGTCGCGTGCTCGGCGCCGACGTGTCGATGGCGGTGACCGGTGTGGCCGGTCCCGATCGCCAGGAGGGCCAACCCGTCGGGTCGGTGTGGATGGCGACCTGCGTGGACGGCGAGGCCGACGCCGTCCCGATGCGGCTGCCTGGCGACCGCGAGCGCGTCCGGCAGTTCGCGACCATCTCGGTCCAGGCCCTGCTGCGTCAGCGGCTGCTCGCCCGGGCCTGAACGCAGCTCAGGTCCTCCTCATCGCCCGGCGGCCGACCGGCGGGGGGCCGGGCGTGATCCACCGGCCGTGCGCACCGGTTCCAACGCGGCGATGTAGGACGCGAGCCGATCCGCCGCCTCGATCGCCGTGTCGGCCTCTTCGATCTCCGGGCCGGTCCAGAACTCCGAGATCCGCTGCCACGTCTGGCTGGTGTCACCCACGAAGTAGCCGACGACGGCCTCGGACCCGAGGCGCTTGCGCCAGGCCTTCTGCTGGGTGAGCAGCGCCTCGACCACGCGGGCGTTGCGCGCGGGATCGCCGTACTCGGCGTGGAAGCCGATCTCGATCGCCGCGCCGACCTGGTCGGTGTCGGCGCCGTCGACGTAGCGGCCGACGAGCTGGGCCTCGTAGTGCTCCTTGGCGGCGTCGCCGAACCAGACCTTCAGGCCGCGCGAGTGCACGCGGTGCTCGAACGCGGCGAGCTCGACAGGGAGGAAGCCCACGAGCGCGTCGAGGGCATCACGGAAGAACGCTTCGGACATCCCGACAGTTGAGCCGACGATTCACGCCGTGTCGATGCGGAACACCTCACCCGACAGCGAGAGCACGTAGAGCCGCCCGTCGTGGGCCTGCCCGAACGACGAGATGGAGCCGCTGGGCAGGCTGGCGCCGAGCGGGCGGTCGTCCAGCTTGCGCCCGTCCCGGGCGAGCAGGCCGCGGATCTCGCCCGCGCACAGGTCGGCGTAGACGTAGACGCCCTCGAGGGCGACGTCGGGGCCGTGCGAGACGAACCCGCCGATCACCGAGCACGCGCCGTCGTCATGGGTGAGCTCGGTGATCGGACCGATCGCACCGGCCGGGAGGGACCCGTCCTCGAAGGGCTCGGACCCTTCCATCTGGTTCCAGCCGAGGTTGGCGCCCCGGCCGGCGTCGCGCCCGGCGGTGGCGGGGAGCAGGTCGACCTCCTCGATCCGGTCCTGGCCGACGTCGCCGATCCACAGATCCCCGCTGCGGGTGTCGAAGCTGAAGCGCCACGGGTTGCGCAGGCCGTAGGCCCACACCTCCGGAGCGCCGTCGCGGCCGTCGGCGAACGGGTTGCCCGCCGGGATCCCGTAGGGGCGGCCGTCGGCGGGGTGGGCCGGATCGATGCGCAGGATCTTGCCGTACGGGGTGCGCGGGTTCTGACCGTTGTGATCCGGATCGCCGCCGCCGCCCCCGTCGCCGACGCCGAGGTACAAGAAGCCGTCAGGTCCGAACGTCAACTGACCACCGTTGTGGTTCGCTCGGTCGTGGGTCAGCGACACCAGGTTGCGGCGTGATGCCGGGTCGGCGACCTCGCCGCGCATGGCGTACTCGTCGACGGTGACTCGACCATCGAGGCCGGTGTAGTACACGAACAGCTTCTGATCCGTACCTGCGGTCGGCCCGAACGCCAACCCCAACAGCCCGCGCTCGCCGCCCCCGTCGGTCAGCGTGGTGATGTCGAGCACGGGGGTGTCGACCATGGTGAACGCGGGCGCGGCGCCGGCGGTCGCGGGAGGCGTGGCGTGCAGGGCGCGCACGACACCGCCCTGGGTCGCGACGTACAGGTCGTCTGTGCCCGCACGGCTGGCCATCGCGGTGACGGGCTTCACCAGCGCGACCCGCGTCAGCTTCACCTGCAGGCCACTGACCGAACTGCGGTTCGGGGCGGTGTCGAGGGGTCCGGTCACCACCGGCGGCTTGGCCGAGGAGCACCCCGCGGCGGCGGCCACCACCAGCGCGAGGCCGGCGACGAAACGGGTCCGGACCCGCCGGGGTCGCCGGGGGACGGCCAGGCCGTGGGCCCCGAGCGGTCGGTGACCGCCCGGAACCAGCCTCGCGGAACGGCCGCGTGCCCGTGATCGTCGCCGTGCCGCCACGTGGTCAGGCCCCGTCAGCGCGGTCGAGGCGCAGCGATGCCGAGTTCATGCAGTAACGATCACCGGTCGGGCGAGGGCCGTCGGGGAACACGTGGCCGAGGTGGGCGCCGCAGTTGGCGCAGACGGCCTCGGTGCGGACCATGCCGTGGCTGGTGTCGGAGATCGTGCGGACCGTGCCGTCCGCGATCGGCTGGAAGAAGCTCGGCCAGCCGGTGCCCGAGTCGAACTTGGTGTCGGCGGCGAAGAGCGCCGCATCGCACACGACGCAGTGATAGGTGCCGTCCTCGTGGGTGTCCCAGTACTCGCCGCTGAAGGCCCGTTCGGTGCCCTGGCGCTGGGTGACCTCGTACTGGGCCGGCGTGAGCCGGTTGCGCAGCTCGGCGTCGCGGGCCTTCGGATCGGTGGGCAGGTCGATGGTCATGTCGTCTCCTCCAGGTGGGTGGGCCCCGCCAGGTGCTCCGCCGTGGTCGGTACCCCGTCCCAACGAGTCTGCCCGCCGATTCGTTCCGGTGCGGACCTCGGGGCAGGCGCCGCCCGGGCTCGTGGGCGTCGCGCGGGTGCACGCCGCGATCCGCGTGGTCGCCCGGGGACCCGAACGGGGATTTCTCGGTCTGGGTCCTTGATCGAACAGCTGTTCGCAATTACGCTCCTGTCATTCGCCTGGTGGCCCCGAAGCCCCAACCCGGCCCGGGGCCGGCTTCGGTGTCATACCCCCTCTTTATGGTGGTCCTACCGAATCGCTGTGGGCCCCGACCCCAGCTCCCAACACCAAGATCCCGTCTCGGCGCAGCTGGGGCGAACCGCACAAGGAGAACCACAGTGGAGCGAGAC
>JBBQHT010000262.1:0-6506 GCA_038324235.1 Acidimicrobiales bacterium
CTCGCGGATCCCACCATGCTCCCCAGCGCACCAGACAACCAACACCCGAGCGAGTCGCGGCTCCCTCCCGGGACCAAGGTCGAAGTTCGGCGGAAGTTCGACAACAAGTGGGCACGGGGATTCGAAGTGGTGGAACCCACACCAGATGGCTATCGCCTCCGACGCCTCAGCGACGGCGAGGAGATGCCCGTCGCCTTCACGGCCGACGTCGTCCGGAAGGAAAAGAAGAACAACACCTGGTGGTACTGACCCCAGCCGCCATGGCGTCGGGGCCAGACCAGGTACGACGACCGGGATGATCGGCGGCGGCGCGTGAGCTCGGCCGCCGGGCGAGCTCAGCCGCAGGTGACGGCGGTGCCAGCGGGCATCGCGCTGCGGAGCTCTTTGAGAAGGGTCTTGGCCACCGGATCGGCCGGCGCCGGTGAGTTGGAGAGCACCGTCACGCCGTACCCGAGCGTTGGGACCACCCCGGTGGCGCTGTGCATCCCGTTGGTGCCCCCGTTCTTGTAGGCGAACGGCACGCAGGCCATCCAGGGCTCGGTCGTGATCTGCCAGGCCAGACCCATCTTCATGAACGACCCGGAGCCGGGGGCGATCGGGACGAGCGCCTGTTGGAGCACAGGGGTCAGCGCCGTCGGGTTGTAGCCCAGCACTGACGCCGCGAACGAGGCCATGGTCGCGATGTCGCTGACGTACCCACCGGCGCCGACGAACGCATTGGTGTTCTCGAAGTACGCCGTCGGCTCCACGGTGGTGCCGGCCACGGTCGTCTTCGGCGTGCCCGTCGCGGCCGGCCGGTAGTGGTACGGCGTCGCCAGGCCGGGCGCACCGACGGTCTCGGGCGCGAGCGCGGTGAGCGCCAACGGCCCCGTGATGGTCGACCCGACGATCGAGGCGTAGGCGGCACCGCTCGTGTCGCCCGTGATCACGTTGGTGAGCACCATGGCCAGCACGGCATAGCCGAGATCGGAGTACAGCCAACCGGCGCCGGGGTTGAACGCCAACGTGGCGTGTTCGAGCCCGTCCCAGAGCAGCGCCGGTGTGTAGTGGAGGCGCCAAGTGAGGCAGTTGGGCGGGTCCGGCGGGCAGCCCGCAGAGGCGTTCGGGGCGGGGTCGGGCAGACCGGACGTGTGCGTGGCGAGCTGGCCGATGGTGATCGGTTGGCCACCCGTACCGACCGGCGCCGTGACTCCGGCAGGAAGGTACTTCTGCAGCGGATCGGCCATGCAGATGCGCGGGCCACACGACGACATCGTGATCGGGCCGCCTGAGGGCGGGATCAGCGACGACAACAGGATCCCGGTGAGGAGCTTGGTCTCGGAGCCGATCTCCCACAACGAGCTGCCCGCGGCGGGCACGGTGCCGGTCGGCGCGCTCGCCGCCGTGGCGTCGCCGAACTCGAAGCTGAGCCGCACGGCCGGCTGGCCCTCGGCCGCGGGGAGCACGAACCCGATCGCCAACCCCGGAGCACCGGTGCTCGTGCGGTAGTGGCCGGCCACGGCGCGGGCGTCGTCGCAAGCCGTTCGTTCCAAGGCGCTGGCCAGACCGGGGCACGACCCGACCACGACGGTGGTCGACGTGGCGGGCGCGACGCCCGTCGTCGGCGATGCGGTGATAGCGGTGGTCGTGGCGCCCGGTGCGGTGGACGAGGATGCGCGTCCGGACGCGGTCGTGGGTGCGTCGCCCGGCGCGGCCGCGAGCTCGGTCCGCGTGATCCGGGTCGGGGTCGCCGGCTCATCGCTCGACGGGATCGGTCCCGGATCCTCGCGTGCACCGATGGGATCGTTGGTGGGGTCGGTCTCGCCGCCACCGGACGGGATCGACCCGGTCGGCGACGATCCCGTCGGTGTCGACCCGGCGACGCCCGACGGTGGGTCGGCCGCCGGGGAAGACGAGCATGCCGCGACGAGCACCGCCACCGCCGCGATCAACAGCACCAACCCGCCCAGCCCGCGCCGACGTCCCCGACCGCGAGCGCTTGACCTGCGGGGGCGGCTCCTCACCGAGGTGGCACCCCCGATGGTGTCGTCGTTCCGCCGCGCCGCCCGCCGCTCCGCCCTGGTCATCGTCGCCAAGGTAGCCGCCGCCCGCCCCACGCTGCGGACTGCGGCGGGGCTGGAAGGGGTGGGCCACACGTCGCGACGCGGCAGCCCGAGGGTCAGATACCCGGGCCGGGTGGGCGGAGGACCTTCGTGCTGAGCACGATCGAACTGCTCGTGCGCACCACCCCGGGGATCCGGGTGATGCGATCGAGGACCGCGTCGATCGCGGCGGGAGACGGGCCGCGGACCACCGCCAGCAGATCGAACGCGCCGCTCACCGCGTGCAGCTCCCGGATCTCGGCGATGACGGCGAGCTCGTCGGCGGTGCGCGTGCCGAACTTGGGATCCACGGTCAGGTGCACGTAGGCGGTGATCCCCTCGTCCGCGGGCACCCCAAGTCGCACGGTGTACCCGGCGATCACGCCTGACGCTTCCAAGCGCAGCAACCGCTGCTGCACCGTCGAACGCGCCACGCCGAGGCGCTTGGCCAAACCGGCCACGGGCGCGCGCCCGTCGGTGGCGAGCAGATCGAGCAGCCGTCGGTCCAGTTCGTCGAGCCCGGCCCCCGAAGCCGGCAACGCGGCCGTCATCGTCCTCGTCCCGACGCGGCACGGCGACCGGTCGGCCTGGTCACCCCGGGTGCCCCGCCACCGATCCCGACGGTTCGACGCGTGGGTGTCGGGCGCCGCGCCACATCGCGCGGTGCCCGCCACCGCGATCGGTCACATCGCGCGTTCTCCCCGGCGCGGCCCATCCGTAGGGTCGAACCATGAACGAGAACTACGAGCGCCTCATCGAGTGCCGGGACGACACCGTCGGCCTCCACGCCCTCATCTGCATCGATTCGAGCGTCCTCGGGCCTGCCGACGGGGGCGTGCGCATGCGCCCCTACCCCAGCGTCGCCGCGGCTACCGAGGACGTGACCCGCCTCGCCCGGGCGATGACCCTCAAGTACGCCGCCGCCGGTGAAGACCGGGGCGGCGGCAAGGCCGTGATCATCGGCGATCCCGCCCACGCGAAGACCGAGGCGCTGTTGCGCCGATTCGGGCAGTTCGTCGACTCCCTCGGCGGGGCCTTCTGGGCCGGGGAGGACGCCGGCCTGACGCTCGACGACATGGCGCTGATCCACGAGGAGACAGCCTACGTGTCCACCCTGCCCACCTCCGCGGGCGGCGTCGGCGACATCGCCGCCGCGACCGCAGCCGGGGTCATCCACGCGATGCGAGCGTGCGCGCACCAGCGCTGGGGTGACGGTGACCTGCGGGGCCGGCGTGTCGCCGTGCAGGGCGTGGGCGCCTGCGGCTTCAGCGCCGTCGGCCAGTTGCTCGACCTCGGTGCGCACGTCGTCATCGCCGAACCGGACGAGGCGCGCCGCGCCCGGGCCCAGCGCCACTTCGGGGTCGAGGCCGTGCCGATCGACCAGATCTACGACGTCGAGGCCGACGTGTTCGCGCCGTTCGCCTTTGGGTCCGTCCTCGACGATCAGACCGTGGCTCGCCTGCGGGTCGGGGTGGTGGCCGGATCGGCGAACAACGTGCTGGCGAACGATGGCGTGGAAGCGGCGCTCGATCGTCGCGGCATCGTGCACGCGGTCGACTTCATCGCCAACGCCGGCGGGTGCATCAAGGACGCTGATCAGTTCCATGCGGGTGGCCCCGACCCGACCCGGGTGCGCCGCAACATCGCCAAGATCCACGACCGCACGCTCGAGGTGTTCACCGCCGCCGAGCAGGAAGGCGTGACCAACTACACCGCCGCTCGGGCGATGGCCCACCGGCGGTTGCGCGAGCGAGCGACGCATCCCGTCCACCGGTCCTGATCGGCGCCGGTGTCCGCTCAGACGCCGGGGCCGAGGGCCTCGATGAACTCGTCGATCGGGATCGCCGTGAGCGTGCGGGTCTTGAGGGTGCCGCGCGCGTTGAGGGCCGTCGTGATCTTGATCATGGTCAACTCGTCGGGCGCCTCGATGATGTTGAGGAAGTCCCATTGACCCAGCAGCGCGTACTGCTGCACGACCCGGCCGCCCATGGCCTCGACCTCGCCGTTGACGGCTCGGAGCCGCTCGGGGTTCTCGCGCAGCGTCGCGGCGCCGTCGGGACCGATGATCGAGAGCAAGACAAAGGTGGGCATCGCCACAAGGTACCCGGTTGGATCAGAACGTGACTCGCAACGTGGCGATCTGGAAGGGATGCAGTTCGCCCGCCACCCGCGAACCATCGACGGTGAGCGGGACCACGGGGATGGTCGCGTTCGGCTCTTCGAGGAAGTCCGTGATCGTCACCGTCTGCGGGGGTCGGGCGAAGGTCAGCAGCAGCGGCACCCGCCCGCCCCAGGACTCGTAGACCCGCACGATGAGATCGCCCGACCCGTCGTCAGCGGGCTTGACCGCCTCGACAACCACGGCGTCGTGCCCGCTCGCGACGACCGCGGGCGAGTCAATCGGCGAACCTGCTGGCGAAACAGTCGCCGGGGCGACGGCTTCGCCGACCGGTTCGGTGGGGGCGAGGCCGGGGATGACGCGGATCGGCAGGTTGAGGCGGTAGCCCTCGGCGATGACGCCCGCCTCGCGCAGGTCTCCGCCATGCGGGAGCAGCGCGTAGGTGAAGGCGTGGAGACCCTCGTCCGCGTGCGGATCGGGATACTGGGCGCCCTTGAGCAGCGTGAGGCGCAGGGCGGTGGAGGGCCGATCGTCTGCGGTCCGGGTGCGGGTCGCGTCGTGGCCGTACTTGGCGTCGTTGAGCAGCGCGACGCCGTAGCCCGGCTCGCTCACATCCACCCAGCGGTGGGCGCACACCTCGAAGCGGGCCGCGTCCCAACTGGTGTTGGTGTGGATGGCGGTGGCGAGGTGCCCGAACTGGATCTCGCGGGTGAGGTGATCGGTGTGGATGTCGAGCGGGAAGGCCACCTTCAACACGTGGTCGCGCTCGTGCCAGTCGATCGCCGCGTGCACGTCGAGGCGGCGGCTGCCGGCGCGCAGCTCGATGGTCTGGGTGACCCGCGACGACCGGAACGAGCGGGTGACCGAGATGCGGCCGATCAGCGGCCCGGCTTCGTCGACGGTGATCGCGTCCACCTCGATCAGGTCGGTGACCTGGCGTCGGTAGAAGTCGTCGAGGTCCCAGGCGTCGTACTCGTTGGGCAGATCCGGGTGGAGCTGGAGCAGGTTGCCGCGCTCCCCCGGCGCCAGCAGCTCGCGCTCGTGATCCCGATCGAAGATCGACGTGATGAGACCAGCGTCGTCCAGGCGCACCTGCAGGTGCGCGTTCTCGATGACACGGCCGAGGGGATCGACGACCACCGCCGCCTCGCGCTCGACCGGGCGGGCGGCGGATCGCAGCGTCGCCACCGCCATGGCGGGCACCTGGGCCCGCACCGCGACCCGACCGTCGGCGAGCGTCTGGTCCGGCACCCAGTCCGCCCCGACCTCGTCGGCCCGCACGACGATGACCTCGTCGCGGTCGTGCGGCGCGGCGTTGGCCAGGCTCACGTCGGCGGCCAGCTCGCGCAGCGCCCCGGCGATGATCGTCTCGAGGCGTTCGGCCAGCTCGGTGTAGGTGGCCTCGGCCTCGCGGTGGACCCACCCGATCGACGAGCCCGGCAGGATGTCGTGGAACTGGTGCAGCAGCACGGTCTTCCAGATGCGATCCAGGTCGGCTGTGGGGTAGCCCGCGTCGGTGGTCGTGCCGTAGGCCGCGACGCACCACAGCTCGGCCTCGCGCAGCAGCAGCTCGCTGCGGCGGTTGCCGGCCTTGGTCTTGGCCTGGCTGGTGAACGTGCCGCGGTGCGTCTCGAAGTACAGCTCGCCGACCCAGCGCGGCGCGTCCGGGTACTCGGCGATCGCGGCGTCGAAGAAGTCATGCGCCGACTCGATCTCGACCCGGGGGAGGCCTTCGAGGTCGCGCACGCGGCGGAACTGGTTGAGCATCTGGCGGTTCGGGCCACCACCGCCGTCGCCGAAGCCGAACGGCATGAGCGACCGCGTCGCGCGCCCCTTCTCGGTGAAGTTCTCGACGGCGTGGTTCAGCATCATCGGCATGAAAAGCGCGTTGTAGCTGTCGATCGGCGGGAAGTGGGTGAACACGGTGGACCCGTCGATGCCCTCCCACCAGAACGAGTGGTGCGGGAACGCGTTGGTCTTGTTCCACGACATCTTCTGGGTGAGGAAGCGGTCGATGCCGCCGAGGCGCATGATCTGGGGGAGCGAGGCCGGGTACCCGAACACGTCGGGGATCCAGACCTCGGTGGAGCGGCGGCCGAGGTGCTCCTGGAAGAAGCGCTGGCCGTGGGTGATCTGGCGCACCAGCGCCTCGCCACCGGCGAGGTTGGTGTCGGGCTCCACCCACATGCCGCCGACGGGGACCCACCGGCCGTCGGCGACCCGCTCCCGGATGCCCTCGAAGATCGAGGGGTAGCCGTCGAGCATCCACTCGTACTGCGCCGCCTGCGAGCAGCCGAAGATCAGCT
>JBBQHT010000263.1:0-6458 GCA_038324235.1 Acidimicrobiales bacterium
TCGACCCGACCGTCGGCGTGGCGGGCGAAGCGGCCCTGCTCGGGTGGGTGCACCGGGTCGTCGGAGGGCCAGGGCCAGCCGCCGAACTGCGTGCGCTGGTAGTCGTGGAAGGCCTGTTCGATCTCGGCCCGGGTGTTCATCACGAAGGGCCCGTACTGCGCCACCGGCTCGCCGATCGGCCGGGCTTGCAGCACCAGGGCGTCGACCGGTTCGGTACCCGCCGTGATCGTGACCGCCACGTCGGTGCGCAGCACCGCGCCGGTCTTCGCGCCGATCTCGTGGGCCCCGATGTGCAGCGAGGATCCCCCGAAGAGGTACAACGTGCGCGTGGTCTCGGCGCTGGCCGCGGGCGGCAGCTCCCAGGACGCGCCCGGGTCCAGCGCGACGTGCCAGATCGCGAGGTCGGCTTCGGCGCGGGCGGCCCACGAGTTGGGCGGCGGGGCCGGCGGGGTGAGCCCGGCCAGGGTGCCGGCGATGACCGTGATCTGGGCGGTCCGGCCGGCGTCGTCGGTCACCACGAGCCGCGGGATCTCCTCGTCCCACAGCATCGTGAAGTACGGGTCGACCATCTTGTCGGCCGCAGGCAGGTTGAGCCAGATCTGGAACAGCTCGAGCGGGTTGGGCTGGTCGGGGTCGAGCAAGGGGAACATCTCGGCATGAACCACTCCTGCGCCCGCGGTCATCCACTGCACGTCGCCCCGACCGAACCGGGCCGTGGCGCCCAGCGAGTCGGCGTGGTCGACCAGACCGCGGCGCACGAACGTGACGGTCTCGAATCCACGATGAGGATGTTGCGGGAAGCCGGGCACCACCTGGCCGTGGTACATGTTCCAACCGTCGACGCCCGCGAAGTCGGCGCCGAGGTCGCGTCCGGTCAGCGCGGCCTGCGGCCCGAGCACGGCGTTGCCCTCGGGGTACGCGTCGAGGTGGTGGACGCAGAACAGGAACGGGTCGACGGTCGGCCAGGGCATCGAGGCGAGCGGCACCGTCTGCAGCACGGGATCGAGCGCATCATCGCCGGTGGGCACGCCGGTCATCAGGTCGTCGGTCACCCCGCCAGGATACGGGGTGGGTCGTGAATCGGCGCGCCCACCGCGGCCCGGATCACCACCTCGCCCGGGCTCGCGGCCGCGACTCGTTGCGGGCCCTGAAGGTGTTCGCTACCGTCGGGGCAGCCGATGCGACGTTGAAGAGGCGGGGGGTTCGTGCAGCAGCACCAGCAACGGGCCGACAGCGAGCCAGCGGCCAAGTCCTCGTCAGGCGCGCCGGCCCCGGGCGCGGCCGAGGTGACGGTCGTCCCCGACGTGTCCAGCGGCAAGGCCGGCGCCGCGGCGGTTTTCACGACGCCGTCGAGACTGCTGGCGTTGCAGCGCAGCGCCGGGAACCAGGCGGCGAGCCACACGGTGCAGCGGGAGGTGCCCACCAACACCGTGGTGGCGGCGAACTCGGCGAACATCACCACGCTCGACGGCTACCTCGACAAGTGGAACACGCCGGAGGAGAAGGTCATCGACCTCCTCGCCACGATGTCGTCGACCGAGAAGACGATCGTGCTGGCCGGCTATCGCGACAAGCTCGCCAAGGCGTTGAACTTCAAGGAGATGAAGCGGGCGGTGGTGAACCTCGGGGCGCCGCTCGCCACGAAGCTCGAGTGGTTGGAGAAGGCGAGCATCTTCGGGGCGGGCAACATCAACTACAGCGAGATCGGCGACCTGGTCCGCGCCGCGCCCAAGCCCGAACGTGACGCGCTCAAGACCGAGCAGTGGAAGGCGTACTTCCTCAAGGTGTGCATCAACAAGACGATCGTGGGTGCGGTCACCGACCTGGGGTTCGATCTTCCGACCCAGCTCACCTGGATCCGGGGCGAGACGAGCTTCCTGACCGCGCCCGACCTCGACGCCATCAAGCCGCTGCTCACCGCGGCGACGCCTGAGGACATCGCCATCGTCGGGGGCGACTTCTGGATCCCGTTCTGGGTCAACGTCTGCAACAACACCACGATGGTCGAGTTGGTGTTGATCCTCTTCAAGGGCAACCTGCCGCGCCAGCTCAAGTTCATGACCGCGGAGGCCGGCGCGAAGTCCGACGTCGAACGGGTCAAGGAGCTGCTCGGCAAGGCCACCGTCGATCAGAAGGTGGCGGTCTACGACAACCCGGAGAGCGCGGCGCTCATCCGCGGGTTCCCCTCTGCTGATCAGGCCGCGATCGTGCAGGGGCTCGGGGGAACCCCGCTGCAGCAGATGACCCTGCTCGGCAACACCTTCCCGATCGCCGAGCTCACGTGGCCCACGCCGACGGCCGACTGGCTCGATGCGATGATCGCCGTGCGCACGAGCCCGCTCGATCCGCTCAAGGTGGCGGGGGCCAACCTCGCCTGGGCCCCGCTGCTCGGCCCGAAGTTCGCCGGCATGTTCCGCGGCAAGCCGGACACGGTGTTCGGCACGGATATGGTCGCCCTCGTGTGGGCCGCGTACGACGCCGGGGCCAAGGTCTCCGCGGACACGTTGGTCTACTTCCGCGCCCTGATCGGCAAGGACGTGACCTCGACGGGCAACGTGTTGTTCCCGACCGGCACCAACACCGCCGGCCGACCGACGCGCCAGCGGTACCCCGCCGTCGCCCCCGACGACAAGACCGCCACCGAGCTCATGAAGATGATCCGGACGATCCCGCGCAACCAGGTGGCGATCTCGCCGATCGCCTTCAGCAACGTGGCCGTCGACGAGGTCAACGATCCCGTTCTCGGGTGGAAGTCCACCGGACCGGCCTCGTTCGACACGAGCTTCTTCTGGCAGAACAAGATCGTGATCAAGGTCGATGCCGCCGGGCACATGGACGACGCCGCGATCGGTGTGCTGGCCGGTGAGGGAACGGCCTATGGCGCCGCCGGGACGACGGGGCCGGGGGGCGCGCTCGGCGCCGCCAACGCGTTGACCTACTTCCAGAACCACGTCCGCCACGAGATCGGCCACGCCGTCGGGCAGGCCCGGGTGGGCACGATGACCCAATCCGGCGATGACTTCTTCCTCGCCTATGGCGGCTTCGCCGCGTCGAGCCAGGCGGCGTTCGTCGCCTCGATGTGGGCGCCGCTCCCCAAGCCCGCGACCGGCTGGCCGAAGCTGAACTTCGGCGGCGGGGCGCGCCGGGTGACCGACACCGAGGTGCGGGACTGGATGGTCGGCATCATCGCCACCAAGTCCGAAGTCGCGGGCCCGATCAAGAACGGCACCAAGAGCCTGCGGGCCAAGCTGGGCGTGATCGCCGGCTCGATCTGGGGCCCGCAGCGGTTGACGAGCTTCATGACCAAGGTGCCCGGCCAGAGCCCGACGGCGATCCAGGACAACGCCTACATGTTCCCGGGGTTCATGCCGGCCAGTCCGGTGGTGACCTACCTCACGCGGGGCAGCGGGTTCATGTCGTACTCGAAGGCGGCGCATGATGCCCTGCACGCGACGACGGGCTGGTACTCGCTGTCGTCGCACAAGGAGATGTTCGCCGAGGTCTACACGCGCAAGTACTCCGGCGGTGGGTTGCCGCCCGCAGTCAACGGCAAGGACCCGGCGGTGTTCTTCACCGATCTCGAACGTCAGTCCGACCCGATGTTCGGCGCGCCTCCCGGCACGGTCGCCCCGACCCCGGCCCCGGCGCCGAGCCCATGATCGGCCGGGCCGCGTCACCCCTGCCGAGGCGGACGTCATGTTCTGTGCCCCGACCGTCGCGCCAGCCGACGTCCGTCGCCGTCGCGGACCTGCGGCGATGAGCGAACCCACCGCACCGCCGGCACTGGCCGACGCGCTCGTGGCCGTGGCCCGCCTGCGCTTGGCCCTTCCCCGCGGGGAGCCGGCCGAGGTGCGGGCGTTCTACCCCGACGACGTCGAGGGCCTGTGGTCCGTCCCGCTGTTCGACGGTGATCGAGGGCGGGTGGTCGTGCTGGCGACCGAGCGCGGAGATGTCGCCGCGCACGCCGGCCTCCATCGCGCCTCGGCGCGGCTGCGTGCCTTGTTCCCGTCGGCCGCGCCGGACTGGCTGGCCGACGAGCTGGCGGCGGTGCTGGACGCGGTGGGTGGGCTCACACCCGGTCTACCCCGCTACCCCGATCCCACGGCTTCGGATCGGCCCCGGGGAGCCATCCGGCTCGTCATCGACGAGCCTGCTCGATGGGTGCGCTTCGCCGCGACGGGGGCCCACGGACCACCTCCCGCCGAGGCTGTGGTGGCCGGGGGCAACGGCGGCGCGACGCCCCCGCAGCCAATCGGGCAGATGGTGTGCGACGTCGCCCCGGATCGATCGATCGTGTGGCGCTACGAGCTCGAGGGTGTCGAGCTGGGGCGGTTCGCGGGCATCGCCGCCGCGGACGAGCCCGACCAGGTACCGCCCCTGCTGGCCGAGCAGCTGCTCGCCGCCGCCCGGGTCGAGGTGGCCAGCCCGCTCGCCGTGGCGGCCGCGCCCGTGCGACCCGCCGCCCACGACGGTGTCGTCGGCGACGGCTGGCAGGTCGACCTGCTCGGCTTCGACCCCGTGTCCCTCGGCCCTCCCCAGGGACGGTGACCGATGTCGATCTACGAGGTGCGCACGATGGGATGCGGGGCGTGCGGGTCGGTCCGCACGATCAAGGTCGTCGAGAGCGCGAACCCGAACCGCCACCCGCCGTTCCTCGATCAGTTGCTGGACCGGAGCCTGCACCGGTTCCCCTGTGACGCCTGCGGCCACATCGACGTGCTCGAGGACCCGATGCTGTGGACCGATGCGGGCGTCGGCCTCGTCGCCGGCATGCTGCCGCCGAGCCAACGACCCGGGTGGGCGGAGCTCGAGGTCGCCGTCACCGCCGGTCTGGCCGAACCGGTGCGCGACGAGGGTCCGGCGTTCGTCCGGCACTGGGGTGCGGGCGTGGACATCCGCTTGGTGTTCGGGCTGGAGGAGCTGCGCGAGAAGGTCGTCGCGGCCCATGCGGGGATCGACGATCGAGCGGTCGAGTTGTGCAAGCTTCCCCACGTCGATCGAGAGCAGGCGGCCGGCCCCGTGCTCGAGCGGATCGACGACGCCGGCGGTCTGGTCCTGCACGACCTCCTGACCGGATCGGAGACAACGGTGTCGCGGGCGACCTACGACGACGCGGTCCGGGACATCCACGCGGGCGCCAGCGGCCACCGTGGCCTGGTGGAGGGATCGTGGGTCCATTGGCTGCGCTCGCCGTACATCCCGAACGAACCGCTGGCCGCCCCCGTGAGCCCCTGAGCGCACCCGCGCCGACACCGCCGCCGCCTTCTCGGCTCCGGTGGCGCCTCTGATCGCGGAGCCGACGGCAGGCGAGGGGACGGAGCGGGGCCGAGAACGGGACGTTGGGGCGGCAGTGGAGCCGAGCAGGGGGCTGGCTTGTTAGCGTGCCGCGCACGACCTGAGGGGGACACCGTGACCGATGATCAGCTGCAGCCCAAGGATGCGACCGCGACCACGCGGGCGGCGAACGCGGCGGTGCACGATCGCCTGCCGTTCGCCGATCGGCGGGACTTCGAGCGTGCCACGCGGGGGCTGATCGCCGCGCCGGCGAGCGAGCAGGTCATGCACGAGCTCGGCTTCCCGGTCTGGGACCTGTCCACGTTCGCCTTCGTCGAGGGCGACGCTCCCGACACCGTGCACCCGAGCCTGTGGCGCCAGGCCCAGCTCAACGGCATCGCCGGCCTCTTCGAGGTCGCCGACGGCTTCTACCAGGTGCGCGGGCTCGATCTGTCCAACGTCTCGTTCATCGCGACCGACACCGGTTGGGTCGTCATCGATCCCCTCACGTCAGCCGAGACCGCCCGCGCCGCGCTCGAACTGGTGCACGCGCACCTCGGCGAGCGGCCGATCCACGCCGTGATCTACACGCACAGCCACGTCGACCACTTCGCCGGCGTCCGCGGCATCATCGACGACGACGATGTGCAATCGGGGCGCGTGCGGGTGATCGCGCCCGAGGGGTTCCTCGAGGCGGCGATCAGCGAGAACGTGATCGCCGGCAACGTCATGACTCGCCGGGCGTCCTACATGTACGGTGCCCTGCTGCCGCGGAACCCGAAGGGCCATGTCGACGCGGGCCTCGGCAAGGGCGTGCCGCTCTTCGGGTCGTCCGGGCTGATCGCGCCGACCGAGGAGATCACCGTGTCGGGCACCGAGCTCGTCATCGACGGGTTGCGCATCGTGTTCCAGCTCACGCCCGGCACCGAGGCGCCGGCCGAGATGAACTTCCACTTCCCGGATCGGCGGATCCTGTGCATGGCCGAGAACTGCACGGGCACGCTGCACAACCTCTACACGCCGCGCGGGGCGCAGGTGCGCGACGCCCTCGCGTGGAGCAAGTACATCGACGAGTCGATCGCCCTGTTCGGGGCCGACACCGACATCGTCTTCGCCAGCCACCACTGGCCGCACTGGGGCGCCGACGACATCGTCGACTACCTGAGCAAGCAGCGTGACGCCTA
>JBBQHT010000264.1:0-6453 GCA_038324235.1 Acidimicrobiales bacterium
GAACCGAACGCTGACGGCGGCGGCGCTGGTCAGCCTCCTCGTGCCCGCCTACGCCCAGACGTGGGGCGTCGACGAGGCCCCCCTCCAGCAGGTCCTCGCCCACAGCGCCTCGAAGAACCACTACACCGGGGCGCGCAACCCACGAGCGCAGTTCCGCAAGGAGATGGCCATCGACGCCATCTGCCGGGCCCCCGCCGTGGCCGGCCGGCTCGGCGTCTTCGACTGCGCGGGTGTGGCTGACGGCGCGGCGGCCGCGATCGTGGTGCGGGCCGAAGACGCACACCGCTACACCGACAAGCCGCTCTACATCAAGGCGCTCTCGTTCGTCGCGGGCAACGGCGCCGGCCTCATCAACCCCGACTACGACTACACGACCTTCCCCGAGGTCGTGCGCTGCGCGCAGGATGCGTACGCCCAGGCCGGCGTGGCCGACCCCCGGGCCGAGATCTCGATGGCGGAGGTGCACGACTGCTTCACCCCGACCGAGCTGGTGCTCATGGAGGACCTCGGGTTCTCCAACCACGGCGAAGCCTGGAAGGACGTCGAGGCCGGGGTGTTCGATCTGGACGGCGAGCTCCCGGTCAACCCGGATGGCGGGCTCAAGTCGTTCGGCCACCCGGTGGGGGCGTCGGGCCTGCGGATGCACTTCGAGAACTGGCTCCAGTTGCGCGACGAGGCGCCCGATGATCGCCGCATCCCGGCCTGGGTTCCGGGGGGCGCGCGCGACCGGCGCCTCGGTCTGGTCCACAATCTGGGGGGCTATCCCGGCGAGATGGTGAGCTTCGTCAGCATCCTCGGTCCCGAACTGGGGTAGGCGGTGCGGTTCCGGTAGCTGGTGCAGTGCCGGCGGCAAGGCCCCGCTCGGGCGGGGTGGCGGTTGTTGATCTTGGCGGACATGAAGAAAAGGGCGATGGCGATGAACGCAGAGCAGCAGGTTGGTCGGCGCGCGCGCCGCATGTCGGTGGGGGTGTTGGTGCTCGTGGCCGTGGCCGCGAGTGCCTGCTCGTCGACGGCGGCGACGGGCTCGGCGTCGGACTCGACCACGACGGCCGTGGCGGGGACGCCGGCGGCGACCGCGAACGCCCGGCCGGTGCTGGGCCCGGCGGACGAGACCTCGGCACCGCAGAAGGGCGGCGCGCTCGTGTTCGCCGTCGAGGCGGAACCCGATGGCCTCGATCCGTCGCGCAGCTCGTTCGACGCATCGGGGCACATGTTGGCGTCGGCCGTGTTCGATCCGTTGGCCACACTCGACGCCAACGGGCAAGCCGTGCCGTACCTGGCCAAGGCGATCACCCCGAGCGCGGACTTCAAGACCTGGACCATCACCTTGCCGTCCGGGGTCACGTTCCACGACGGCACCAAGCTCGATGCCGACGCGCTCAAGGTCAACTTCGACTACCTCACGAAGTCGTTCATCACGGCCCCGTCGTTGAGCTCGGTCGACACCTATGAGGTCACCGGCCCACTCGAGCTCAAGGTCTCCATGAAGGAACCGTGGACGTCGTTCCCGTACACGCTGTCGACCCAGACCGGGTACGTCGCGGCGCCGTCGTTCCTCACCAACCCCGACGCCAACGGTCCGTCGATGCACCCGATCGGGACCGGACCGTTCAAGTTCAAGGACTACGTGAAGGGCTCGTCGTTCACCGCCGAGCGCAACCCGACCTACTGGCAGAAGGACCTGCCGAACCTGGACCAGATCCAGTTCCGGTTCATGCCCGACGCCCTCAGTCGGCTCGACGCGCTGACCAAGGGTGACGTCGACGTGCTCCACGCCTACCAGCCGACCGTGGTCACCAAAGCGCGGGAGGCGGCGGCGAAGGGCGACATGAAGGCGGTCGAGAACGGTGAGGGCGAAGAGGACGTCATCGCCATCAACACCGACAAGGAACCCTTCGACGACATCAGCGCCCGGCGCGCGCTGGCGTACGCGACCGACGCCGAGAAGTGGCGGGGGATCGCCGAGACGACGGCGAAGCACGACGTGCACGGCCCGTTCGCCAAGGGCCAGCTCGGCTTCAGCGAGGACGATGCCTACCCGGCGTTCGATCTGGCCAAGGCCAAGCAGTACGCGGACGAGTACCAGACCAAGCACGGCAAGCCCATCGAGGCCGAGGTGCTCACGACGCCCAACGTCGACGACCAGGCGCAGATGCAGCTGCTGACGGATCAGTGGGCCGCCGCGGGCATCAAGGTCACGATCAAGTCGTCCGAGCTGGCTGGCCTGATCGTGCAGGTGGTCACCGGGAGCTACCAGTTGGCCGGGTGGCGCAACTTCGGCTCGACCGATCCCGATGGCGACTACCTGTGGTGGCACTCGACGGCGGTGCTGCCCACGCCGCGCATCTCGACGAACGTCGCTCGCTTCAAGGACGACCAGATCGACAAGGCGCTCGACGAGGCTCGCGCCACGTCGGACAAAGCCACGCGTGACAAGGACTACGCCGTGGTCGAGAAGCGCCTCAACGAGGGTGTGGCGTACGTCTGGCTCGGCCGGCCGACGTGGGTCATCGCGGCCAACACGCGGGTGCAGGGGATCGCCGCGGCGCAGAACGCCACGGGCGCGACGCTCGGTGCCAAGACCTGGATCGCCAACCTCTGGATCAAGCAGTAGTCCTCGCAGCATCGACCTCCCAGGCGCGAGCACGTGGTGAACTCACGGTGCCGGCTCGCGCCGGCGAGTGATCCAGACCAACGTCGGCGGCGAACAGCCTCCGACGGCATCGAGGGGGACGGCGTGCACCACCGACACCGAGTGACCATGACCGCGGTTGCGCTGCTCGCCGCGGTCGCCGCGATCGGCTGCACCAAGACCGACACGGCGACGACAGCTGCGCCCACCACGACCACCACGGCCGCCCCGACCACCTCGACGACGGCGGCGCCCACCACGACGACGACGCTGGCGGTGCCGCCGGGGACCGTGCTGATCAAGGACTACGCGTTCAACCCCGAGTCCCAGACGGCCAAGGTCGGCGAGAAGATCACGTGGACCAACGCGGATGAGAACAACCACTACGTGATCTCCGACGAGGGCGCCGAGCTGGACTCGAGCCCGCTGGTCCCGGCCGGCACGTACTCCCACGCCTTCGACAAGGCCGGTACCTACGCGTACCACTGCAAGATCCACAACACCATGAAGGGCACGATCGTCGTGTCCTGATCGACCGACGCCCGCACCGACCGACGTCCCATCGAACCGGTAGGCGGATCCGTCGCTGGGACGACGGATTCGCCTCCAGAATGCTTGCGGTGGCGGTGGCGGTGGCGGTCAGAGGCGGCTGAGCCACCGGTCCGCGTGGCGGAGCCGGTTCTCGAGCTGCTCGACGGTCGCCTCGGAGACCTTCGCCACGCTCGACAGCCGGTTCAGCTCGCCGTTCACCTGCGCGTGGGTCAGCCCGGACACGCGCACGATGTCCCGGGCGCGCTCCGCGTTCTCGGACCGAAGATGGGCCTTGTGCTCGCGGCGGGTCCGATGGTGCGTCCCGACCAGGACCGCGCGACCGCCCCCCGGGCGCGGCGGCGGCGTGAGCGCGATCGTCAGCGTCTCGTCGTCGTCCTCGTCGGGGCTGAGCTCGTCGTCGAGCTCGTCGGTCACCCACTCGGGCATGTGGGGCGCGCCGACGGCGACGGCCGAGATCACGGAGAACAACGAGAGCTGCTCCTCCTCGAGTTGCTCGTTCGCCACCTCGTCGAGCGCGGTGTCGTCGCCGAACTCGTCGTCCTGATCGTCGCGGCGGCGCAGGCTGTGGCGGCGCTGCTCGGCGAGCTGCGCGGCGTACGTGCGCAGGCGGGGATCGTCGGGGATGAAGAAGAACGCCTTCTGGTGCCGCATGCCCCGCGTCCAGCGCACCAGGCGCCCCGCCGCCTGGCGGAAGAACAGCTCGGTCGAGGTGTTGGTCGCGAACACGCCCACCCGCAGGCGCGGGATGTCGACGCCCTCGGACACCATCCGCACCGCGACGATCCACGGCTGGGACCCCTCGGCGAAGTGCTCGATGCGCGCCGATGCGGTCGGGTCGTCGCTCAACGCCAACGTGGGCACGACCCCGTAGCGGCGCCGCATGAGCTCGACGATCCCGCGCGCGTGCTCGTGGTCCATGGCGATGACCAACCCACCCGCGTGGGCCTGGACCTCGCGTATGGCCATCAGCTGCTCGTGCGCCTGATCGAGCACCGCCGGCAGCCACTCGCCGCTGGTGGACAGGGCGGTGCGCAGGCGCTGGCCCGACCGGGCCCGGTCGAGCGCATCGTCGAACGAGGCGGCGTACTGCTCGCCGTCGGGCCCGACCCACTCCATGTGCCCGTCGATGCGGGGGAAGTAGACGGGCCGCACGACGCCGCCGTCGTGCAGCGCCTCGCCGTAGCCGTACTCGTAGTCGGCGTGGGCCTCGCCGAAGTCGTCGTAGTGGACGAAGGGGATCGCGGCCGTGTCGGAGCGGAACGGCGTGCCCGACAACGAGAGCCGGCGGGCGGCACCACCGAACGCGAGGCGGATGCCGTCGCCCCAGGCCTTGTCGTCGCCGGCGTGGTGGAGCTCGTCGAAGATCACGAAGGCGTCGTGGGCCACGCCCCGCAGGGCGTGGGGCTGCATCGAGACCTGCTGGTAGGTCACCACGATGCCGTGCATGTCGGTGGGCAGGCGGCCGTCCCGGGCGGACCACTGCGGCTCGAGGTGCAGGTCGAGCCGGCTCGCCGCCCGTGACCACTGCAGCTTCAGGTGCGACGTGGGGGCGACCACGACGACCCGGCGCTCGGGATGGCGGGCCAGGTGCTGCACGGCGGCGGTCAGGGCGAACGTCGTCTTGCCGGCGCCGGGGGTCGCGACGGCCAGGAAGTCCGGGGCGTCGGCCGCGTCGAAGCGTTCGAGGGCCTGTTTTTGCCACGGCCGAAGGCGGACAGAACGCTGCATTGCTCCTACGGAACGACGGGCTGCTGACGAGTGAGACGGGGGGAGCGTGGGGGGAGGGCGGGTGGTCAGGTCGGGTTGATGATCTTCGCGCGGCCCGGTGGGGGGACCGCGCATCGCGGCACCCGCCGCCCCCGGAACGGCCCCGGGGAGCGTCCCGGCGACGTCTCCGGGCGCCGTCGCCAGCACGGAGTACGCTCGGGCGACCACCTGGTGCGCGGAGGTGGTGCCGACTCGGATGGGTCGGAGCGGGGCCGACGGCACCCGAGGCGGAGGTTGCAACCATGGATCACGGCGCCAGACGTCCCCCGGCTCGACACCGTCCGCGCGCGATTACGGCCCTCGTCGCGGTCGCGGCGCTCGTGCTGCTGGCCGGCTGGGTGACGGCCGCCCCGGCGGGAGCTGCCGGCGCGAGCTCCATCATGGGGACGGTCCTGGCCCAACCCGCCGCCACGCCCGCCCCGGGCATGAGGGTCTGGCTGTGGGCCGGGACCACCCGGACCGTGCTGCGTTCGGCCACCACCGACGCCACCGGCACGTACACGCTCGCCTCGGTGCCCGACGGGGACTACAAGGTTCAGGTGCTCGACGCATCAGGCGCGCAGTTGGGGTCGTGGTACGGCGGGAGCACCTGGGACCAGGCCACGGTCGTCCACCTCGGTCCGGTCCCGATCGGCACCCCCATCAGCGACGTGCGCACCATCGACCTCGCCGTGTACCCGAAGACCGGTGCCGTCTCGGGCACCGTCACGAGCGGCTTCATCCCGATCGCCTCGGCCATCTCGTCCCTTCCTTCGGGCACCTCGACCCTGGCCACGTCGACCCCGGGCCCCGGATCCACCGTCGCGTCGCCGCCCGGTGCCCCCACACCGCTCAGCGGCGCAGTGGTCACGGTCTACAACGCGGCCACCCATGCTCGGGTCACTTCGACGACCACCGATGCCGCCGGCACGTGGACGGTCGCCGGGCTCGCCGCCAACACGACGCCGGCCTCGCCGTACGTCGTGAGCTTCGGCCCCACCTACAAGATCTCGATCGCCCCCACCGGCTTTCCGGCGCAGTGGTACGTCAACGGCGGCGGGTTCGCGTGGGGCTGGAACGAGGCCAGCCTCGTCGTGGTGGTCGCGGGCGGCACGACCCCCACCGCCACGTACTACCCCACGACCATGGGCTCGGCCACGGGGCGGATCGTCGTCGCCGGACCGTCGGCCGGCGGTGGCGTGATCGCCATTGCGGGCGCGTCGTCGGCCGTCGCGGCGCCAACCTCGGCCTCGGCTTCAGCGGTCGGGGTGGGGGTAGCGGGCATCCTCGTCACGGCCGTCGCGATGAACGGCAACGGTGCCGATCAGGTGCAGTCGGCGGTGACGGGCGCCGACGGCTCGTTCACCATCGCCTCGCTCGGCGCCGCCAGCTACCAGTTCCTCGTGACCGATCCGGCGTGGGTCGCGGACCACGGCCAGGGCTACCTGCCCGAGTGGTGGGGTACCAACGGCGTGACCGTGGCCGGCTCCGGGCTCACGTTCGCGTATGCGGCCAGCCCGGCG
>JBBQHT010000265.1:0-6423 GCA_038324235.1 Acidimicrobiales bacterium
CTCGCGGACGAGGTCGCCTTCCTCCGCCGTTGGCAGGCCCGCCTCGCCGATGCCGGGTGGGTCGGCGTCACCTGGCCCACCGAGTACGGCGGGCGCGGCGCCGGGCCGCTGATGCACTACATCGCGCAGGAGGAGCTGGCGCGGGCCCGTGCCCCAGAACTGGTCGGTCGCATCGGCATCAACCTCGTCGGCCCGACGCTGCTGGCCCACGGAACGCCCGAGCAGAAGGCCCGCTGGCTGCCCCGCATCCTGCGCGCCGACGAGCTCTTCTGCCAGCTCTTCAGCGAGCCGGGTGCGGGCAGCGACCTGGCCTCGCTGCGCACCCGAGCCACCCGTGACGACGCTCGCGGCGGTTGGCGGATCGACGGACAGAAGGTCTGGACCTCGTACGCCCAGTTCGCCGATTGGGGTCTGCTCCTGGCCCGCACCGATCCCGAGGCGCCGAAGCACAAGGGCATCTCGGCGCTCGTGATCGACATGCACGGTCCCGGCATCGACGTGCGACCGCTGCGTCAGATCACCGACGAGCGCGACTTCAACGAGGTGTTCTTCGATGGGGCGTTCGTCCCCGACGACGCCCTGATCGGCCCGCGGCACGAGGGTTGGCGGGTGTCGTCGTCGACGTTGACCCACGAACGCGGCACCAACCCTCGGCAGTTGGTGATCCACGCGCAGCTGCTCGAGGAGCTCCTGGCGCTCGCGCTGGACAACGGCTCCTTCGACGATCATCGCCTGCAGCAGCGCTTGGCCGAGGCCTATGTCGAGGTCCGGATCTTCCAGCTCCACAACTGGCGGTCCCTGTCCCGCCTGGACGCCGGACGCGAGCTCGGACCGGAGGGCAGCGCGCTGAAGCTCTACTGGTCCGAGATGAGCAAGCGCCTCCACGACACGGCGATGGCTGTGCTCGGCGACGCCGCCCCGCTGTGGTGGGACGCCGCGGACAACCCCGGAGGCGGACGCTGGCAACGCAGCTGGCTGTACTACCAGTCGGCGTCGGTGTTCGCCGGGACGAACGAGATCCAACGCAACATCATCGGCGAGCGGGTGCTCGGCCTTCCCCGCGAGCCGAGCGGCGGTCGGGCAGGATGACCCGATGGCGGCGGTGAGCGGGACACCGGTGAAACGATCCGGGCGCGAGTTGTGAGCGGTCCCCTCGCCGGCCTGCGCGTGATCGACGCCGGCACCCGCATCTCCGCCCCGTTCTGCGCGGGACTGCTCGGCGAGCTCGGCGCCGATGTCATCAAGGTCGAGCAACCCGGCACGGGCGACTTCATGCGCGCGATCGGCCCGTTCGTCCCCGCCGAGGCACCCCCTGACCCCGACCGCGCCGCCCCTTTCGCCGACGCGGGCGCCCGCGACCCAGGGCACTCGCTGTTCTGGGCGGTCGAGGGGCGCGGGCGCAAGAGCGTCACCGTCGACCTGCGCCAGCCCGACGGACAGGACCTCTTCCGTCGCCTGTGCTCCCACGCCGACGTCGTCTGCGAGAACTTCCGGCCGGGCACGCTCGAGCAGTGGCACATCGGACCCACCGATCTGGATCCACGGCTGGTGGTCGTGCGCATCTCGGTGTTCGGTCAGAGCGGTCCGCAATCCCGGCGCCCGGGCCTGGACCGGATGGGCATCGCGTACGGCGGGCTGCTCCACCTGACCGGACATCCCGATCGCCCGCCCGTGCGGGTCGGTGTCACCGTGTCGGACTACCTCACCGGGGCCTTCGCCGCGAACGCCGCGTTGGCGGCGCTCTACCGCCGCGACCGACGCGGATCGACCACCGAGGGCCAGGGCGCCGTCGTCGATGCGTACCTCTACGGCTCGGTGCTGCGCATCTTGGAATGGACGATCGCCGGCTACGACCGCCTGGGCATCGTGCGGGAGCGGGAAGGCAATCGCCTCTCCACATCGGCCCCGCTCGACAACTACCCCACCGCCGACGGCTCGTTCGTGTGCATCGTGGCGGGCAGTGACGCCAACTTCGCCCGGCTGTGCTCGGCGATGGACCGGCCTGACCTCGTCGACGATCCGCGGTTCGCGCGCCTCGCCGACCGGGCGGCCCGCAGCGATGAGATCAACGGGATCGTGACCGACTGGACCCGCGGGCTCGCCGCGACGGTCGTGGAGGCCCGCTGCATCGAGCACGACGTGCCCGTGGCGACGGCCTACACCGCGGCGGACATCGCGGCCGACGCGCACATGGCCGAACGCGGCGACCTGATCACCGTTTTGGATCCCGTGATCGGACCCGTGCGCCAACAGGCACCGTTCCCGCGTTTTGTCGGCGAGGAGGTCCCGACGCCCACCGGGGCGCCGCGCCTCGGGGAGCACAACGACGAGGTGTGGGGTGGGCTCGTCGGCGTGCCGCCCGAAGAGCTCGCCACCCTGCGCGAGCGGGGCATCATCTGACCGTCACCGGGGCCCCCACAGAGCCGAGAACGCGAGAACCGGGGCCCCCACACGGCCGAGAACGCGAGAACCGGGGCCCCCACATAGCCGAGAACGCGAGCACTGGGGCCCCCACATAGCCGAGAACGCGAGGATAGGGGCCCCCACCTGGCCGAGAACGCGAGGATAGGGGCCCCCACGTGGCCGAGAACGCGAGGACTGGGGCCCCCTGATAGCCGAGATCCGGGGGGGGCGGGAACTGGAGCGGGCCGGGGAACGTCCAACCGCACATGACCGAAGGGATTCCCATGCGACGACGACTGACCTCCCTGCTCCTCCTGACCGTGGCGGTCGCCGCCGCCGCCGCGGGCTGCGGCTCGACCAGCACGACGCTCACCGAACCGGGCGGGGTGAAGGGCCAGGAACCGCCGGGGTCCATCCCGACAGCCACGCGGGCCCCGGGGACGAGCGCGGTGCCGGCCATCGAGGTCCCCCTGGGGAGCACGGCCGGTCGGCCCGGCGCCGAGCCAGGGAGCACCCCGCCGAGCCCGCCGACCACCTGCGTGAGCGTCCCGGCGTCGACCGCGCCGGGCGGGCGCGGCGGCGGCGAGCTCATCTGCTCCTCCCCCGGCGACTCGGGTGCCCCTCCGGCCTCGTCGCCCATGACCACGGTGCCCTCCGATGCCGCGGGCAACCCCCTGCCCGCCATGCCCTCGCCCGACGCGACCCATGGTGTTGTCGTCGTCTCGACCGGCGGCTCACCGTGCCCGGCATCGGCGCAGCAGTGCGTCGCGATGTACGCGATCGTCCCAGCCACCGTCACCTTCACGCCCCCCGATGGGCAGGCGGTTCCTCCGGTGGCGATCGTCTCAACGGGCCGGACCGGCGTGCTCCTCAGCCCCGGCGCCTGGCAGGTCGCGGCGACGCCCAGCGCCGGCAACCGCACGTGCGCACCGCAACCTGTCACCGTCACCGCCGGTGCCACGGTCGAGATCAGCATCGACTGCGCGCTCCCGGGCTGACGTCGCCGCGGCGCGCCCGCGACAGGCTTCGCCCCCGGCGCGACCAGTCAGACCGCCCGGGGCAAGGACCGCTCGGGGCAGGACCACCCGGGGCAGGACCACCCGGGGCAGGACCGCTCGGGCCAGGACCGCTCGGGGCAGGACCACCCGAGCCAGGACCGCTCGGGCGAGGACCGCCCGAGCCAGGACCGCCCGCGCTATAGCGTGTCCTGCTCTGGGCGCCGCCACACCGCGCGGGCCGAACGAGGGGGACCACATGGATCGTCTGTCGGGCAAGGTCGTCGTCGTCACCGGCGCCGCTTCGGGCATCGGCCGGGCGTCGGCCAACCGGGTGGACGCCGAAGGCGGGATCGCGATTCGCACGGACATCGCCGGCCCGGTGGTGGGTGGCCCCGCCCATCGCCACCTCGACGTCACCGACGAACCCGCCGTGGCCGCGCTGATGGCCGACGTCGCCGCTGAGCACGGCCGCATCGACGGGGTCGTGCACGCCGCGGGCATGGCGGGCGGCGGCCCGGTGCACCTCATGGATGCGGCGACGTGGCAACAGGTCATCGACGTCAACCTCACCGGCACCTTCCTCGTGGCGAAGCACGCGCTCGCGCAGATGCTCGGCCAGGAGCCGATCGGGGGCGAGCGCGGCGCCATCGTCACCCTCGCCAGCATCGAGGGCCTCGAAGGCACCGCCGGAGGCAGCTGCTACAACGCCTCCAAGGGCGGCGTGGTCCTGCTGACCAAGAACATCGCGATCGACTACGGCCGCCAGGGCATCCGGGCCAACGCGATCTGTCCCGGGTTCATCGAGACCCCCATGACCGAGTTCGTCCTGACGATGGAGGGCATGGACCACGTGACCGAAGCGATCGTCCACGAGCACAAGCTGCGGCGGGTGGGCCAGCCGTCCGAGATCGCCTCGGTCGCCACGTTCTTGCTGTCGGCCGACGCGTCCTTCGTCACCGGTCAGGCCATCGCGGTCGACGGCGGGTACACGGCGGGCCGCGACCACGGCATCACCGAGATCATGGGGCTCTGACCCGAGCGTCCCGCCCCCGCCGTCACCGTCAGATCGCGCCGCGGCCGGTCGCCACCTCAGGGCGCCACGTCAGGGCGCCACGCGCAGGTCCTCTTGCGTGGGTCGTCTCGTTCAGGTCGCGGGCGTGAGGTACAGGTCGGCGACGCGCTCGCGATGGATGCCGTGGTAGCCGAGCATCAGATCGTTCTGCTTGGCGCGCTTGTAGTACAGGTGCGCATCGCAATCCCACGTGAAGCCGACGCCGCCGTGGATCTGGATGCACTCCCCCGTCACGACGTTGGCCGACTCGGGCACGTAGGCCTTGGCCATCGCCGCGGCCTCAGCCCGGACCGGGTCGTCGACGTCGCTGGCCCAGGCCGCGTAGTGCGTGCCCACCCGTGAGAGCTCCTGGCGGTGCAACATGTCGGCCGCCTTGTGCTTGATCACCTGGAAGGTGGCGATCGGCCGGTCGAACTGGACCCTGACCTTGGCGTACTCCACGGCCAGCGCGTTGGCGGCTTCCATGGCCCCGATGAGCTCCGCGCACAGGGCGATGCACGTGTCGTCCACGACGCGCCGCCAGATCGCGGTGTGATCGCCGTCGGGACCGACCGGGCGCGCTGGCAGGTCCCGCAGCTCGACCCGGGCCACCTTGCGGGTCAGATCCCACGTCGGCACCGCCTCGACCACCCCGTCGATCGCGGCGGGGTGCTCGACCAGGAACGTGCCCAGTCCCTCCTGGGTCCGCGCCACCACGAGCATCCAGTCGGCCGAGGCGGCGTCGAGCACGATCGGCTTGCGGCCGTTGAGCTGCCACCGACCGGTCTTGCGGCTGGCGCGGGCGCGCACCCGGTCGACCACGTCGCCATGGCCTTCCTCGTCGAGGGCGACCGTGCCCCGGCTCGTGCCCGCGGCGAGCGAGGCGAGCTGCTCGTCGAGCCCGAGGGCTCTGGCCGCCAGCGTCGCGAACACCGCGGAGGACAGGAAGGGGCCGGCCAACGCCACGCGCCCCATCTCCTCCAACACGACCACGAGGTCCACCAGGCCGAGCCCCAGCCCGCCGTGGCTCTCGTCGATCAGCAGCCCCGGCCAACCGAGATCGACGAGCGTGCGCCACACCGGGTCCGAGATGCCGACGGGGTCGTCGAACATGGACCGGACGTAGGTCATCGGCGCCTCGCGCGCGAGCACCTCGCGCACCGCCGCGCGCAGGTGCTCCTGGTCGTCGCTGAACGTGAACTCCACGGCTCCCCCTGGGTGGTCTCGTCCCCGCCGGACAAGACCCCGAACCGGGTCGCCGGACCGCGACGAATCTGACGCTGGCGTCAGCTTAGGCTCAACCGGAGGGCTACTCTCGTCCGCATGGACTTCGCCTACAGCGCCCCGGATGTCGCGTTCCGGGACGAGCTGATCACCTGGCTGGACGATCACCTCCCGAAGTTCCTCGCGGAGTGGTCCGAGAACGAGGCCGGCGGCGAAGCGGGCGGCGAGGCGGGCGACGGGTCCGTCGGCCCGGCCGCCAGCCAGCCCACCGAGAACGAGCCCGTCGGCGCGGGCGCCACGGCACCTGGCACCGGCGGGATCATGCACGCGATGGAGCGCCGCCGCGCCTGGCAGCGCACGCTCAACGAGGGGCGATGGGCGGCCATCGGCTGGCCCGAGGAGTGGGGCGGCCGCGACGCCACCGTCACCCAGAACGTCGTCTACAGCGAGACCATGGCGCGCTACCGCACGCCGGGGATCTACAACGCGAACGGCCTCTGGCAGATCGGGCCCATGATCATCCGCTGGGGCACCGAGGAGCAGAAGCGACGCTGGGTCCCCAACATCCTCGACGCCGTCGACCACTGGTGCCAGGGCTTCACCGAGCCCCAGGCCGGCAGCGACCTGGCCAACCTGCGCACCCTCGCGGTCCGCGACGGCGACGACTACGTGCTCAACGGCCAGAAGATCTGGATCAGCTCAGCGCACATCGCCAAGTGGGGCCTGTTCCTCGTGCGGACCGATCCC
>JBBQHT010000266.1:0-6413 GCA_038324235.1 Acidimicrobiales bacterium
CGACTCGAGGACGATGATCTGATCCGCCAACCCCTCGGCTTCGATGAGCAGGTGGGTGCACATGACGACGGTGTGGCCATCCGCGGTCATCTCCCGGATCAGGTCGAGCACCGCCTTGGACGACTCGGGATCGAGCCCGGATGTGGGTTCGTCGAAGAGCAGGAGCTCGGGATCGTGAAGGACGGAACGGGCGAGCGCGAGGCGGGTCTTCATACCGGTCGAGTAGCCACCGACTTGCTGATCGAGGGCCTCGAGGATGCCGAAGCGGGCAGCGGCCTCACGGATCTTGGCCGTGGCGTGGCGGCCGAGCCCGTACAGCTCGGCCGAGTACTGCATGTTGTCCCAGCCCGACAGGCGGTCGTACAGCGCCGGCTTGGCGGAGACGACGCCGCAGCGCTTGCGGACCTCCTCGCCGAAGACCGATGGATCCCAGCCGAAGGTGCGCACGTGGCCCTTGTCGGGTTCCAAGGCGCCGGTCACGACCCGGATCGCGGTGGTCTTGCCGGCGCCGTTGGGACCGAGCAGGACCGTGATCCGGCCCTTCGGCACGAACAGGTTCAGGTTGGACAGGGCCGGAACCTGCCCGAACTTCTTGGCCACGCCCCGCACCTCGACGACGAGGGTCTCGGGATCGGGGGTCTGCGGGGCCGCCACGGCCACAGGACTGGTTTCGGAGATCGTCACCTGGTTCCATCGGCAGGTCCGGGGTGGGCTCAAGGAAGCTGCACCGCATCTCCACAACGAGTTGCGCCACGCGGGTGCGACCGGGTCGCCGGCTCCGGGTCCCCGCCGAGGGGTCCACCACGCTCCAGCCCGCACTGGGTAGCGTCGTACGCGTGTTCGTCTTGGGTGTCGATCCGGGCCTGTCCCGCTGTGGCTACAGCGTGGTCCACTCGCGCCCGGGCGGTGCGCGCGCCGTGGCGCTGGGCGTCATCACCACCTCGCCTGCGGATCCGCTTCCTCACCGCCTCGCCGAGCTGCAACGCGAGCTGCGGGCGCTGATCCACGAGTTCGATCCTGCCGTCGTGGCGGTGGAGCGGGTGCTGTTCCAGGTCAACGTGCGGACCGCGATGTCGGTCGGCCAGGCCAGCGGGATCGCGATGGCCGAAGGGGCGGCGGCGGGCTGTGAGGTCGTGCAGTACTCGCCCAACCAGGTCAAGGAGGCGGTCACCGGGTACGGCGCCGCCGACAAGCTGCAGGTGCAGCAGATGGTCCAGACGCTGTTGGGTCTCGCCGCATTGCCCGAGCCCCCCGACGCCGCCGACGCGGCAGCCCTCGCCCTCACGCATCTGGCGCTGTCGGGCAGTGCCACGGGGGCGATGTCGGATCGCTTCACCGGCGGGGCGCTCGCGCCCGAGGCCGGCCTCGCCGGGAGCCCGGGGTCAGCCCGACGCCCTCCATCGAGTCCCGGAGCAGGCGCGGTCCCGGGCGCCGGCCGCGTCAAGAACGCCGTCGGGCGCTCGCCCCGCCCCCAACCCCCCACCCGAGTCCCTGGAGCGTCGTCATGATCGGATCCCTGCGCGGCACCCTGCTCGAACGTCACCAGCTCAACGAGGTGCTGGTCGAGGTGGCCGGCATCGGCTACCGGGTCACCGTCAGCCCGTCCAGCGTCGTCGAGCTGGGCGAGCCCGGCACCGAGGTGTTCCTCTACATCCACCACCACTTGCGCGAGGACGCCCAGACCCTCTACGGGTTCCGCGCCCGCGACGAGCGCGTCAGCTTCGAGGCCCTGCTCGGCGCGCACGGTGTGGGTCCGGCGCTGGCGATGGCCATTCTGTCGGTCCACGCGCCGCTGGCATTGCGCCAGGTGCTCCTCGACGACGATGTGAGCGCGCTGTGCCTCGTGCCCGGGGTGGGCAAGAAGACCGCGGCGCGGTTGCTGATCGAGCTCAAGTCCCGCCTCGAGATCCCCGAGCTCGACGCATCGCTGGTGTCCGCAGATGCCGACGGCGGGTCGGTGCCGGTGAGCGCGGGTGCGGGTGCTCGCGCCGACGTGCGTGAGGCCCTCGCCAGCCTCGGGTACCAGCCCGACGAGATCCTCCTGGTGCTGCGCGAGCTGCCGGCCGACGGCGATGCCAGCACGTTGCTGCGAGACGCGTTGCAGCGCCTGGCCGTCGGAGCGCGGGGTTGACCGCCGTGCTGCGCCTCGTGCCGCCCGACGAGCTCGATCCGCCCGACGCGAGCCACGCTCGTGACCCGGAGCTGTTCCGTCCGGGGCTGGCCTCGGCGCGTGCGGCGCTGCGGGCCGGTGTGGGTCGCCGGCTCGAGCGCCATCCGGCGATCGACTCCGAGTCCGAGTCCGATCTCGACCGGCACGGCCGTGAACCCGACCCGTCCGACGGTCCGACCGCCGCCCAGCTCGAAGCGCGCGTCCGGGCGCTCGCGCCGCGGGGGGATGACCGGTGAGAGACGAGCTGCTGAGCCCGGAACCCTTCGACGAGGACCTGACCATCGAGCTGTCCGACGAGGGTGGGCTGCGACCGCGCCAGCTCGACGAGTTCGTCGGCCAGACCGAGCTCAAGGAGCACCTCCAGATCATCCTCGAAGCGGCGCGACGGCGAGGTCAGGCCGCGGATCACCTGCTGTTCGCGGGGCCGCCGGGGCTCGGCAAGACCACGTTGTCGGGCATCGTCGCCACCGAGATGGGCGTCGGCCTGCACATCACGTCGGGTCCCGCGATCGACCGCGCCGGCGATCTGGCTGCGATCCTCACCCGCCTCGACGAGGGCGATGTGTTGTTCATCGACGAGATCCACCGGCTGTCCCGCGCCGTGGAAGAGGTGCTCTATCCGGCGATGGAGGACTTCCAGCTCGACATCGTGCTCGGCAAGGGTCCTGCCGCGCGGTCGATCCGGCTCGACCTGCCCCGCTTCACCCTCGTGGGCGCCACGACCCGTACCGGGCTCATCACCGGCCCGCTGCGCGATCGCTTCGGTCTCGTGGCCCGCCTCGACTTCTACAACGCGACCGACCTCGAATCGATCGTGCTGCGCGCCGCGGGCATCCTCGGGATCGAGACCGACGACGCGGGCGCATCCGAGATCGCCCGTCGGGCCCGGGGCACGCCGCGCATCGCCAACCGGCTCCTGCGCCGGGTTCGCGACTTCGCCGAGGTGCGCGGCCACGGCACCATCGACCGCGACACGGCGTCAGCCGGGCTGAAGGTCTTCGGTGTCGACGAGCGCGGCCTCGACAAGGTGGACCGGGCCATCCTCTCGTCCATCTGCGAGCGCTTCGGCGGTGGGCCGGTCGGCCTATCGACGCTGGCGATCAGCGTCGGGGAACCGACCGAGACGGTCGAAGATGTGTACGAGCCATTCCTCATCCAGCAGGGCCTCCTGATGCGCACCCCGCGCGGGCGGGTGGCCACCCCCGCAGCCTGGCGCCACCTCGGGATCGCCGCGCCCGCCAACGCACCGCTCATCGCCGACGACGGTCCTCCGAGCCTGTTCGGCTGACCGAGAGGTCGCAGGGGCGGCGGGACCGCAAGGGTGCGAACGGGATCTGACCGGTAGGCAGCCGAGGTAATCGTCCCCGGCCTCGGCGCACGTCCGCTGTACGTTGTGCGGCGTTCACCAAGGCCATCGACGTGGAAAGCGATGGCCCCCTCGGCGGGGCGGGAGCTCCGGCCGAGTTGCGACGGGAGAGAGACCGGCCATGGCCAACGACGACATCCAGATCCTGCCGTTCTACCTCGTGGCCGACGCCTCGTACTCGATGGCGGCGGACGGCAAGATCGACACGCTCAACGGCTTGCTGCCCCAGCTGCGTGACGAGCTGGTGCGCAATCCGGTGGTCGGGGACATGGTGCGCTTCGGGCTCATCGATTTCTCCGACGACGCCACGGTGGTGCTGCCGTTGACCGACATCCGCTCGGTCGAGGTCCTGCCGATCCTCGAACCTCGCGGCGGCACGTCGTTCGCCGCGGCGTTCGGGTTGCTCAAGCAGCAGATCGAGAGCGACTACGCCCAGCTCAACGCCGACGGGTTCACGATCAAGCGGACGACCGCGGTGTTCTTGTCCGACGGCGCCCCGACCGACGACGAGCCCGCGTGGGAGGCGGCGTACGAGGCGCTCACCAGCTGGGACCCAGAGACCCACACCGGCTTCCGGCTGTTCCCGAACTTCATCCCGATCGGCATCGGCGATGCCCAGCGCGACATCCTCAGTGGCCTGCGGCACCGCAAGGAGGGAAACGGGGCGATGCCGGCGTTGTTCATGCAGGATGGGGGCAACCCGGCCAAGGCCATCGCCGAGATGATCCCGCTGCTCATCCGCAGCATCGTGAACTCGTCGCTCGCGGCGGCCGACGGCGCGGACGACTCGGGTGCCGCCGCCCAGGCGATGGCCTCCACGCTGGCCAACGCCGACGGGTTCGACGTCGAGCTCGACTGATGGCCGAGTCATTCACCCCCCGCATCCCTCGCGTCCACGTCGGCGAAGGCGGAGCGGCGGCGCTGGTCGAAGGGCGGCCGGCGATGTTGACCGGCCAGCAGCCGGACGCGATGGTGGACGCTGGCCAGACCGGACCGCTCACGATCCGCGCCGGCAGCGTGCGGGGCGTCGGCCACCGCTACGACGGCACGCCGCGCCAGGACGACTTCTGCCTCGGTGTGGCGGGCCCGCACGATGAGTGGCTCGTGATCGTGGTGGCCGACGGCGTCAGTGCGGGGCCGAGGTCCCACATCGCGGCCCGGGTGGCCGTGCGCCTCGGTGTCCAACTCATCACCGAGGCACTGGTGGAGGGGGCGCCGGCCGACATCGACTGGGATCCGTTGATCGGCACGATCGCGGGTCATGTGCTGCTGCAGGCCCGCAAGGAGCAGGGAGACGACGGCCTCGACGCGAACGACGCAGCCCGGGTCATGGCCACGACCGCGGCGTTCGTGATCGTCCCGCTCGACGCCGAGGCCGACGGCTCCCGGACCGCGACGGTGCTGCCCATCGGTGACACCTCGGTGTGGGTCCTGCACGCCGACGGGGCGTGGGACTCGATCACGCCGATCAAGAACGAGGGCGAAGCGGTCGCCTCATCGGCCGTGTTCGCCCTGCCTCTGCTGCCGCCGTCCTCGCTCGTGGCCACCACCGCGCCGCTCGAGGCGGGGGACGCGATCTTCGTCGTCACCGATGGCATCGGGGACCCGCTCGGTGACGGCACCGGCGAGGTCGGCCGAGCCCTGGCGACTGCGTGGGCGAGCCCTCCGAACCGCTACGAGTTCCTCGCGCAGGTCGACTTCGGCCGCCGGTCCCACACCGACGATCGCACGGTGGTCGGGGTCTGGCCCGATCGCCTTGACGAGCAGGAGGCGCCCCCGACCGCCGGGTCCGCCACCGAGCCCGGCCCGGACACGATCGACCTCGCCCCTCCGCCGTCGCTTCCGGCTCCTGATCTGCCGCTGCCGCCGCCACCGTCGCCGGATCCGACGTTCATGCCCGCGGCGGATCAGGGTGCAGCGTTCGCGGAACTGCTCGACGTTCCGGGGCCCTCGACGTGGGAGCCCACCCCCTGGGAGCCCACGGCCTGGCACCCGGAGCCCGGCGGGACGCGGTGAGCGCGGTCCATCGTCGATGAGGATCCGCCGGGACGCCTTGGCGCTGAGCGCCGCGCTCGGCGCCGGTTCGCAGGGCACGATCTACCGGGTCGAGCAGGCGACGGATCTGGGGTTCTCGTTCCCGCTCGTCTACAAGGAGTTCGGACCGAAGGTCGCGGTGTCCGGCGCGGCCCTCGAGCGGATGGCGGCGTTCCGACAGGATCAGGCTGGTCCGGATCGCCAGGTGCTGGACCAGCGCACCGTGTGGCCGTGCGCGGTGGTCACCGAGGGCACCCGCATCTGCGGCTACGTCATGCAGGCGATCCCCGACTCGTTCATGCAGACGATCGTGACCATGTCGGGCGCGGGGGAACCGATCCCGCGCGAGATCCAGCACCTCTTCGTGAGCGATGCGCTCGCGCGCAAGAACCTCGGGGAGGTGCCCAACACGACGGAGCGCTTCGCGTTGGCCCGGGAGATGGCCTTCATCCTCGGGTTCTTGCACAAGCGCGATCTCGTGTTCGGCGACCTGTCCTACAAGAACGCCGTCTACACGCTGCGGCCGCGCCCCCAGATCATGGCGCTCGACTGCGACTCCGTGCGGTTCCGCGGGCAGGGCGCGGCGGTGGCCCAGCTCAACTCACCGGGGTGGGGCGCGCCGGAGCGGGGGCCTCAGACCATCGAGACCGACCGGTACAAGCTCGGCCTGTTCATCCTGCGCGCCCTCACGCCGGGGGTGAACGCGCAGAACCGCGATCCGCACAAGGCCGCCGCCGTGCTCGATGCCGACGGGATGGCGCTGCTCGAGCGCAGCGTCGGCGCCGATCCCCACGACCGTCCGTCGGGCAAGGACTGGGTCGGCTACCTCGATGCCCGGATCGC
>JBBQHT010000267.1:0-6344 GCA_038324235.1 Acidimicrobiales bacterium
CTCGGCGATCAAGGTGTCCGCGCCGAACGTGGCGCTCAAGGTCATCGACCGCGCCATCCAGGCCCACGGCGCCGGCGGCGTGTCCGACGACTTCCCGTTGGCCGCGATGTACGCGGGCATCCGCACGTTGCGCCTCGCCGACGGCCCCGACGAGGTGCACCGCGGCGTCATCGCCCGCCGCGAGCTCGGCAAGTACGCCGCGGACGCCAAGGCGTCGGACACGCCCACGCTGAGCTCGGCCGAGCTCGGCGTCGCGCGCTGACCGAGCCCCCCCAACCTCCGAAATCGAGACCGCCACCCTTGCTGTGCGGGAACCGCCGTCTCGATTTCGGAATGTGGAAGGGGGAGCGGTTCAGGTGGCGGTGTCGATGAGGCCCCAGCGCTTGCGCAGGCGCCGGTCGAGCTGACCGAAGAAGACCGCGTCGATCAGGATCCCGATGACCAGGATCACGATCATCACCGACATGAGCCACGGTATGTCGTTGAGATCCCGGGCGTTGGTGAGCTGCGCGCCGATCGACAGGCGGCCCGTCAACACGATGAGCTCGCCGGCGAGCAGGCTGCGCCAGGCGAACGCCCAACCCTGCTTCATGCCGCCCACGAACCCAGGCATCGATGCGGGGAGGATCACGTGCCAGAACAGCGAAAGGCGCTTGGCGCCGAGCACCTTGCCCGCGCGGATCAGGATCGGCGGGATGTTGTCGGTACCCGAGATCAGACCGTTGGCGATCGCGGGAGCGGCGCCGATCACGACGACGAAGAAGATCGCGCCCTCACCGCCCTTGAACAGCACGACGGCCAGCGGGAACCAGGCGATGGACGGCATGGTCTGCAGACCGGTGATCATCGAACCGACCGCGGAGCGCAGCACCTTCACGCGGGCGACGAGCGCGCCGACGACGACGCCGATCACGAGCGCCAACGCGTAGCCGGTGAACGCCCGCTGCATCGTCGTGACGATGCCCTCCCAGATCGACCCGTCCTGGATGCCCGCCCACAACTGCTGGAACACCGCCACCGGGCCGGGCAGCGCGTACTCCGGACGCCAGCCGGACCACACGACGAGCTGCCACACACCGAGCGCAATCGCGACGGCCGCCAGCTTGGGCCAGGTGGCCGCCCAGGCCCGAGCGGCGAACTCGAGGCGAGGGCTGCCCGCGAGCTCCAACGCATCGAGGCCGGCCAGGTCGGCGTCGAGCTCCGCGGCGTCGGACCGTCGGGACGCGATTGAACCGTCGGCGTCGAGCTCCGCGGCGTCGGACCGTCGGGACGCGATTGAACCGTCGGCGTCGGGGCCGTTCGAGCCTTCCCCGCCGACCGGCGGGGGTCCGGCCACGGAGGCTGCTGCCGGGCGGTGCTGCCCACCCGCGTGGGAGGTCGCGTACACGTCGGCATCGAGGTACGCGTCCGCGGCGTCGTCCTCGGCGATCGGGGTGTCAGGCATGCTTGCGCACCTCCTCACGCAGCCGGTCCGTGACCTGCGCTGCCAGGCCGGAGACCTCGGGCGAGTCGATGCGCCGAGGGCGGGGCATGTCGACCGCGAACTCGGCCGCAACCCGACCGGGGCGGCTGGACAACAGCACGATGCGGTCGCCGAGGCGGGCCGCTTCGCGCACGTTGTGCGTGACGAACACGACCGTCAGGGTGCGATCGCTCCACAGGCGCTCGAGCTCGTCGTGGAGCAGATCCCGGGTCATGGCATCGAGGGCGCCGAACGGCTCGTCCATCAACAAGACGTCGGCATCCTGGGAGAACGCCCGGGCGATGGCGACGCGCTGGCGCATGCCACCCGACAGCTCGTGGGGTCGCTTCTTGCCGAACCCGTCGAGGTGCACCGTGTGCAGCAACGCCTCGACGCGTTCGGCGCGCTCCCGCTTGGGCACCCCCCGGAACTTCAGCGCCAGCGAGAGGTTCTTCTCGACCGTCAGCCACGGGAACAGCGCGGCTTCCTGGAACATCAACGTGGATCGGCCCCGCACGTCCACCGTGCCCGACGAGGGCGAATCGAGCCCGGTGATGAGGTTCAACAACGTGGACTTGCCGCAGCCCGAGGCGCCGACGATGCAGAGGAACTCACCCGCGGCGACCTCGAGCGAGACACCGTCGAGAGCGGGCACGCGATCCTGACCCCGGCCGTAGACCTTGGTCACGTCGTCGATCCGGACCGCGGCCAGCGGCACCGGCGACGTGACGGGCACGACCGGCGACCGCGTGGCCGTCGCCGTGCTCCCCCCGCTGCTCCCCCCCGGTGCACCGGCGGGGGTCTGGGCCTCGGGGGCGCTCACGCCAGGCCCTGCACGTCAGCGAGGTTCTGCGCCTTGAGGATGCTGTTCAGGATCGCCAGGTCGTAGATGCCCTTGATGTCCGAGCTCTTGAGCTGGCCCGTGGCCTTGGCGTCGTCGGCTGACTTCTGCACCGACGCTGCCAGCGGGTCGTAGGTGAACTCGAGGTTCTTCCACGAGGCCGCGATCACCTTGTCCGACAGCTTCTTCTGCGTGTCCTTCTCGATCTGGGCGTTGGCCAGCTTCTGGGCGTCGTCCGGGCTCGCCTTGATGTAGTCGAGCGACTGCAGGTGCGCCTCGAGCACCTCCTTGACGACATCGGGGTGCGCCTCGAGGAACTTCTTGCTGACGAGGATGTTGGTCGTGTCGAACTTGCCGTCGGGCCACAGGGTCTTCTCGTCGACCAGCACCTTGCCGTTGCCCTCCTGGATGAGACGCGTCGCCCACGGCTCGGGCACCCAGGCGCCGACGATGTCGCCGTTCTTGAACGACGTGAGGGTGTCGGCGTTCTCCTGGGGCTTGATGCTCACGTCACCGCCACCGGCGGTATCCGTGCTGAAGCCCTGGCCCTTGAGCCAGGTGCGCAGCGCCACATCCTGGGTGTTGCCGAGCTGCGGTGACGACACCGTCTTGCCCTTGAGGTCCTGGGCCGAGTTGATCGACTGGTTGACCACGAAGTAGGCGCCCCCCGACGTGCTCCCCGACACGATCCGCACGGCGTCGCCGTTGGACTTCTGGTAGGCGTTGATCGACGGGTTCGGCCCGACATAGGTGATGTCGAGAGCATCGCCGAACAGCGCTTCCACGGCCGCGGGCCCGGCGTTGAAGACCTTCGTCTCCAGCGTGTTGGCGCCGAGCTTGGTCTTGAAGAAGTCCTTCTGCAGACCGACGAGCGCGGGGGCGTGAGTGATGTTGGCGAAGTAGCCGAGGCGCACGGTCACCGGGCCGCTCGGGGCGGCGGTCCCCCCCGAACCCGTGGTGGCGGTGTCGGTCTTGCTGCACGACGCGGCCAGGGACGCGAGCACCAGGAACAGCGCGCTCAGCACGAGCGCACGGCGCCGGCGGCGGCGACCGGGCGCAGGGACATCGGCATGCACAACGGTGGACAGCACGGGAGATCTCCTGCGGCGAACGGGTCCGGATCGGCTCACCGCGGGAGCGGGCGCACGACGATCCGAACGGCTTGTTGACTTTGTCTGGTGCTTTTGTAGACAATGAGCCCACCTAAAAGCAAGTGATTTCATGGGATTAGTGGGAAAGGACCGGTCGCCGAGGTGCTACGAGTTTCCGCCAAGGTCGATGACGCCATTCGGGCGCTCGTGGTCCTGACCAACGAAGCCCCGCATCCGATCAACGGCGATCGCCGGGCGCGCGAGCACGACATCGCCTTCCGCTTCCTGGAGGTCACCCCCTCGGCGAGCTCTGGGACCGGGCGGCCACGACGCTGTCCGATCTCTTCGCCAACACGACCCTTCAGGGTCTCGCCGACGGCGCGGCGCCCGAGGTGGCGGGCTCGGCCCGACGTCAGAGCAGGTAGCGGATCTCCCCGTCGCTGAGCTCGATCACGGCGAAGACGGCGTCGTGGAGCTTGCCGTGCAACGCCCGGAACCGCTCGATCTCCGGATCGATCTGCAGCTCGTCGTCGAGATCATCGAGCTCGCCGAGCGGGTCGCTCTCGGCAAGCGCATCGCGCTCGGCCACCTCGGTGGCGCCCAGCTCCTCGAACGCCGCATCCCAGTCGGTGGCGGCCGCCACGAGCTTCAGGTGCATGTTCGGCGCCTGGATGAGCGCGCGATCGAGATCCTGCACGATGGTGATCACGATGTCCGAGGTGGTCATCACGCCCGGGGTGGACAGCAGGTGCAGCGCCTGGAGCTTGCGCATCGCCATGGCCGCGATCATGAGCGGATCACCGAGCTCGGCGACGGCCGAATCGATCTCGCGCAGGTCGATCGCCACCGACGGGGGCACGGCGAACCACCGCCGCAGCGTCGTGAACAGCTCGGTCGTGACATCGTGCAACGCCAGCAAGGCGTCGGGCTTGGGCACCGTCGGGATGGGCTCGTCGATGTCGTCGTCCACCCGGCGCAGCGTACGCGACGTACCGCCCGGCCGAAACGGTGGCTCACCACGGCGGCCCGAACGCATCGACCGCCCGACGGCCAGGCGGGTGCTGCCCCAGGAGGTCAGGCCGGGCGCTGGGCGTGGGGGGTGTACACCACGAGCCGGACCGCGGTGCCACCCTCGGTCGAGGAGATGTCGGTCTCGTCCGCCAGGGTCTTCATGAGCGGAAGCCCGAGTCCACGCTCGTGCTCGAGGCGATCGGCGGCTTCGGCATCGGGCGCCGCGCCGGCGGTCCCCGGATCGAAGCCACCCGCATGATCCAGGACCTCGACCTCGATGCGCTCGTCGTCGAGGTTGCACCGGATCAGGATGCGCTCGTCCCGAGACAGGTCCGCGTGCGCTTCGATGGCGTTCGTCGTGGCCTCGCTCACGGCGATGCGCAGATCGTCGATGCGCTCATCGCGAAAGCGCGGCTCGACCGCGGCGGCCGCAGCCACCACCTGGCGAGCGAGCACGAGGTACTCGACGCGTGCCGGGATCTCGAGCTGGACCTCACCCATGGCGCTCACCCACGTGGCTCATCCCCGACTGGCCCGGGCGCCGTCGGCGCGGTCACGGCGTCGTCGACCGACGCGGCCAGCAGCAGGATCTGGTCGAGCTTGGTCAGGGCGAACACCTGGCGCACCTGGGGTTCCTTGATGACGACTCGCAGGGTCCCGCCCGCGGCGCGGACCCGCTTGACCGCCCCGAGGACGATGCCCAACCCGCTCGAATCGATGAAGTCGACCGCGCCCAGATCCAAGATCACCCGCGGGCCGCGCTCGGGCGTGTCCCGCGACCCGGGACCGCCGGTGACCACCTGCAGCATCGCCTGGCGCACCCTCGGCGCCGCCGCCAGGTCCAGTTCGCCGATCACCGAGACCACCGTCCAGCCAGCTCGGGGATGCACCTGGAGGTCGAACAACACGGAAACGGGCTCTCGTCGCGGGGATGGACACCAAAGAAAACGCACATGACGTGGTGATCTACGACCAAACGTACCGGCCACTGAAGCCCTGTGGGTGACAAGGCGCGCGCCGGCTGGCCCCCCGCGATTCATCCACAGACTTATCCACAATCCTCACAGGCCTGTAATTACGCGCCCGGAATCTCTACACTCGCGGAGTCGTGTCGCCGTCGAGGGCCGGGGCCACGACCGGATCCCCCCGGGGAGCCGCCGCACCACCACAGCAGGGCTGCCATGGCGCTGATCACCGCCACCACCTCCGATCTCGAAGCCTTCGTCTCGTCGTTGGCGGGCGACCCGCGCGCGGTCCACGTCGAGCGCATCGCGGCCCGGGCCGCTCGATTCGCACCGCTGGCCCGGCCGCTGTCCACCGAGGTGCGCGACCGCCTGGGCGTCGACGCATTCTGGGCGCATCAGGCCGAAGCGATCGATCTGCTCCGCGACGGCACCTCGGTCGCGATCGCCACCGGCACCGCGTCGGGCAAGTCCCTCTGCTACCAGGCGCCCATCGCCGAATCGATCGCCACCGGGCTGCGGGCCGCGACCTCGCTGCTGATCTTCCCGACCAAGGCCCTCGCCCAGGACCAGTTGCGGGCGCTCACCGCCATGGACATCCCCCGCCTGGTGGCGGCGACCTACGACGGGGACTCGGGGCCCGAGGAGCGCACGTGGGTGCGCGCCCACGCCAACGTGCTGTTCACCAACCCCGAGATGCTGCACCACGGCATCCTCCCGAACCACGCACGCTGGGCCACCTTCCTCATGCGGTTGCGCTACATCGTCATCGACGAACTGCACCTGCTGCGCGGGATCTTCGGCACCAACGTGGCACACCTGCTGCGCCGTCTCCGGCGCCTCTGCGCGAGCTATGGCAGCCACCCCACGTTCGTGTTCTCCTCGGCCACGATCGGGCACCCTGACCGACTCGCGAGCGAGCTGTGCGGGCTCCCGGTCACCGCGGTCACCGATGACGGGTCGCCGCGGGGTGACCG
>JBBQHT010000268.1:0-6334 GCA_038324235.1 Acidimicrobiales bacterium
GCGCGCGAGGCCGGGACCGCCCCGGCGGCGACGCGGTTGCGGGTGCGGGTCGGCACGGTGCTGCGGCAGTGGCCGGTGATCGATGCGGCGTGGGCGGCGGGGGAGCTGTCGTGGGAACACGTCCGGGTGCTCGTCTCTGCCAGCAACGCGCGGGTGATCGCGGCGATCGGCGGGATCCAGGACTCGATCGTGGCGCTGGCCGCGGGCTGCGGGTTCGTCCAGTGGCAGGGCGATGTGCGGGCGTTGATCGCGTTGGTGGACCAGGACGGCCCCGAACCCCGCGACGGCGACGGCACGAACCGCCTGGCGTAGAAGACGACGATGGACGGGGTGCTCGATGTGCAGGGCCGGTTCACCCACGACCTCGGGCTCGCGTTGCGCACGGCGGTGGACCGCCAGGCCGACGAACTGTTCCGCCGCTACACCCGCGACCAGAAGACGTTCCCGGAACTCGTCGTGCCCGGCCGCGCCGAGCTGTGCGCCTTGGCGTTGATCGAACTGTTGCGCCTGGCGGTCGGGGCCGACGCGACGTCAGGCGGGCCGGCCCGGCCGGAGGTGACCCTGATCAAGCATCGGGGGAAGCTGACCGGCGCGGACGGTCACCCTGTCGGTGGGGAGCTGGCCGGGGTGTGGGGCTGTGTCGGCGACGTCACCGAGGTGACCGTCAACGATGCGGGGGTCCCGCTCGACATGGGGTACGCCTACCGCCTCGCCACCGCCGCGCAACGGCGGGCCCTGGTGATCCGTGACGGCGGGTGCACGTTCCCGGGGTGTGACCTCGGGGTCAACTGGTGCGACGCCCACCACGTGATCGCCTGGAACGACGGCGGCCCCACCGACCTCGCCGTGCTCGCCCTGGGTTGTCGCCGCCACCACGGCGTCGCGCACCGTGCCGGCTGGACCATGGGACTCACCGACGACGGCTGGACCTGGTGGACCTCACCATCGGGGATCAGCCGCTGGGGTCAACGCCACTTCCGGCGCCGCACCGGCCCCACCCCCGACCAGCCCGGCTACCGGCCCGGCATCATCCACCTCGCCCCCGACCCCCACCCCGACGCCGGGAGCGTTACGGGTGACGATACGGGCGAGGACACCGACCGCCTCGCCGACACGGGTTGAACCCGCCGGCCTACCAGCGGCGTCTCGTCCGTTGCCCCGGCTGGTTGACAAATTGACGGCGTTTGTTACTCTGTCGTCCATGCCCGACAGCCGCGACGTGCGCACCCGACTGCTCGACGCCGCCGTCGAGGCGGCATCGATCCACGGGTTGTCCCGGCTCTCGGTCGGCGATGTCGCCGCGCGGGCCGGCCTGTCGCGCCAGACGCTCTACAAGCACTTCTCGTCCAAGGACGAGCTGATCAACGAGGCGGTCCTGCGCGAGGCCGCCGCGATGGTCACCGAAGTCGTCGCGGCCGGCGAGACGATCGAGGACCCGAAGGAATCGCTGCAGGCCTCGATCCTGGTGACCCTGCGGGTCGCTCGCGAGCATCCGCTCCTCGACCGCCTGATCCGCACCGAGCCCGAGGCGCTCCTGCCCCTGATCATGAGCGATGGCGGCCTGGTGGCGAGCGCGGTGCGCGCCGTCGTCGAGCAGGTCATCACCCGTCGACTGCCCGATCTCTCCGACGTCGAGACCCGCCGCGCCGCCGACCTGTTGAGCCGCGTGCTCATCAGCTACGCGATCAGCGCGCCCGACGATCCCCCCGAAGTCGTCGCCGAGTTCATCGCCACCCTGGTCACCCAGGGCCTCGGCACCGCTGCCCACACCTGACACCGACACCCTGACCCAGAGGTACGACCATGGCCACCCTCACGACGACCATCGACGGCGAGACCGTCACGTGGCGCGACAAGAAGCGCTACTTCTGGCCCTTGTCGCTCATCATCCCGTTGCTGCCGTTCATGGCCTGGGACGCGGTCAACCGCACCGGCTGGGAGATCTTCTGGTGGAACGGACCGCTGTGGATCGTGGTCGGCATCCCGATCCTCGACACGATCATCGGCACCGACCACAACAACGCGCCCGACTGGGCCTACGAGCAACTGGCGAACGACCGCTACTACCGCGTGCTCACCTACCTCTACATCCCCCTGCAGTACGCCTCGTTCTTCTGGGGCGCGTGGATGGTGACCCACGCCGACCTGTCCCTGTTCGCGAAGCTCGGCCTGACCCTCACGGTCGGCGCCGTCGGCGGCATCGGCATCGCCAACGCTCACGAGCTCGGGCACAAGAAGGACAAGCTCGAGCGCTGGCTCGCGAAGGTCGTCCTGGCCCAGACCTTCTACGGGCACTTCGAGATCGAGCACAACCGGGGCCATCACGCCCGGGTCGCCACCCCTGAGGACCCCGCCAGCGCCCGTTTCGGCGAGACCTTCTGGGCGTTCTTCCCCCGCAGCGTGGTCGGCGCGGCCCGCTCGGGCTGGCGGCTCGAGAAGGCCCGCTTCGACCGCATCGGCAAGAGCCCGTGGAACCTCGACAACGACGTCCTGAACGCGTGGCTCATGTCCGTCGTGCTCTTCGCCGGCATGATCATCGTCTTCGGGGTGCAGATCATCCCGTTCCTCGTGATCCAGGCCGTGTTCGGGTTCTCGTTGCTCGAGGTCGTGAACTACCTCGAGCACTACGGCCTGCTCCGCCAGCAGGACGCGACCGGCCGCTATGAGCGCTGCGCCCCGCGGCACTCGTGGAACAGCGACCACATCGCCACCAACGTCGTGCTCTACGGCCTCGAGCGCCACTCCGATCACCACGCCAACCCCACCCGGCGGTACCAGACCCTGCGCACCTTCGACGAGGCGCCGCAGCTGCCGTCGGGCTACGGCACGATGATCGGCTTCGCCTACATCCCGCCGCTGTGGCGCAAGGTCATGGACAAGCGCGTGCTCGCGGTCTACGACGGCGACATCACCAAGGTCAACATCCAGCCATCCAAGCGCGCCAAGATCCTGGCGCGCTACGGCGCCACCGACGCCGCCACCACCAGCGCCGCACCCACGTCCGGCACCGCGGCCTGACGAGGCGCGTCGCTGCTCGTGCCTCGCGGTCACCGATCCCTGCGCGCGGTCGCCCTCTCGGCTCGGAAACGCCCGGGGTAGCCCACCAAAGGTGGTCCCCACCGTGTAATGCGGCGTGGCGCTCCGCCGATAGGCAGTGTGCGGGGACGGTCAAGGCGAGTGCACCGGCCGCTCACCAGGCGCGCTGGTTCGCTTCACGCTCCCCGACGGTCGATCCGGCGGCGGCATCGCCTTCCCGGACGACCTCACACCCGTCGAGGTCGTGGGACCGTGTCGCTCGGGCACCGAGACGGGAGCACCGCCTTCGGTCCGGATCGTCACCGCCTCCGGGCTCGGCATCCCACCTGGCTCGATCGACGAGCAGTTCGTCGTCGCCCGCACGACGGCCGACGTCGCGCGCGTCCGCGCCAGCCGGCCCGACGGGACGATCGACGAGATGGCGCCGGTGGACAACCTCGTCGTGCTCGCGACCCGAACCGGCTTCAGCACCCAACCCCGACTGCAAGCCTTCGACTCGCAGGACCACGCCCTCAGCATCTGCTGAACCCATCTGTTCGAAACCGGGTGGTGTCGAGGACCACCCCGGCCGGGGCCTACTCCCGCCGTGCAGCCGCCTGGGCCAGCTGCGCGAGCCGACGTCGCAACCGGTTGCGGTAGTCCTCGTCCACGACGTCGTGGTCGGCTCCGATCGATGCCTGGTCGAGCGTCAGCTCGATTCCTCCGGGCTCGAGGACACGGGCGTCGACGTACCCGAGCACGCGCTCGAGGTCGTGACTGGCACCCGTGCCCCGCCCTGGTGCCGCGACGTTGACCCACGCCGCAGGCTTCTGGTGGAGGTCACCGGTGCCCACCATCCAGTCGATGAGGTTCTTCAGGCTTCCGGGAAGCGAGCCGGCGTACTCAGGCGTGCAGAACAGCACCACGTCAGCGTCGGCCACCATCGAGCGGAGGGCGGACACCGCACCGTTGGAAGCTGGATCTGCGTCGGGGTCGAACTGCGGCAGTTGCAAGAGGCCGTCGAAGAGAACCGATCTCGGCACCAGTGACCGCGCCGCGCGCAGTACGGCGCTGTTCCGAGAAGCCGAGCGCGTGCTGCCGGGGATCAACAGGAACTTCACGGCATCGAGAGCAGAGACGTCGACCTCTTCGGTCGCCCGAAGCCGACCTGGTTCGTGCTCGGTCGTTTCGTAGGAGAACACGATCATGTCCCGGAGGGGGATGTTTCGCTCCCGCACCTCGGGATCGATGTAGGCGAAGTAGTCGCGCTTCACCGCGTACATCCTGAACCCGCAGCGTTGGTAGAACGCGATGTTGTCGAGGGAGGAGTTGGCGGTGCCGACGATCAGACGTCGACCATGCCGAGGAAGCTCCGCTTTGATGTGCTCGAGGATCTGGCGACCGTAGCCACCGCTTCGCTTGTCCTCGTCCACGGCGATGTAGAGGATCTCGCTGTCCGCACCCGGCCGCCAGTCGACGACCGCAGCACCGACCACGTGACCGTCGAACCAACCGGTGTAGGTCTGGAACGCATTGTTCGTCAGGGCCGCACGCGTTCGCTCGTCGCCCTCCTCTGCATCGTGAAGGATCTCGATCAGCTGCTCGACACCGGGCGGCTGGACACCCGTGCGCATGGTCAACATCACGTTCTTCCACCTATCGCGATCGGCTGCTTGACCAGGATGGCCCGGGTGTACAGCAGCTCAAACCCACGGCGTGGCGCGGAGATGAGCGCGGGTCGTGAACACTGCTCGGTATCAAGGGTTAGCTCCAGCGCGTGGTACCTGGCGGCGGTTGCGGTAGTAGCGGGCCTGGCGCGCTCGGTGCGCGCAGCCGTCATGGCAGAAGCGACGTTTGTGGTGTTGCTGCACGAAGAACATCGGACAGTCCGGACCTTCGCAACGGCGAACGAGAGGCAACAACGGTGACGCCATGAAGCTGATGCATTCGACGGAGATCGAAGCGATCTGCGCATCGAGTCCACGGCCGAGCGCCGTGGTCGTGGCCACCGGTGAGGTGTCGGGGGGCCATTCGAGTCGGACACGCCACGGCACCTGGGCGGCGGCGTGGTTGAGCGTCGCGATCGCGGCCAGTGGTGGCTGACGACGCGCGGTGGTGGCGGTGAGCACGGCGCGAACCGCGTCGCGGATCGATCGGATCGACTCGGAACGACGGTGATCGATGCGCCGTGGCATTCGTCCGACCGATCCCGTGTCGGCACGGTCGAACCACGCAGCCATCCACGCCGGAGTGGCCAGGAAGTCGACCGTGGCGCCGGGTGGGTCATAGAGGGTGTTCGCCAGTTCGACCGCGAACGGTTCGCCGAGGATCGGGAGCTGCTCGGGGTCGACATCGGCATTTCCTGGCCGCTCGCTCACCGGAACAAGGCCTTCCAGAACACGACTTTGTCGTCCCCTGGGCCGTAGAACTCGCGTATGCGAGCTTCTTCGTCGAATCCCTGCTTGGCATAGAACGACCGGGCCGGCGCGTACGCCTCCAGGCTCGACGTCTCCACGATCAGGACCCGCGCGAGCTCTGGACCGAGATCTCTGAGCTCCTGCTCGGCGAACTCGATCAACGCACGGCCAGACCCAGACCGGTGACGTTCGGGTGCAACCGCCAGGAAGTAGAGGTTCCACACACGATCCGCAAACGGCTCCGGGGCGTAGTAGCCCGCGGCGATGACCTCGCCGTGATCGTTGGTGGCGACCAGCCAACGGTGATCGGTGAGCAACCCGGCAAAGAACCCTGCCATCGTCTCGTCGAACCCGCCCATGTCCTCGGCGGCGAACATGGCGTTGTCGATCGCCAATCGGCGAATCGCCGCTGCATCGCGCTCGCCCGCAACCCGAATCTGATGTCCCTGTGGCACATCGATCACCCCATCTGTGAATGCCCACCGGAACGGCCGAAGATCGCAGACAGTACCATCAGCTGACCCCCGGGACTGACGGTTAGAGGAGATTCTTACCGTCAGCATCAGAGGCTGCGTGGCGTGGTCCTGGCACGTTGCCTCCGGTATCGTCTACAATGTGTTAGTCACTAACAGCAGGGGGTCGCAGATGGTCGGGAGGAGCGAAGGCGGAGACCGCGCCCGGAAGAAGGCGGCCATGCGCGCGGCGATCCAGGCCGAGGCGCTGCGGTTGTTCACGTCCAACGGGTTCGACGCGACGACCGTGACGGAGATCGCGGAGGCCGTCGGCGTGTCCCACATGACGGTGTACCGGCACTTCCCGACCAAGGAGTCGATCGTCCTCGACGACGACTACGACCCGCTCATCGCGGAGGTCATCGCGGCGCAGCCCCTCGAGCTCTCCCC
>JBBQHT010000269.1:0-6275 GCA_038324235.1 Acidimicrobiales bacterium
CCCGCTCGAGCGCCTCGACGTTGCCGCCGTGCCCGTTGACGAGCACGAGGCGATCGAACTCGCTTCCAGCGGAGCGGACCAACTCGACGACCACCAGTTCGAGCGCGGCCTGGCCGATCGACAGGGTGCCCGCGAACCCCGCGTGCTCGCCGCTCGCGCCGTAGGCCAGGGCCGGCGCGACGAGCAACCCAGGGCGACGAGCAGCCACCGCCCGGGCGATCGCCGTGGCGATGCGGGTGTCGGTGTCGAGCGGGAGGTGCGGCCCGTGCTGCTCGGTGGACCCGAGGGGCACGAGCAGCGTGCGCGGTGACACGGCGACCTCCGGCGAGGTCGTCGGGCCGAGATCTCGGGCCGAGGGTCGGGCGCTCGGGCCGGGGTTCGTCATTCGAGGTAGCCCCAGGTGCGGAGCTGCTCGAGGATGAGGTCGGCCGCCTCGTCGGTGTCCGCGACGATGGTCTGGGGCGGGGTGCGGTCGCCGAGTGCGCCGGTGAGCGAGAGGATCCGCTCGCGCGGCGACAGCTCGCGGTCGGGCGCGGCGAGCGCCCGCGGGCGCGGGCGATACGGCGCCCGTCGGGTGACCCGCGCCGGCGAGTCGGGGTGGCCGGGCCACCCGATCGTGGTGATGTCGGTCCGGCGGGCGGCGAGCACCGCCGACAGAGGAGCACGGCGCAGTTCGGCGGTGCCGCCCTCGAAGGACAGCACCGCGGGCGCCGCCACGCGCAGGACCTCGCGGCGGCCGTGATCGAGACGACGGGTCGCGGTGACCGTCACGGGGGCGCTCGGATCTGGCGCCGCAGCGCCGACCGCCACGCGGACGAGCCCCAGGGCCTGGGCCCAGCCGAGGTTCGCGGCGACAAAGGCCGGGACCGAACCGGTGCCCCGGTCCAGGCTGTGGTCCCCACAGCAGATCAGGTCGGCGCGCGCCAGCGCCCTGGCGAGCGCCGCGGCGGCGATCTCGCTCGGCGACCCGGCGGCGAGATCGATGCGGATGGCGTCGGTCGCGCCGCAGGCGAGGGCGTCTCGCAGGAGCTCGTCCGCGGGCGCGGGTCCTGCCGTTGCCGCGATCACCGTGCCCCCGCACTGCTCCGCCAGCACGAGCGCCCATTCGAGGGCCGCGCGATCCGCCGCGGAGCAGCCCGAGAAGCGGGCATCGGCGTCGACGGTGCCGAGCAGCGGATCGACCTCGACGTGCAGCGGCACCCACTTGAGGGCGACGCCGAAGATCGGCGAGGGAGCGGCGGAGTCGGTCGTGGTCACGGGTAGATCAGCTCCGGTGGAAGACGACGCCGTAGCCGCCATCGGGGTAGGTCCAGGTGATGGCGCCCGCGGTGTTGCAGGCCAAGTAGCACGTGCCGCACTCGAAGCACTGCTCGTAGTTGAACACGATGCCGCCGTCGCTCACCGGCACGAACAGGTTGGCCGGACAGGCGGTGACACAGGCCTTGGTCGTGCACCCGTGGCACTTGTCGCCATCGACGGTGATGTGGGCGCGGGTGCCGACGCGGAACTCGACCGTGCCCATCCGGCTCTCGAAGCTGACCGGCTCCCAGATCGGGTCGAGCACCGGAGCGGGACCCGGATCAGTTGTCGCGTGCGTCATGGGCAGATCGTCTTGGGCCATGGTGTGCTCCTGTCTCACCCGAAGGTCCGAGCCGAGGTCCAGCCGTCCTTGGCGAGGTCGCGCAGCTTCACGCCGGCGCGCCGGGCTTCGCGGATCACGATCTTGGCGAGGCCCTTCTTCGGCTCCGGGTTGGTGACCGTGAACATCGACTCGACGATGTTGCAGATCATCTCCGGGTACTGGCGCTGGATGCGGTGCGACATCAACAGCTCGGGCGCGTGGCGCAGCTTGCGATGATCGGCGAGCACGAAGTTGTCCTCGAGGCGACGGCGGTACCCCGCGAGTCCGATCGCCGACGTGTCGCCCGCGCGCAGCGCCTCGATCGCGGTCTCCGCCGCGGCCTGGCCCGACCCGATCGCGAAGTTGACACCTTCGAGCCAGATGCCCGCCGCCAGGCACATGGCGGCGGCATCGCCCGACACCAACAGCCCGTCGCCCGCGAGCTCGGGCATCATCGACAGGCCGGCTTCGGGGATGAGGTGCGCCGAGTACTCCTTGAGCTCGGCTCCCTCGATGAACGGCGCGATCGAGGGGTGGCGCTTGAGGCCGGCGATGAGCTCCTCGGGGCGGATCTTGGCCGCCGACAGCTCGGCCACGTTCAGCACGACGCCCACCGCGACGCTGTCGAGGTTGGTGTACACGAAGCCGCCGCCCGCGATGCCCTGGGTACAGCCGACGATCTCGAAGTCGGCACCCTCGTGGCCGCGCAGGCCGAAGCGCTTCTCGATCTCCTCGCGCGGCAGCGCCAGCACCTCCTTGGCGCCGAGCGTGAAGTTCTCGGCGACCGCGTTCTCCTTCGGGTACAGACCCGCTTCCTTGGCGAGGAACGAGTTGACGCCGTCGCACGCGATCACGAGCGAGGCGGTGAGATCGCCGTCGGGGCGATCCGTGCGCACGCCACAGATGTGCCCGGCGCGGTCGCGCAGCAGGCCGGTGGCGGTGGTCGAGCACACGATGACCGCGCCGGCGGCTTCGGCCTGCGCGGCGAGCCACGCATCGAAGTCGGGTCGCATCGCCGTGGCGCCGTTGTAGGGCGCCTCGCCCCACGCCGTGGTGCGGTAGTCGACCGTGAGCGACTGGTGCTCGGTGAGGATCATGGTGCCGCGGCGCGTGACCCAACGCTGGACCGGGGCGTGCTCCCACCAGCGCGGGATGAGCTCGTCGAGCACACGGGCGTAGATCACGCCGCCGTACATGTTCTTCGAGCCGGGGAACGGGCCGCGCTCGAGCACGCACACGTTCTTGCCGGCGCGCGCCAGCACGAGCGCCGCGGCGGCACCCGCCGGTCCGGCGCCGACGATGACCACGTCGAAGTCCGGCGTGACCGGTCGGTCGATCACGGCGGTGCCGCCGGGCGTCCCGACGATCGGGCCGCCGCGGGTGTCGCCGCCGGCGGGCGGGGTGGCCGCGTCAGTCATGGTGGTCGGCTCCGTCGGTGGGGTCATCGGTGGTGGCGCCGGTCGTGGCGACGCCGAGGCGGGCGGCGAGGGCCGCGACCAGGGTCGGCGCGTCGGTGACGATGGCGAGATCCGCGATCGACATCATCGGGCAGCTGGCGTCGAGGTTGACGGCGATGATGTGCGCGGGATCGCCCAGGCCCGACACGTGCTGCACCGCCCCGCTCACGCCGAAGGCCAGGTAGAGCTCGGGGTGCACGATGACGCCGGTGGTGCCGATCTGGCGCTCGAACGGCAGCCAGCCCCAGTCGGTGATCACCCGCGTGCCTCCGATCGAACAGCCCAGCGCGTCGCTGACCTGGCCGAGGAGCGCCGCAGCCGCCGCGCTGCCCAGGCCGGCGCCGCCGCCGACGATGCGCGGCGCCTCGGAGAGATCCATGGTGGCCGGATCGGGAGGCAGCACCTCGAGCAGGTTCGGATCGCCCGCCTCCGTGTTCGCCCCGGTCGTCGGGTCGATGGTGGTGATGTCGGGCACGAGACCGGGCGAGGGTTCGACGCCGCGCACGCCCGGCTGGAGCGTCGCGACGAACGGTCCGTCGACCACCACGGTCTCGGTGATCAGGCCCCCCTGGCGGGCGAGCGCCGCATGGCCAGGCCCGGTCTCGACGGCCCCCGCGAGCAGCGGCCGGTCGAGGGCGAACGCGAGGCGCGGAGCCAGGTCGCGCCCGTCAGGGGAGGCGGGAAGCACGACGATGTCCTCGGCGGCGAGCACCGCCGCGAGCGTGTCGGCCCACGCGGCCGGGGCGTAGGTGGCCTGCTCCCAGAGCTGGACGGTGTGGGCGACGCCCTCGAGCGCGTCCGCCGCCTCGGCGGTGCCCTCACCGACGAGCAGGGCGCGGCCACCCGCCTCGGCCACGGCTTCGTCGCCCCCGACCGGGAGCTGGCCGGCGCGCACCGGCACGAGCGCGATCACAGCAGCATCCCGACGCGGTTGCCGTCGATGACCGCGGCGTGCGCCCGCCGCGGCGCCACGCAGTCACCGACGCGGTGCAGCTCGATCGCCGAGGTCGCGACCGCGGTCTTGAGCTCGCGGTACAGGGCCTCGGCGGGTTGGGCCGGGATCGCGAGCACGACCCAGTCGGCGGTCTTGGGGGCGGTCTGCCCCGTGGGGTGGTGGAGCACCGTGAGGGCGCCCCCTTCCAGCCCGACGATCACCGAATCGGTGGTCTGCACGATGCCCTTGCGGGTGGCTCGCAGCCACCAGTTCTCGATGTCGAGGGTGATACCGAGATCTTGGCCGACGACCATGCCCGGGCTCAGCACCTCGACCTCGCACCCGCGATCGGCGAGCAGCTCGGCCACGCTGGTGGCCTGGTGGAACCCGACCTCGTCGATCACGACGACGCGTCCGGTCGGGGTGAACGCACCGGTGAGCACGTCGGTCACGTCGATGACCGGCAGGTCGCCCTCGCCCGGCACCGGCGGTGCCCACCAGGGACGGCTCGGCTGTGAACCCGTGGCGACGATGATCGCGTCGGGATCCATGGCGAGCACCGACGCGGCGCTGGCGTCGACGCCGTAGTGCACCGCCACGCCGTAGCGCTCGCACTCGCTGACCTGGTTGCGCACGAGGTCGCCGAACTCGGCGCGGTTGGGCACGCTGGCCGCCCATCGGACCTGGCCGCCGGCTTCGGTGTCGCGCTCGACCACGGTGACCGAGTGCCCGTGCTGGGCCGCCGCGATCGCGGCCTGCAGGCCGGCGGGGCCGGCGCCTATCACCACGACGCGCTTGGCGACCGGCCGCCGCGTGGGCAGGGGCATCGTGGCCTCGCGGCCGGTGCGGGGGTTCTCGATGCACCCGAGCCAGCGGTTGAGGCCCATCCGGCCCACGCACTCCTGGTTGCACGACAGGCACAGGCGCGTGTCGTGGTGGTGGCCCGACCGGGCCTTGGCGACGAAATCCGCATCTGCGATCTGGCCGCGGACGATGCCGATCAGATCGGCGTGGCCCTCAGCCAGCGCGCGCTCGGCCTGCAGCGGGTCCTTGAACCGACCGACGCCGACCACCGGCAGGTCGACCGCCTTGCGCAGCGCGGAGGGGATGAACATCGCGTACTCGGGCGGGATGTGCATCGACGCCTCGATCATGAACAGCGACGCGGTGGCGACGCCGATCGACGTGTTGATGTAGTCGACCTGCCCGCGGGCCTCGACGGCCTTCGCGACCTCGACGGTCTCGTCGATCGTGATGCCGTCCTCGATCAGCTCGTCCCCGCACAGGCGCACGCCGAGCGCGAGGTCGCGGCCGATCGCCTCGCGCACCGCGGCGACGATCTCGTGCAGGATGCGCGCCCGGTTCTCGAGGCTGCCGCCGTACTGATCGGTCCGCTTGTTGGTGGCTCGTGACAGGAAGCCGCGCACGATCGAGCTGTGCGAGCACTGCAGCTCGATGCCGTCGAAGCCACCTTCCTTGCACCGCGCCGCGACCTCGGCGTAGCCCGCCGCGATCTCGGCGATCTCGAGGTGATCGACGGCCTTGGGGACCTCGCGGAACAACGGATCGGCCACCGGCGAGGGCGCCCACACGGGTAGGCGCGTGTACATCGAGCTGGCCTGGCCGCCGTTGTGGTTGATCTGGGCGAAGATCGGCGTGCCGTGGGCGTGGACGGCGTCGGTGATCCGGCGGTAGCCCGGCACCACCTCGGGGTGGAACGCGTGGATCATCTTCTCGTAGGGCCAGTCGGTGGGGTGGACCGAGTGCTCCTCCGTGATGATCAACCCGGCGCCGCCAGCCGCCCGCGCCGCGTAGTAGGCGGCGTGCTGCTCGGTGGGCATCCCGTCACGGGCGTAGTTGGTCAGGTGCGCCGAGAACACGATCCGGTTGGACACCGTGACCGGCCCGAGGCGCAGCGGGGTGAAGAGGTGCCGGTACCGCCCCGAGGCGCTCACCGCGCCGACCCGTGACCCGACGCGCTCACCGGGCCGAGGCCCCGGCGTCGACGGTCATGGTCAGGCCGGTCACGTAGCGGGCCTCGTCGGAGGCCAGGAACAGGACGGCGTGGGAGACGTCCTCGGCCCGGACCAGGTCGATCGGGAGCGAATTGAGGAAGAGCGAGCCGACGTCGGGGCTCGCCTCGATGCGCTCGGTCAGCCCGGTCATCCCGTTCAGCATCGGGGTGTCGACGCCCGTGGGGTGGAGCGAATTCACCCGGATGTGCCGGGAGGCGAGCTCGTTGGCCAGGCTCCTCATGATGCCG
>JBBQHT010000270.1:0-6273 GCA_038324235.1 Acidimicrobiales bacterium
CGTGTTCTCGTTTGCTATATTTCAAATCACCACCACACCCTCCGAGCTCACCACTCGGAGAACCACACCACGGACCGCCGGCCCTCCCAACCAGGGCCGGTGGTCTGCGTTTTGGTCGACGCGCGTTCAGGGCCGGCGCGACACCTCCGCCACGACGCGATCTCCTACGCTCGGCGGCCGTGGTCCTGTCGCGCCGATCCGCCCTCGCCGTCCTCACGGCCAGCGTCGCGACCGCGTTCGCGATAGCCGGCGCGGGCTGTTCGACGGCGCCGACCGCGACACCGCCGGGTCCACCGCACGCCGTCACCTCGACGGAACCGCGGAGCCCGGCGGGTTCCGGCCCGGCCGTGAGCGCGACCGTCGGCCCCACCACCCCGACCGCGAGCCGTCAGCCCGTCCCGCCTGCCGACACGTTGAAGATCCTGCGAGCCGACGGGCTCGGCAGCATCGACTTCGGCTCGCCCCAGGACCCCAGCGTGTTGACCCTCACCGACGTCTTCCGCTCCAGTCGCACCGCGAGCTCGCGGACCTGCGGAGACATCGCCGTGCAGACCGAGGTCTGGCCCGAGCTCGAGGTGCGCTTCGTGGACGGCCGGTTCATCGGCTACGACTATCACCAGTCGACCGCCACGGAGCGCAGCGCCCACCTCTTTCGGACACCGGAGAACATCGGGCTGGCGAGCACCGTCGCCGAGTTGCGGGGCGCCTACGGCCCGCAGCTCACGATCACCTCGACGCCCGCCGGCTGGGTGTGGGCGACCGTCGCTCCGGCGCGTCACGGCGGCCTCAGCGGCGCGCCCGACGCCACCGGCTCGACGGTGACCGCCATCGCCGCCGGGCCGGTCTGCTAGTGCCGTATCAGTGAACGTTGGGAGGGGTGTGGCCGACGCACCCACGCCAACGTTTGCTGATGCGGCACTAGATCTCTCGGGGGCGGAGCGAGGTGTCTGGTGGGGAACGGTTCAGACGCCGCGAGCCATGTTGGCGAACTTGGTGTAGTGATCGAGGAACGCCAGGCGCACCATGCCGGTGGGGCCGTTGCGGTGCTTCGCGATGATGATCTCCGCCGTGCCGCGATCGGGCGAATCGGTGTTGTAGACCTCGTCGCGGTAGATGAACATCACGACGTCGGCGTCCTGCTCGATCGAGTTGTGCACGACGATGCCTTCGGCCACGAAGTTGTGCGTACCGGGCACCGTTGCGTCGAAGACGGGCTCGTCGCCGAGCTCGGTGATGCCGACGATGGTGTCCCAGCGCACGTCGGCCGCGGCGAGATCGTGCAGCAACCGATCAGGCACGACGGCGGCGAGCTGGCGGAGCTGCGGACGGGTGAGCTCGTTGGCGTAGAAGTTCTCGACGAAGTCGTCGATGCCGAGGCGCTGCTCGAGATCGTGCACCGTGAGCTGGTGGTTGGGGAGGATCTTGCGCACGTAGGTCCAGATGTCGCGCGGGACGGTGTCGCCGGCGTCGGCGTCGGCATCGGTGCCGACACTGCCCGGCCAGCGACCGGCTCGGGGCACGGCGATGTGATCGCCCACATCGAGCTTCTCGAGCGGGAACCACCCCTCAAGCGCGAGGAAGGGGTGGTTGGCGCTGGCCTTCACGACCCGGCCCGACGCGAGGCGCAGCTCGTAGACCGTCTTCACGCCGCTCGGGAACACGTGGCTCAGGTGCCCGCGCACGAGGCGCAGCCGCTCGTCGAGGGTCCAGATCGGGACATCGCGGGCGCCTTGGCGCAACAGCTCGCCCATGGTGACCTGCTCGCCGGTGTCAGCCCGGGTGATGCGCGTGTCGGCGGTGAGGCAGCCCGACTCGCGCAGGTCCGCCAGCATCGGCCGCTTGTCCGCCCGCATCTCGAGCCCACGGGACAGCTGCGACAACGCCATGACCGGGCACTCGAGCTCGCGGGCCAGGATCTTGAGCCCACGGCTGATCTCGGACACCTCGACCTGGCGGCTCTCCGAGCCCGCTCGACCCGTCATGAGCTGGAGGTAGTCGACCACGATCAGGCCGAGGTCGCCGACCCGGCTCTTGAGCCGCCGGGCCTTCGAGCGGATCTCCATGATGGTCAGGTTCGGGTTGTCGTCGATCCAGATGGGCGCGTCGGCCAGCCGGCCGGTGGCGTGCGCGATCTTGCCCCAGTCCGCTTCGGTCAGGTTGCCGTTGCGGACACGCTTGGAATCGACCCGCGCCTCGCTGCAGAGCATGCGCTGGGTGAGCTCGATCTGGCCCATCTCGAGCGAGAAGATGAGCACGGGCCGCTGCAGCTCCAGCGCGGCGTGGCTCGCGATGTTCAACCCGAGCGCGGTCTTGCCGGCCGAGGGGCGCGCGCCCAGCACGTACAGCGCGTTGGGCTGCAGGCCGGACGTGAGCTCGTCCAGATCGAGGAACCCGGTGGGCACCCCCGTGATGGACTGACCCCGCTCGTAGAGCTGCTCGAGCCGGTCGAGGTTGAGATCGAGCAGATCGTGGATGGGCGCCATCGAGTCGGTGACCCGGCGCTGGGCGACCTCGAAGACCATGGACTCGGCGGTGTCGACCGCCTTGGCGACATCGTCGGGCAGGTCGTAGCCGATCTCGGCGATCTCGCCGGCCACGCCGATGAGCCGGCGCAGCAACGAGTGCTCCTCGATGATCTTGGCGTAGCGGCCGGCGTTGGACGTGGCCGGGGTGCTGGCCTGGAGGCTGACGAGGATCGCCGGCCCGCCGATGGCGTCGAGCAGGCCCGCGCGCCGCAGCTCGTCGGCCACCGTGACGGGATCGGCGGGTTCGCCCGCACCGTTGAGCGACGTGATCGCATCGTAGATGTGGCCGTGGGCGGGCTTGTAGAAGTCGTCGGCGCGCAGGCGCTCGGAGGCCACGGCAATGGCATCCTTCGACAGGAGCATGGCCCCGAGGAGCGACTCCTCGGCCTGGAGGTTGTTCGGCGGCACCCGGCCGGCCCCGCCGCCGCCGTTGCCCTTGGACGGGCGCGCCGGCATCGTCTCGTATCCGTCGTCGTCGTAGCTCATCGCCCACCCGGCCGCGCGTCGAGGGGATGGGGGCAGCGGGGGGTGATCATGGCGTCCTCACTCTGGCGGATCGGGCCTGGGGATTGGAAGGGTCACAACCCTGGGTATTTCGGCGGTCCGGCTGGGGACAGGGTGTGGACAGCGCTCCTGTGTCTGTGGGTACTGCGAGCCTTGGTCTTGTTGTACCCGGGCCCAGTGACACGCTCGAGTCGAGCGGGGCCTGCGCGCCTCCCGAAACCGGGTGACGTCGAAGGTGCGGGGCCCGCCCACCAGAGCGGGAAGGGGCCCGAGTCGGCGCGGCGGCCGACCGGCCTGCGGACCTCGTCGCCATGGCAGCCTCCCGCAAGGAGCGATCCGCCATGGTGCCCGCCCGCGCCTGTAGAGGCGCGGATGCTCGCCAGCACCCCACCTGCGATCACGAGGTATCGTGGGCGAGCCGTCGGATCCCCACGATCCAGACAGGCGAACGGGGGGAAGCCATGGTGCAGGTGCTGGGTGATCACCGGACGCGTCAGCCACGAACGACACGTCAGCGCGCGGCGCGGCGCACGGCCGCGCTGGCGCTGATGGCCGTGGCGCTGCTCGTCGCCCTCGTCGCGCCAGCCGCCGCGGCCACCGTCGCACCCACCTCGTCCGCGGCCACGGTGAGCGAGCCCCCACCGCGACAGACCGAGCACGACGCGGCGGGCAACCGCTACGACCTGGGGTTCTTCACCGGCACCGTGGCGTTCGGGCCCGGCCCGCACGACACGCTCACGGCGACCAACAAGAGCGCGTTCGTCGCGTCGTACACCCCGGGCGGCGCGCTGCGTTGGGTGCACCGCATCGTCAAGGGGTTCGTCTCGGATTGGGCCTACATGGCGGTGACACCTGGGGGCATGGCCGTGGTGACCGGCCCCGCCAACGGGCCGGCGCGCATCAGCACCCCCTACGGCGACCGCGTGCTGCCGGCGTTCGGCGGCTTCGACACCTACACCGTCGAGTTCGGCGGGGCCGACGGGCACATCGTGTTCGCTCGTTCGGATGGGGGGGCGGGCAACGACCAGCCCTACGCCGTGGCCCTCGATGCGTTCGGGAACATCTACGAGGTGGGCGGGTTCGGGCAGACCGCGACCTTCGCCGCGTCGCCGACCCCGGTGGCGCTCACGAGCGGCCTCCTCACGGATGGCTTCGCCGTGAGCTTCGCCGCCAACGGCACCCTGCGGTGGGCGGTCGCGCTCGCCGCCGGCCCCAAGATCACAAACGCGTACGGCCTGGCGGTCAGTGGGGGCGCCGTGTTCGTCGAGGGCCCCTGGACGGGCACGGCCGCCTTCGGCAGTGTGACCGCCTACTCCGCGGCGGCGTCCAACTGGTACATCTCGAGGCTGGGGACGAGCGACGGCGCGGTGGCCTGGACTCGCGTGATCCGCCCCGTGACCACCACTGCCGGGGACGGGGTCGTGGCCTTCGGGCCGGTCGTGCAGCCGGGTGGCGACTTCACGATGTACGGCCACGCGTGGGGTGATGTCGGGTTCGGGGCCGTCGGCTACCCGGCCACCACGACGTTCAGCCCGGCTGGTGGCAGCCAGGGCTTCACCGTGCGGTACGCGCCGAACGGGTTCCTGAAGTCGGTCACCGCCAGCCCCTGAACGACGCCACCATCGATCCGAACTTGGGACGGCCCGTCGCCGTTGATCCGACGAACGGACGCAATTTCGGGGGCGGCGTGAGGGCCGGGAGCGCACGCGGGACGGGACGCGCGACGGGCGCCGGCCGTGTCGGCCGGCGCCCGTCGGGCACATCACGTGATCACCCACTGGTGATCCGGCGGTTCAGCTGCCGGAGACCTCGAGCGTGATCTGGAACTCGACGTCGCTGTGCAGCTTGGCGTGCACCGCGTGGGTGCCGACCGTCTTGATCGGCTCGTCGATCACGAGCAGACGACGATCGAGCTCGACCCCGGTCTGGGCGGCGACGGCGTCGGCGACGTCGTGCGTCGTCACCGAACCGAACAGCTTGCCCTCCGAGCCCGAGCGGGCCTTGATGGTGATCACCGTCGGCACGAGCCGCTTGGCGATCTCCTCGGCCCCCGCGCGGTCCGACGCGTCCTTGACGGCGCGCGACCGACGCATCTGCGCGGCCTGGCGCTCGACACCGTCGGACGCCTTGAGGCCGAAGCCCTTGGGGATGAGGTAGTTGCGGGCGTAGCCGTCGGCGACATCGACGATGTCACCCTTCTTGCCGACGCCACTGACATCAGAACGGAGCAGGAGCTTCATTCGTCACCCTCCCCGGCGGCGGGGGTGTCCACGACGGTGGCGTCCGGGAGCACGAGCTCGGTGAGCTCGCTCTCGGCGTCGTCACGGCGCGGCGGACGCTCACGGCGGCCTTCACCATCGCCATCGCGATCGCGACCCCGCCCGCCGCCGCGCTGGGTGGTGACCCGGTTGGCGTAGGGCAGCAGCGCCATCTCTCGCGCGTTCTTGATGGCGCGAGCGATCTCCTTCTGCTGCTGGGAGTCGTTGCCCGTCACGCGACGGGCCCGGATCTTGGCACGGTCGGACATGAACCGGCGGAGCAGGTTCGTGTCCTTGTAATCGACGTACTCGACGCGCTCCTGGGTGAGGATGCTGATCTTCTTCTTGGAACGCCGAGCGTTGTCCTTGTTCTTGCCTCGCTTGACTGCTGCCTTCGCCATCAGAAGGGCTCCTCATCTTGGTCGTATCCGCCGGGGGCTTCGTTGGCCACGGGACGGGTCGAGCCGCCACCGCCGCCACCGCCACCGCCGGCGAAATCGCCGCCGCGGCGTTCGTTCTTGGTGATCTCTGCGGTCGCCCACTTGAGGCTCGGCGCCACCTCATCGGCGACGATCTCCACCTTGCTGCGCTTGTCGCCGTCCTGGGTCTCCCAAGACCGCTGGTCGAGCCGGCCGGTGACCACGATCCGCATGCCCTTCTGGATCGATTCCGCGACGTTCTCGGCGAGCTGCTGCCACGCCGTCACATCGAAGAACGAGGTGGCCTCTTCCCACTCGTTGGTCTGCCGGTTCTGCCACCGCCGGTTGACGGCGAGACCGAACGTGGCCACCGCCTGTCCTGACGGCGTGAACCGCAACTCGGGATCCCGGGTGCAGTTGCCGACCACGGAGACGTTGTTGTCGTTTGCCATGTTGGATGCTCCTTGGTTCGCGCGGCGGGGCTCAGCCGGCCGCGGGGGCCGCCCCGACGAGACCACGCTTGGCGGCCTCCCGATCGGGAAGGCGGATCAACTTGTGGCGAACGAC
>JBBQHT010000271.1:0-6240 GCA_038324235.1 Acidimicrobiales bacterium
CTTGTCGCTTGTCGGTGGTCGCCGGTTGGCTTGACCTCGCGCCCCAGTCAGCTGCGCATCCAGGTGCCCTTGCCGGCGCCCTTGGCGGATCACAGGGCCTCGTCGGCGGCCAGGATGAGCGCCTCGGGTGCGGTCGGCGTCGACCCGTCGGTCACCGAGAAGCCGACGCTCACCCCGACGGAGATGTCGCCGTGCGCCTCGAGAACGATGGGCTGTCGCGCCTCGTGCACGAGTCGCTCGGCCAAGGCTTGCGCGACGGTCCCGTCATCGCGGGGCACCACGATCACGAACTCATCGCCGCCGAGCCGGGCCAGCAGCGCCTCCGCCGGCATGCAAACGCGTAGGCGATCGGCGACCGCGACGAGCACCGCATCGCCGGCGGCGTGCCCGAACCGCTCGTTGACCGGCTTGAAGCCATCGAGGTCGAGGTAGAGCACGCTGAGCGGTCCGGCCGCGAGTGCTGCGGTCAGCCCGTCGAAGAACGCTCGTCGGTTCGCCAGCCCCGTCAGCTGGTCGTGGTGCGCGGCGTGGTGCAACTGACGAGAGTCCTCGGCGCGGTCGAGGGCGACCTGCACCACGTCGTGGAGCACATCGGCGAACGTCTGCTGGACGTAGTCGAGGTGCGACGGGTGCTTCACCCAGTTCACGTAGAGCAGCTGTTGCCCGGTCGCCGGGTCACGGATCGGCGAGACGCAGCAGGCCCGATGGCCGGCCGCGCGAGCGGCGTCCGCGACGTCGGCCCGGAGACCGTCGAGGTCTTCGATGCGGGCGACGGTCCCGTGCGTCGCGGCCTGGAACCAGGGTGTGGACCGATCGGTGTCGCGCTCGCCCTGCCCACCGACCCCGCCGAGGATCGGCGTGAGGTTGCCGAACAGATGGGTGCGCCCATCGAGGTCGACCCAGTTGATCGCAACACTGTTCTCGGCGGTGGCGATGCCATCCATCAAGGTGGTGAAGATCGTCGACAACGGCCTCGCGGCCGCCACATCCTCCAACGACTTCAGCACGGCGAGTCGCGGGGGAGCGGGAAGGAACCCGATCTGGCCATACCGCACGCCAGCGACCGTCACCATCGCCATGTGGGCCAAGATCTCGATGATGCTGGCATCGGGCAGCAACATGCGCCACACCGAACCGCGACCGCGGCGCCCGCTGGTTTCTCCGCCCCTCGCCATCGTCCCGGCCACGAACCGCGCGAGGTCGTCAGGATGGATGAGGTCGTAGAGGATGAGACCGTTCACATCGCGGCCGAGGATCTCGCACGCGACCTCGTTGGCATGGGCGATTCGGCCGTCCTCGCTGACCGTGAGCAGCCCGATGGGGCCGGTCGTCAGGAACTCGGCGACGACAGCGGGCCACGGATCATCCATCCATCCGGTCTAGCGCGCCACCCCGCTACCGCGTCTGAGCCGTATGACCTGATTCTCGGCCCACGAACCGGTCTCTCCCCATGAGGCCGAGATCGGGGAAAGCGCTCGATCCGTTGCCGGTCATAGATGTTTCCGAAGCCTGCCCGGACTCGGGGGGACTCGGCGCTCTGGCCGTGCGGCTCAACGAGCGTGCCTTGAAGGTGGGATTCCTACGGCTCGGCCACTCGCTTCGATCCGGTCCGACGCGGTTACCCTCTCGAACATGTGGCAGCGGGTGATCGCAAAGGTGGTGCTCGGTGCCCTGGCGACGGCGACTCTCGCCGCCTGCGCGACCGGCCAGGCCACCGACCTGCGGGCTGCGGGGCCGCCCGGATCGCCAGCCCCGTCGTCCGTTGCCGGCACGACAACGACTGGTCCGACAACGTCCTCGGCGCAGGCGAGCTCCACCGCTCCCAGCACCGCACCACCCACCACTGCGTCGTCGGTCGACACGGGCCTCGCCTGTGCTCAGCTCACGCCCATCGTCGAGATTCGCGCCGGGCACGTCTTTCCACGCCACGCCTGGACGACTCCGAGCGTGGTCGACGCGCTCACGGTGGCCACGCCATTGGTCCCGCCCACGTCGCTGGTGGACGGCGTACCCGCCGCCCCGCACTTCCAGGCGCTCCTGGCGGGCTTGAAGCCCATCGTCAGCTCTGATCAACAACCGACGCCCTCAGCCTCGGCCCAGAACGCCAACCGACTAAGTCACCTCGGCCTGGAGATCACGTACGTCCTCAACTGGGTCGCCGAGACCTGCCTCCACGTCAGCCCGCAGTTCGTCCCCCTACCGCCGGGTAGCCCAATCGGCTAGCCGGGCGCTCGTTGCCCACCGGTCGCGTGCTGGCCCGCCGCCGCGCCGTGGGCGTCGCTGCAAGCGCAGTACCGGCGCCACCTCAACGCGAGCGAGACCCTCGCGGAGCTGTACTACGGGGCGGGGTCGCCGGATGGGGAGGTCGCAGTACGGACATGGCGTCATTCTGCAGGAACTGCGACACCGCGACCCTAGCCAACACGGCGTGGCGACCGCCGAGAGCGGCCGCTGGTTGCCAGCAGGCAGCGCCAGCGGCCACCGACATCCATTTGGGGGTGTTGAGATCAAACGCAACGCGCTGCGGTCTCGACAAGGAGTCGGCCTGTCCCAGAACGACGCTGTCAACCGCGACATAACACCGCCGCGCGACCGGAAATCGCGTATGTGCTGGTCACAGTGGAGCCCGGGGTCGGATTCGAACCGACGACCTGCTGTTTACAAGACAGCTGCTCTGGCCAACTGAGCTACACGGGCGGGGTGGGGTTCGCACGAACCTCCGGGTGATCGTAGGGCGCCAGGGGGAGCACGGGCACACCGAATCGGCGCGCGCCTTGTTGGCGTCTCGCCAGGCCGGCGGTCGGACCCCCGTGGGTGTAACGCATCTGGCCGCCCGGCGTCCGGAAGGGCATCGTCGACCTGACATGGTCGGTCCTGGCGCAGGGAGTGACCCGTACACTCTCGGCTGCTGGTGGACTTGGGAGGGCAACGTTCGTGAGCGATCAATCGCAGGGTGACGGCTGGTGGCTTGCATCGGACGGCAGGTGGTACCCGCCGGCGGCGACCCCCGATGCCGTCCCGCCGACCGACGCGGCGCCGCCGGCGGTCACCGCACCGCCGGAGTCGCCCGTCTCGTCGGGAACCACATCGACGCCGACGCCGATGCCCGATGCGGTTGCGCCTGATCTGGTTGCGCCTGATCTGGTTGCGCCCGATGCGATTCCGCCCGAGCCGGTTTCGTCGGATCCGGCTGCGCCTGGGCCGGGCTGGTGGCTGGCGTCTGATGGTCAGTGGTATCCGCCGCAAGCGCCCGCCGACGTCGCCCCCACGCCGGCGCCCACCTCGATCCCGAGCTCACCCTCGGCTGCGACCGCACCTGTCGTCGACGCTGCGGCCGGCACGACCGCCGGCGGTTCCCCGGCAGCTCCGCCGCCCGCCCCGCCCGCGGCCGGTAAGGCCAAGCCCAAGCGCAACCTGGTCAAGCCGCTCGTCATCGTCGGCTCGGTGATCGTGGTCGTCTTCGTGCTCGTCGCGGCGGTCGTCGTCGTGCAGCGCTTCCGCGGCCGGCTCCCCGACAACGCCATCCCCATTGGAGTCGACGAGCCGCCGTCATCGGATATCACGCTCGCCGACGATGCGGTCGTCGTGCGCAGCGACAACGGCAACGCCGTCAAGGAGCTCAGCCCGGACGGCACCCGCATCGTGCTCGACCCGGGCGCCGCAGGGGCCGATCAGATCCAGCCCGGCAAGGCCATGATCCTCACCGGCGTCACGGCCGTGAAGGTCGACTCGGTCGAGCGCAACGGCGACCAGCTCGTCGTCACCGCCAAGCCGGCGGCCATCACCGATCTGATCAAGGATGGCACCATCCACTTCGACGACACGAAGGCCGATCTCTCCAAGGCCACGCTGCGCGTCTTCGCACCGACCCCCGATCTGGTGACCCAGGAAGGGGCCATGGGCGCGCCGGGGGCCAGTGCCGGTCCCATGAACGACTCGGTGATCCGGCAGGACTCGGCGGCGAGCCCGTTTGGGCAGTCCCACGCTGATGCGGCAAGTCCGCTCTCGGGTCCCGAGCTCCAACGCCTCTTCCACGGCGCCGGCGCGGGGGAGGGGGAACACGCTGCGGCGTTCGTGGATCTGGAGTTGGCCCAGGCCGGTGGCGGCAACGTCTCGCGCGAGGGCGACCTCGGCGGGTACCACTACGAGTTCAACGCCACGGTGTCGGGTGAGTCGATCAACTTCACGCTCCACCTCACGACCGACCAGCACGGCTTCCGGATCGACATCAACGTGAGCGCCCAGGTGTCGGGCATCGGCTTCGGCGGCGACATGGAGATCTCGGCCGCCACCGTCCGCCAGTTCCGCCTCGACGCGCCGAACCTGGCGGGCCGGGCCACGATCACCGGCAGCGCGGCCGCCGGACCACAGGCCACCCGCATCCCGATCACCGCGCTCCAGGTGCCGATGTCGGTGCAGATCCCGTTCCCGGTCTACGGCATCCCGTTCACCGTCGGCATCGACGCCGAGGCCAAGGTCGAGCTCATGTTCACTTCCCGTGATGCCAGTGTGAGCGGCAGCTTCGATGCGCACTTCGACGGCCATGGCGGCATGGGCGTCAACAACGGCTCGCTCACCGCGACAGGCGCGTTCAACCAGGACTGGGAGGATCCGCTCGCGGCGGTCGAAGGCACGTCGATCACGGCCACGTCGATGATCGTCACGATCCAGTTCCCCAAGGTCTCCCTCGGTGTCGGCATCGCGCTGGCCCGCGCCAGCGCGTACCTCGAGGCGGACTACATCTTCGCCCCCACGGTCTCGGGCGCCACCAACTTCACGCCCTGTCGGGCCGAGCCGGTGTCGCTCACGATCAAGGCGGGCGTCGCGGCGGAGTTCCTGGGGCACGAGTTCGGCAGCCACGAGGTGCAGATCGCCCAGAAGTCGATCGCGCCATACGATCCGCCGGTCGCCGTCTGCCGCATCTGACCCGGGGTGGCGGCCGAGGGCGCCAACTTGTTTGATCGCCCGCGCCGCCGCAATCCGGAATCGAGATCAACGTTGGTGGCCGGATCAGGTGGCGCCCCGCGGCCGCCCGTTCTTTGATCGCCCGCGCCGCCCCGATCCGGAATCGGGATCAACGTTGGTGGCCGGATCAGGTGGCGCCCCGCGTGCCACGTCGCCCCGCCGCCACCCGTTCTTTGATCGCTGCTGCCGGGCCAGTCCGCATCCGAGATCAACGTTGCCGGCCACCCGGCCACCCGGCCACCCGGCCACCCGGCCACCCGGCCACCCGTCCGTCCGGCCACCCGTCCGACCGCTCCGGCCACCCGTCCGGCCGTTCGAAGCGGGCGGCGAGAAGCGGTCGAAAGGGCTGGAACGGGACCAAATGAGGAACGGCCGCCGGGGGCTGCCAGACTGGTGCTGTGTTGACCGTGCACAACCTCGGCGTCGAGATCGGCGGGAAGACCATCGTCGATGGCGTGTCCTTCCAGGTGCGCGCCGGTGACAAGGTCGGCCTGGTGGGCCGCAACGGCGCCGGCAAGACCACGCTGTTCAAGGTCCTCGGCGGCGCGGTGCCTCCCAAGTCGGGCTCGGTGCGGCGCGAGGGCATGACCGGTTACCTCTCCCAGGACCCCCGCTCGGACAACGTCCCCGACGACACCAACTGCCTGGCCCACGTGCTGTCGGGCCGCGGGCTCGACGAAGCGGCGATCCGCCTCGAGAAGCTCCGCCTGGTGCTCGAAGAGGACCCGTCGGACAAGAACATCGAGCGCTTCTCGAAGGCCCAGGAGCAGTTCGAGATGGACGGCGGCTACGCCGCGGAGTCCGAGGTCCGCAAGCTCGTCGCCGGGCTCGGGCAACGCGCCGACCGCCTCGACTTCACCGTCGGCGCCCTCTCCGGCGGCGAGCGTCGCCGCCTCGAACTGGCCCGCATCCTCTTCGGCGGCAGCGACCTGCTCCTGCTCGACGAGCCCACGAACCACCTCGACGCCGATGCCCGCGATTGGCTCCTCAAGTTCCTGCGCGCGTATCGCGGCGCCCTCCTCGTGATCAGCCACGACCTGGATCTGCTCGACGAGGCCATCACTCGCGTGATCCACCTCGACCGCGAGGAGGAAGAAGCTGCCGGCACGATCGTCGAGTACAAGGGCACCTACTCCAAGTACCTCATCTCCCGAGAGCGGGACGAGGAGCGGGTCGCCAAGCTCGCGCACCGCCAGGAAGCCGAGATCCTGCGCCTGTCCACGCTCGCCGACTCGATGCGCGGCCAGACCGCGAAGCGGGCCCGGGTGGCCAAGA
>JBBQHT010000272.1:0-6237 GCA_038324235.1 Acidimicrobiales bacterium
GTGCCGTGGTTGGGTCCGGTGGAGCGCACCACGGTGGCGGTCGCCCTCGCCGGCGTGGACAGCGTCGTGGTCAGCCCGAGCATCGCCTCGGGCTCCGCGTTCCACCACCTCGTGCGCACGTTGCAGGTGACCGGCACCCACGTGCAGCTCTGGCCCGGCCTGTGGAGCGTCGATACCCGCCGGCTGCGCGCCGCGCCCATGGCCAACGAACCCTTCTTCTACCTCGAACGGGCGGGGGCCGCGTCGGGCAAGCGCTGGGTGAAGCGGGCGCTCGACATCGTCCTCGCCACGGTCGTGCTGGTCCTCGCGGCCCCGTTGCTCGCCGCGGCCGCGATCGCCATCAAGCTCGGCGATGGAGGCCCCGTGTTCTTCCGGCAGGTGCGCGTCGGGTACCGGGGCACCACGTTCGCGCTCCACAAGTTCCGCACCATGGCCGTCGACGCCGAACGGCGCCTCGCCGAGCTCGAGGCGCAGAACGAACGATCCGGGCCGTTGTTCAAGGTCAGCCACGACCCCCGCGTCACCCGCGTGGGTCGCGTCCTGCGGGCGACCAGCATCGACGAGCTGCCCCAGCTCCTCGACGTGCTGGCCGGGCACCTCAGCCTCGTGGGCCCCCGCCCTGCGCTCCCCGATGAGGTCGCCGAGTTCGACGAGGAGCTGCTGCAACGTCACCAGGTCCTGCCGGGGGTCACCGGCCTGTGGCAGGTCGAGGCCCGGCACAACCCGTCCTTCGCCGCCTATCGCCGCCTCGATCTGTTCTATGTCCAGAACTGGACGCTCACCCTCGACCTGGTGCTGCTGCTCGCCACGGTCAAGACCGTGCTCACCGACACCGTGCGGGAGCTGACCGCCCTGGTCGCCCGCCCGGATCGCCGCCGCCGCCCCACCACCCACGACGCGCCGGCCCTCGCGGTCGACTCCCTCACCACCGAGGTCTCCTGACATGGCCTTCCCTGCTGCCCTCCCCGCCCGCCCTGGCCACGAGCACATCGGGATCATCGTCCAGAACCTGCCCGTCCCCCTCGACCGGCGGGTGTGGAACGAGTGCCAGGCGCTCGTCGCGGCCGGCTACCGGGTCTCGGTGATCTGCCCGAAGGGTCCGGGTGACCCGTCGTTCCAGGAGCTCGACGGCGTCCGGATCCACAAGTACGCACCGCCGCCGGCCAAGGAGGGCCTCGCTGCGTTCGTGTACGAGTCCGGGTACTGCTGGCTGCGCACCGCGCACCTCGCCCGCCGCATCCACCGCCACGAGCCCTTCGACGCGATCCAGGCGTGCAACCCACCCGACACGTTCTGGGCGTTGGCGTCGCTGTTCAAGCCGCTCGGGGTGCGCTTCGTGTTCGACCACCACGACCTGTGCCCGGAGATCTACCGCAGCCGGTTCGATCGCCACGACGGTCCGGCGCTGCGCCTGCTCCTCGCGCTCGAGCGCGCCACGTTCGCGACGGCCGACCACGTCATCAGCACCAACGAGTCCTACCGCAAGGTCGCGATGACCCGGGGACGGCGGCGCTGGGACGAGACCACTGTGGTCCGCAGCGGCCCCGACCCCTCGCGCCTGTACCCCGTCGCGCCCGATCCGGCGGTCAAGGGCGACCACGCGCACCTGTGCGCGTACCTCGGGATCATGGGTCACCAGGACGGCGTCGACATGGTGCTGCGTGCCGCGAACCTGATCGTGCACGAGTGGGGTCGGACCGACATCGGCTTCGCGCTGCTCGGCTTCGGCGACTGCCTCGAAGATCTGCGCACCCTCAGCCACGACCTCGACCTCGACGACCACGTGACCTTCACCGGCCGGGTGGACCTCGACGAGATCCGTCGCTACCTCTCCTCCGCCGATGTGGGCCTGTCCCCCGATCCGCGCTCGCCGTTCAACGACGCGTCCACCATGAACAAGACCATGGAGTACATGGCCTGCGCCCTGCCGGTCGTCGCGTTCGATCTGCACGAGACGCGGGTGTCCGCGGGCAACGCCGCGGTGTACGCCCCCGACGACGACGTGGTGTCGTTCGCGAAGTCGATCGTCGGTCTCATCGACGACCCCGAGACCCGAGCCGCCATGGGCGCCCGAGGCCGCCAGGCCGTCGAGCTGTGGCTCGGCTGGCCGCCCCAGGCCGAGACGTACACCGGGGTGTACGACCGCTTGTTCCGGCGCGAGATCCCCATCGAGCACGACCTCACGGTGAGCGTCGATGCCTGACCTCGCGCCCCTCACCGTGGTGGCGGTCACGTACAACAGCCGCGCGGTGATCGCCGACTGCGTCCGCTCGGTCGGCGCGCAGTGCGACGGCGACACCGACGTGATCGTCGTCGACAACGCATCGGTGGACGACACGATCGCCGTGGCCCGTGGCGCCCTGCCGTCGGTGCGGGTGCTCCCCCTGCCGACGAACCGGGGCTACGCCGCGGCCATCAACGCCGGCATCGCGGCGGGCGTCCCCGGCGCCGACGTGTTGGTGCTGAACCCCGACGTGTGCGTCCGGCCAGGTGCGATCAGCGCCCTGCGCCGGGCCGGTCACCATCGCGTCGGGGTCACCGTGCCCCGCCTGCTCGAAGCCGACGGCACGGTGGCCCGATCCATCCGGCGCGAACCCACTGCCACCACGGCCTGGGCCGAGGCGATCCTGGGCGGTGGTCTCGCCGCTCGCCTCGGGGTGGGCGAGACCGTGACCGCGCCGACCCAGTACGACCGGCGCCACACCGTCGACTGGGCATCGGGCGCGGTCATGTTCATCACCGCCGCGTGCCTGGCCGCGGTCGGCCCCTTCGACGAGTCGTTCTTCCTCTACTCCGAAGAGACCGACTTCATGCTGCGAGCCCGAGACGCCGGCTTCCGGGTCGACTTCGTGCCCGATGCCGTCGTCGTCCACCGCGGCGGCGACCTCGGCACGTCCGCCGAGCTGTGGTCCCGGCGGACGGTCAACCGCGTCCGGCTCCAACGCCGGCGCCACGGCCGCATGTCGACCACGTCGTTCCTCGGCGCATCCCTGGCCGGGGAGGGCGTGCGCGCCGTCGGCGGGCGCGCCACCAGCCGGCTGGCGGTGGCGGATCTGCTGCGGTGCGGTCCCCGGATCGTCACCGCGTCCCCCCCACCCATCGATGCGGGAACAGGAGCTGGTCACCATGGACCTCGCTGACGTCACCCGCGCGCTCAAGCACCACAAGGTGCTCGTCGGGACCCTGATCTCGCTCACGATCGTCGCCGCCGCCTTCGTGTTCGTGCACGTGCCCCAACGGTTCAAGACGACCGCCGCGCTCGTCGTGCTGTCGCCCACCAAGCCCGTCGTGCCGGGCGCCAAGTCCGCCGACGAGGCGGTGCAGACGGTCAACCCGTTCCTGAGCTTCGGTGGGAGCCAGGAGACCGCCGCCCAGGTCCTGCAGTTGCGGATGTCCGACGACGCCGTGGGCCACCAGCTCGAGGATGTCGGCGTCCGCGGCGTCTGGACCTTCGAGATCAAGGGCGGGTCCGGACCGCTCATCTCGGTCACCGCGACGGAGGCGACCGCCGACGCCGCCCGGGCCTCGGCCGACCACATCCTCGCCACCGCCGCAGATCAGTTCGCGTCGTTGCAGCGCGAGGCGGGATCGCCGCCCGACCAGATGATCCGGGTCTCGGTCGTGAACACGCCGGCTCCCCCGGAGCCGGTCTACGACGACAAGATCCGCACCACGGCACTCGTGGCGATGCTGGGCCTGCTCGCCACCATCGCCATCCCGCTCGCCGTCGAGGGCGCCAGCCGGGCTCGAGCGGCGCGGCGCGCGGACGGGACCGACGGGGACGGTCAGGACGGCGGTGACCTCGAGGCGATCGACGAGACGCCCGACGGCACCGAGCCTGCCGACGAACGCGCTGACGGAGCTGACGACGCCGACGCCGACGCCGACGAAGTCGACGAACCGCAGCCGGCGCGCCCGACCCTGGCCGGTCTCCCCGTGTGGGCGGGCGCGCCGGTGGGCGGGTCGGTCGGCGGCGAGCGCGGCCGCTCGCCCGCGACGGTCGGCCGCTCGACGCCGTGATCACGCCCGCAGGGCTGCGCGCCGAGCCCGCCCCGGCCGCGGACGTCATCAGCGTGGGCCGCGTCCTGTGGCGACGGCTCGCGCTCGTCGTGCCGGCGCTGGTCCTGACCGCGGCGCTGGCGTGGTACCTGCCCAAGAGCTACCAGCGCCCCTTCGAGGCGCGCGCGTCGGTGCTGTTGATCGACCCGACGGCCACGACCACCGCAGGCGGCAAAGCGGTCAACCCGTTCCTCGTGGACCACGACGCCCTGCTCACCACCGCCGACATCCTCGCGACCGCGATCGACGCCGACCTCGAACACGCGCGGGAGCGGGGCGAAGGCGTGGCGAGCCTGGTCGACGTCAAGGTGGCCAGCAAGCCGCCCGAACCGCTCATCGGCATCGTGGTCACCGCCGGCGAGGAAGAGGATGCGAGTCGCGACATCGATCTGGTGCTCGCCGAGGCCCAGCGGCGGCTCCGGGCGCTCCAGAACGATGGCGAGGTGAACAGCTCCCTGTACGTCACGACGCTGTCGATCGAGCACACCGCCCCGCGCCAGGCCGAGAGCGGGCGGCTGCGCCCGACCTTGGGCATCGTCGTGCTCGGCACCTCGCTGACCATCTGGGTGGCCCTCGTGCTCGAGCGTCGCCGCCGGCGCGGCCTGCCATGACCACCTACGCCGGGCCCCCCAACGCCCCCGAACGCGACCCGGACCGCGACTCGCACCGCGACCCGCACCGCACCCCGGCCCGCCGGACCGCCCCGACCACCGGGTCGGCCAGGGCCGGGCAGCCCATGGCAGGCCGCGCGACCCGCGATCCCGGCCGCCGCGCCCGCCTCGATGCCGCCGTGCTGCTGGTGGGGTACCTGGTCCTGCTGCTCGGCATCCCCCCGATCCTGGTGGTCAAGAGCGTCGGCGCCGCGGGCTCCCCGGCCACCCTCTTCGGCATCGGCCTGCTCGGCTGGTGGGGCGTGACCCGCATCGTGCCCGACCTCAGTTGCTTCGGCCGCCAACCGCTCCGGCGCATGATCGGGCTGCTGCTCGCCACGGTGGTGGCCAGCTACGTGGCCGCGGGCCTGCGCGGCTACGACGGGACCGAGCAACGGGCCGCGGACCGCGGTCTGCTGGCGATGCTCAGCGTGGCCGGGGTGGCCCTCGTCGCCGCGGACGGCCTGCGCACCCGGGATCGGCTCGAGGTCGTGCTGCGCGGGCTGACCGTGATGGGCGGGGTCATGGCGGTCATCGGCCTGCTGCAGTTCCGGATCGCCTTCGACGTGGCCGCCGTCTTCCAGCACGTGCCCGTCCTGGTCTTCAACGGCGAGCCGGGCTTCGTGTTCACGAGCGGTGTCCGGCGCGTCGCGAGCACCGCGGGCCACCCGATCGAGTTCGGCATGATCCTCACGTTGATCTTCCCCGTCGCGCTCCACCGAGCGTTCCACCCACGGCCGGGCGGGACCCACGAAGCCCGGGTCATGGTGATCCTCATCGGGCTCGGCATCCCGCTGTCCATCTCGCGCTCGGCCGTGGTCGGCCTCGTCGTGGCCACCCTCGTGCTGCTCCCGGGGTGGCCGCCCGCCCGGCGCGTGCTCGCACTGAAGGCGCTGCCCGTGTTCCTGGTGTTCATCCGCCTGATGGCGCCCGGCACCCTCGGCACGCTCAAGTCCGGGCTGCTCGCCTTCGGCAACGACCCGAGCGTGCAGGGCCGGACCGAGGACTACGCGGTGGTCGGTCGGTTCATCGGCGAGCGACCCATCTTCGGCCGGGGCTTCGCCACCTTCCTGCCCAATCGCTACGTGCTGCTCGACAACCAGTACATCGGGATCGTCATCGAGCTCGGCTTCGTCGGGCTGGCGCTCGTCCTGGGCCTGTTCGCCACCGCGTTCGGCGCCGCGCTGATCGCCCGCGCCCGGGCCACCGACCCCGAGACGCGCGACCTCGGCCTGGCGCTCGCAGCGTCGGTGGCGGCGGGGGCCGCCGGGCTCGCCACCTTCGATGCCTTCGGCTTCGCATCGTTCACCGGCGTCCTGTTCGTCGTGTTCGGGTGCGTCGGTGCGCTGTGGCGCCTCACCCCGCGACTGCCGGCGAGCGTCGAGCCATGAGTGCCGCCGACCAGCCGTGGGACGGGCTCGTGGTGTTCGCCGGGGGCGAGCGCTGGAACGGCGTGCGCGGTTCGCACCGCCACCTCGCCGAGGCGGTCGCGCGCCAGGCACCCGTGCTGTACATCGACAACCCGGTC
>JBBQHT010000273.1:0-6235 GCA_038324235.1 Acidimicrobiales bacterium
GGCCTTCGCGTCGGCGCAGTCCGAGTCGCTCAAGGGCTTCGGCCGCGACGAGTGCTACGTCGAGCGCTACCTCACGTGGCCCCGCCACGTCGAGATGCAGATCATCGGCGACACGCAGGGCAACGTCGTGTGGATCGCCGAGCGCGACTGCTCCGCGCAGCGGCGCCACCAGAAGCTCGTCGAGGAGAGCCCCGCACCGGCGTTCCCGGCCGAGATCCGCCAGGCCATGGGCGAGGCGGCCGTCAAGGTCGCCAAGGCGTGCGGGTACTACAACGCCGGCACCGTCGAGTTCCTGTTCCAGGACGGGGAGTTCTTCTTCCTCGAGATGAACACCCGGCTGCAGGTCGAGCACCCCGTCACCGAGATGGTGTCGGGCATCGACCTCGTCGCCGAGCAGATCCGCGTCGCCTCGGGCGAACCCCTGTCGTTCACCCAGGACGACATCGTGCTGAGCGGTCACGCCATCGAGGTGCGCGTCAACGCCGAGGATCCCGCCGGCGGCAAGTTCCTGCCCTCCCCCGGCCACATCGACAAGCTCGTGCCCGCGCAGGGCTTCGGCACCCGGTGGGACGGCGGCTACGAGTCGGGCGACGAAGTCAGCCAGTACTACGACAACCTCATCGGCAAGCTCATCGTGTGGGGCCACGACCGTGACACCGCCATCGCCCGCATGCTGCGCGCCCTGCGCGAGTTCCGCATCGAGGGCGTGAAGACCACGATCCCTGCGGACATCGCGATCCTGGAGCACCCGGACTTCGCCGCGGCGAAGCACTCCACGAAGTGGGTCGAGGACACGCTCGACCTGTCCGCCGTGGGCGTCGCGCCCGCCGCCGCGCCGGTCGCCGAGGGCGAAGAGCCCGAAGCCAAGATCAAGCGCGACGTCGATGTCGAGGTCAACGGCAAGCGCTTCGCCGTCAGCGTCTGGGTCCCCGAGTCCGCGGCCACCGCTGTGGCCCCTGCGGGCGGTCGGGCCGCGCCGCGGCCCAAGCGCGCCGGTGGCGCCGGCGCCGCCGCCGCGGCCGGGTCCGGCTCGGTCACCGTCCCCATGCAGGGCACCATCGTGAAGGTGCTCGTCGAGGTCGGCCAAGCGGTCGAGGTCGGCCAGACCGTGTGTGTCCTCGAGGCGATGAAGATGGAGAACAACATCGCGGCGGACAAGGCCGGCACCGTCAAGGAGATCAAGGTCGCCACAGGCGACAGCGTGGGTTCGGGCGACGTCGTCGTCGTCATCGAGTGAACCGCGCCTGACGCAGCGCTACCGGGTGACGCGCTGCTGGTCGGCCGGCCGGTCACCCCGGTCGGTCCGGTCACCCCGGTCGGTCCGGTCACCCAGGTCGGTCCGAACCGTCAGGTCGGTCAGGTCCGGTACGAGCGGCGCGGGCGGCGCCGGGCGCGCGGCGCTCGGGTGCCGCCGGCTCACCGCGGTGAGGAACCACGACGCGTTGTTCGCCGCGAGGAGCAGCACGATCACGACCGACACACGCTCGAGCGACAGGGCGAGGTGCCAGGTGATGTCGTACGGGCTGATCACGTAGGTCCCGACGAGGCTGGCCACGTACAGCACGAGCACGGCCCAGAGCCAGGCCCCCGACGCCAGCCCCGTTCGCCGACGGACTCGGTGCAAGAACACCGCACCCAGCACCGTCACCACCGCGCTGGCGGCGATGTACGGGCCGAGGAGGGTCTGCAGCGCGGTGAGGGTCGGGTGGGCCCGTTCGAGCGGGGTGAGGTCCCCCTTCGTCAGCGCGGCAAACCGCGCCCCGCTGGTCAGGTCGGAGGCCGCCCCCCGGAAGCGAGCCGTCAGGGCCCAGGTGACACCCATCGCCACCGGGATCCAACCCACCATCGCAACGCGGAGGTGGCGGCGAGCGCGCACCGTGAACACCAGCGCCAGGAAGATCACCGCGACGAAGCCCTCGTTCTTGGTGAGCGCGGCGGCGCTGGCCAGGCCCACCCCGAGCACGAGCTTCACCGTCGTCGCCGCGGGCGGGGCGGCGAGGCGGCCCCCGACGCCGCCGGGGACTGCGGCCGCGAGGTGGGCGGCCGCCAGGTCGGGATCGGGGGCGGGGGCGGACACGCCGGCATCGATCAGCAGGAACACCACCGCCGCCGCGAAGCACGCCGCCCAGACGTGGTCGGCGTAGCCGGCCCCGACACCGTACGCGGCGAGGGCCCAGGCGCTCAGACCCACGCACAACCCGGCCAACCGGGCGAGCCAGGGTGGGGCCGAGGCCGCGTCCGCGAGCTGGCGCACGGCGTAGGCGAGCATCGCGATCGCCGCCACCGTGACGATCGCCGACACCGCCTGGGCGATGCGCAGGCTCGTGGAACCTGACACCGTCCAGGCACTGCCGATCGTGGCCGGCACGAGCGGGGGGTAGTCCGGGTGCGAGAACGCGAACGCAGGGTTGCCGAGCGCCGAGCGGACCGCGTCGGCACCGGACGCGAACCATGACGCGTGAAACCACCAGATCGACCGTGCGTCCCACTCGACGGGAGGCTTCAGGACGAGCAGCAGCGGCACGAGGAGGGGAACGAAGAGGACGAGAACGTCCCAGCCGCCCACCGGTGGCAGGCCACGCCGTTGCGCACCGGCGACGTCTGAGGAGACCGGTCGCAGGGTCGGGACGCGGGTCGGGCGGCCCAGCAGGAACCACGCCCCGACCAGCGCGGCCACGAACGCGACGACCAGCCAGAGGACGAGGGGGCCGCCGAGGAGGATCATCGTGATCCCGGCCGCGGTGCAGAGCAAAGCCGTCACCAGCGGGGCGAGCACCACGGTGAGCGCCACGCGACGCGTGACCGCGAAGGCCAGCGGCGCGCCGGTCAGGAACAAGAAGGCGAGGGCGGCAACGGCGTGCACGATCAGATCGACTCCACGGCCAGGTGCAGGCCACCGCACGAACCACCCTCGGCGCCAGGCACGACGGTGAGCGCGTAGTTCGCCCGCGCCCGGTCCTCGGTGATCGTCGCCTGCCGGAACGTCATCTCGACCAGGCGCTGGTGCCACTGGTCCGGCGCGCCTGACCCTGCTTGATCGCCGATGTAGACCACGGCGCCGGCCGGTACGCGATCGACGATCTGGTTCCGGATGCACTCGAATTGGTTGTTCATGAAGTGCGGGATGTCGGCGTCGTCGGCGGTGACCTCGGCCACCCCGTCACGCGCCGCGTTCCAGCCGCCGTACGCCCCCCCGATCAGGAGCACCGCGCAGCCCAACGCGACCACGACCCGGAAGATCAGCGTGGTGGTCGACTCGGGGGCGGAAGGCACCTCCGGTGTCGACGCCGATGACTCGGCGAGCGGCGCGTGGACGGGATCGGTCACCAGGTCTCCAGGCGGGAAGGGCAGGCCGCCACGACGACGTTGCGGAACCCTGACGATACTGTCCCGGCGCCCCGGCCCCGACCATCCCGGACCCAGCACGTCTCGTGCCGCAACCGGCAACGTTTGCGTGGTCGCGGCCGCTCAGCGGGTGCGGACGACCACCGTGCCACCCGCATCGTCGTGCCAGCCGCGGAACAGCGGGTTGAAGAACGCGCTGGCGAACACCACCAGCATGCCGACCGACCGCACCCCGGTCAGCGCGAACGCGGCGGCGCCCGCCACGGCCGGCAGCAGGCAGCGCAGCGTCGCCTGGCCCCACCCGGGGCGCTTGCCGTCGGCGAAGCGAGCCACCCGGATGCCGAGCAACCACTTCCCGATGGTCTGGCTGCGCCACGCGATCGCGACGATCTCGTACGTTGACGCGAGGACCGCGGTGCCCAGCGTCACCCACAACGGGACGTGCTGGGTGAGCGCGTCGGTCTCGGGGGTCGGGTTGCCGTTGCCGTCGAGCGTCGTGGTCGCGATCGCCGAGAGCAGCAGCAGGAGCGGCAGATCCGTGATGAGCGTGTCGATCACACGAGCCCAGCCCCGCTGGCGGACCGAGGCGAGCGCGTTGACGCCGGTATCGGGGAAGTCGTCCACCTGGGGCAGGCGCTTGGGCATCACCGGCATCGGCGGCATGGGTGGGGGCCGGCTCGGCTCGGACTTGTCCTGCCGATCGGCGTAGGGAGACGGCGGCTGATCGCTCACGTGGGCCCTTTCACTCCGCGGCATCCGCGATCGACTCGGCGAGGGCCGGGTGCACGAGCAGGGACTCCACGATGTCGGTGACCCGCAGGCCCGCAGTCACCGCCAGCGCGATGACCGAGATGAGCTCAGCCGCGTTCCGGCCCACGATCGACCCGCCGAGCACCACCCCGGTGGCCGGATCCGAGATGATCTTCACGAAGCCGCGTGGGTCGTTCTCGATCAGCGCCTTCGCGTTGGCCGAGAAGGGCACCTTGGTCACGCGGATCTTGCGCCCCTCGGCGAACGCATCGGCCTCGGCCAGGCCCACGTCGGCGATCTCGGGCACGGTGAAGATGGCGGAGGCCGCCTTCTCGTAGTCGAGGTGGCGGTGCGGACCGACGTGCAGGCCCATGGCGTGCTCGGCGATCTTGCGGCCCTGCATCGACGCGACCGATGACAGCGGGAGCTTGCCGCTCAGATCACCGGCGGCGTAGATGTGGGGCACCGAGGACCGGCAGTTGTGATCGACCTGCACGTACCCCCACTCGACCGCGACGCCGGCGTTGTCGAGCCCGAGGAGCTCGGAGTTGGGGATCGATCCGATCGCGAGCAGGGCATGGGACCCGACGGCGCTGCGCCCATCGTCGCAGAACACCGACACCTTGTCGCCGTCGACGTCCATCGCGACGGCTCGCGCGCCCTTGAACAGGCGCATGCCGCGCTTGAGGAAGTCGTCCTCGAGCGCCGCGGCGACCTCGGGGTCCTTCTGGGGCAGCACCTGCTGGCGACTGACGACGAAGGTCACCTCGCACCCGAACGCCGAGAACATGTGCGCGAACTCCACGCCGGTGACGCCGGCACCGATCACGATGAGGTGGTCGGGCATCTCGCGGGGCGGGTACGCGTCGCGGGTGGTCAGCACGCGGTCCCCGTCGACAGGGGCCCAGTCCGGGATGCGGGGCCGGCTGCCCGTGGAGAGCACGATGACGTCCGCGTCGATCTCGATCTCGCCGTCGGCGGTGACCGCGACGACCGTGTTCGGCCCGGTGAGGTGGCCCGTGCCCTCGAGCAGCCGCACGCCCTGACTCTGGAGCAGACCGGTCACCGAGCCCTGCAGGCGGGCTTCGATCGCCTCGATCCGGGCCCGCAGCGCATCGAAGTCGACCGAGGCGGACACGTCGGTGAGACCCATGCCGCGGGCCTGGTTGATCATCGTCAGCGCGCCGCCCGTGGCGATCATGGCCTTGGACGGGATGCAGTCCCAGAGGTGCGCGGCGCCGCCGACGATGTCCTTCTCGATGAGCGTGACCTCGGCCCCGAGCCGCGCCGCGTGGGTGGCCGCCTGGTTGCCCGCCGGGCCGCCGCCGATGATCACGAACCGCTTGGCCATCCCCGCAGGCTACCCGGACCACGCCCGTCCCCTGCCCTCACCCGCCCGGCGCTCACCGCCACCCCGAAATTGCGTCCGTCACCCTCGCCATGCGCGTATCGCCGTCTCGATTTCGGCAGATCACGCGCTTCACCACGGAAATGGGGGCGCGCGGTCGGGCCCGGCGCGACGGTTCGTCCCGATTTCGGGAGGCGGGGCGGGATCTGACCGCATTTCAACTCATGACCATCCAGCCCGTACGCTGGCGCCGTGAGCGACCAGGGCGAGACCACAGCACCCGCGAAGACCGTTGCCGACTGGCAGGCCCTCGTGAGCAAGGAACTGAAGGGCGCGGAGGCCGAGTCGTTGACCCGGCCCACGCCGGAGGGCATCGACGTGAAGGCCCTCTACACGGGCGCCGACACGGCCGACCTGGATCACGACGGCGTGCCGGTGGGCGACGCCCTCCCCGGGTTCCCGCCGTTCGTGCGCGGCGTGCGCGGCTCCATGTACGCCAACCGCCCCTGGACGATCCGCCAGTACGCCGGGTTCTCCACCGCCGAGGAGTCCAACGCCTTCTACCGGCGCAACCTCGCGGCGGGCCAGATGGGCCTGTCGGTGGCGTTCGACCTCGCCACCCATCGCGGGTACGACAGCGACCATCCCCGGGTGGTCGGCGACGTGGGCAAGGCCGGCGTGGCGATCGACTCGGTCGAGGACATGAAGATCCTCTTCGACGGCATCCCGCTCGACAAGATGTCCGTGTCGATGACCATGAACGGCGCGGTCATCCCGGTGCTCGCGATGTTC
>JBBQHT010000274.1:0-6221 GCA_038324235.1 Acidimicrobiales bacterium
CAGAGGCGGCGACACCGCGCCGGGTGCGTGCTCGTCACCCTAGGTCAAGGTGAGCGCGCCAGGCCAAGCAGACCTGTTGCCCCGACCGGGATGCGGCCGTGCGATCTCCGCGCGCGCGATGTACTCCGCGCCAGTCGCCGACGCGCTCGACAGGCCATGCGCCTCCGATGTGCCTCCGGCGCGAGGGGCGTGCTAAACCACAGATCTGCACCGCCTGACCGTGACCTGCTGAGCAGGGCACGGGTCCCCCCGGCGGTAGGCTGATCTTGTCCCCAACGGAGGTCCCCACCCAGGTGGTTGCGTTCGTCGCATCAGTGTTCGTCGCCGTCGCGCTGGTGGCGCTCATCTTCCCCATGGCCAAGCGTCGCCCCGTGGGTACGCCGTTGTCGTGGGGCGAGTCGATGGTCGCCTCGGTCTACGTGTTCTTCCTCATGTTCTGGTGCTACGGCATGATCCCGCACCTGTGGCTGACCTGGGCCGGCAACGAACTCGGCTGGCGCCCCGACCTCATCATCACGGGGCCCGGCGGCATCCTCAAGAACCAGAAGGCCGGCGGGTGGAACCCGATCACCCTGAACTACCAGATCATCCGTGACGTCATCGCCGTGCTGCTCTACGTGATCTTCCTCGGTCTCAACATGTACCTGTTCGCCTGGTGGCAGAACCGCGGCAAGCGGGCGGCCGCCGTCCCCGCCGTCGTCACGTCCGACTACGGCCGACCCCTCGTGAAGAAGAGCTGAGCCCTCGATGGCCCGCACCGACGCCAACCCACCACTGCCCGAGTTCCTGGAGGACTACGTCCTGCAGGAGGTCGACGCGGCGTGGTTGTCGAAGGCCGTCAAGCCCAAGCAGTTCATCTCGATCGACCAGTCCGAGTGCATCACCTGCGAGGGTTGCGTCGACATCTGCCCGTGGAAGTGCATCCACCTCGTCACCACCTCCGCGGTCGACGAGGCGGTCGGCACCGAGCGCCCGGGTGAAGACCCCGGTGACCACTCCATCTTCATCATCGACGACGACGTGTGCACGCGGTGTGCCCTGTGCGTCGACCGGTGCCCGACCGGCGTGATCATTCTCGGCAAGGTCGGCGCACCGCCGGCCGACGGCGATCCCCATCAGCGCACCCCCACCCATGGCTACGGCTACGGGATGAGGCTCGGATGACGGCTCAGTGCAAAGGATCTGACCTTGGCTAAGACCATGCCTCCCAAGGGCAAGAGCAAGATGACCGAGCTCAACGAATCGGTGCAGGGCTCGCAGGCCTGGAACTCGATCTTCCGGCCCGGCTCGGTGTTCCGCAAGGGCTACAGCGACAGCCCTCGCAACCGCTCGTACGTGATCATGAACAGCGTGCTCTACCACCTGCACCCGGTGAAGGTGAAGCGCCACGCGGTCAAGGTGTCCTACACCTTGTGCCTCGGTGGCCTGAGCTTCTTCCTGTTCATCCTGCTCACCATCACCGGCATCTTCCTGATGTTCTTCTACCGGCCGACCGCGGCCCAGGCCTGGAACGACATCTACACCCTGCAGACGTCGGTGACCTTCGGGCTGCTCGTCCGCAACATGCACCGATGGGCGGCCCACCTCATGGTGCTGTCGGTGTTCCTGCACATGGCCCGCGTCTTCTACCACGGTGCCTACAAGCCGCCCCGCGAGTTCAACTGGGTGATCGGCGTCATCCTGCTGACCCTCACCCTGCTGCTCTCGTTCACCGGCTACCTGCTGCCCTGGGATCAGCTGGCCCTCTGGGCGGTCACCGTGGGTACCAACATGATGGGCTACACCCCGGTCTTCGGCGACCAGGTGCGGTTCGTCCTGCTCGGCGGCAAAGAGATCGGCACCGACACCCTCCTGCGGTGGTACGTGCTCCACGTGCTCTTCGTCCCCTTCGTCACCGTCATCTTCCTTGCCATCCACTTCTGGCGGGTGCGCAAGGACGGCGGCATCTCCGGTCCGCTCTAGGTCGAGATAGCGAGACGCCATGACTGAGATCCCCGAACATCTGCGCAAGCGGGCCGAAGCGGCCCGCCAGAAAGCCGAAGCGGCCGCCGCCGCGCCGGCCGACGCGCCCGCCGACACGGGTGGCGCCGCCGCGCCGGCTGACGCCGCGCCGGCCAGCGCGTCCGACAGCAAGATCCCGGCGCACCTGCTCGAGCGGTCCAAGGCGGCCAAGGCCAAGAAGGCTGCGGGTGCGGCCGAGGCCGAAGGCGGCGGCGGGGTCGGCACGCTGACCCAGGCCGGTGGCGGTGCCGTGGCCACGGCTGCTCCACCCCCGGCGGCCACCGGGCCGGCCGGTCACACCCAGCGCCTGCTCACCGTCGTGAAGTCCGGCTCGATCCAGGACGTCAAGTCCACACCGGTCGACAAGGTGCACGTGTGGCCGCACCTGCTGGCGGTCGAGTTCGTGGCCTCGCTGGCGATGCTCACCTTCGTGCTCATCTTCTCGGTGTTCGTGAACGCCCCGCTGCTCGAGCTGGCCAACGTGAACGAGACCCCGAACCCGTCGAAGGCCCCCTGGTACTTCCTCGGCCTGCAAGAGCTGCTCACCATGTTCCACCCGATGGTCGCCGGCGTGACCATTCCGGGCATGGGCATCTTCCTGCTGATCCTGGCCCCCTACCTGGACAAGAACCCGTCCAACAAGCCCGAAGATCGCAAGTTCGCCATCTCGATCTTCACCGTCTTCCTGATGTTCTGGGCGGTGCTGGTGATCATCGGCTCGTTCTTCCGGGGGCCCGGCTTCAACTTCGTCACGCCCTGGACTTCGGGCCTGTTCTTCGAACTGTGATCGAGAACCGAGACCTCTCATGACCCTCCTCATCGTCCTCATCGCCGTCTTCCTCGTCCTCGCCATCGCTGTGGTGTTCGCATCCATGCGCCGCCGCGAGACCGAGACGGCGATCGGTCAGCTCTCGCGGGAGACGCGCAAGCGCGACCGTGGCGAGCCGGCCATCACCCCCGAGGCCGACGACGCGCCGGCCACCGGGCGCGACGTCGAGAAGGCGGCTGCCATCGAGCGCCGCCCGCCCGAGATCGAGAAGGCCGGCGGCGCCGACCTCTCGGCCTACGTCCCGCCCGACCCCGACACGCTGGGCGTCACCCGCCGGCAGTTCCTGAACCGCAGCATCATCCTGTTCATGGGTCTGAGCCTTTCGGGCTTCGCGGCGGCCGTGCTCGCCATGTTGTGGCCGGTGCCCAAGGGCGGTTTCGGGTCGAAGATCCGGGTCGGCAAGGTCAGCGACCTCTCGGCCCAGATCACCGCCGGCAAGGGCTTCCTGTACAACGCCGAAGGCCGCATGTGGATGACGAACTACCCGAGCTCGGCGCTCGAGAAGGCCAAGAAGGCCTACAGCCAGCCGGTGCTCAACTCCATGGAGGCGGGCATCGTCGTCGTCTACCAGAAGTGCCCGCACCTCGGCTGCCGCGTGCCGTCGTGTGCGACGTCACAGTGGTTCGAGTGCCCCTGCCACGGTTCGCAGTACAACCAGGCCGGCGAGAAGAAGGGCGGCCCGGCTCCCCGGGGCATGGACCGCTTCGTCACCGAGGTGTCCGACGGCGTGCTCAACGTCGATACCGGCACCGTCATCCAGGGCCCCCCGATCGGGGTCAATACCACCGGGCAGGAAGCTGAAGGCCCTCACTGCGTCGGAGGCGGCCACTGATGCCGGTTCTCGCCAGCCAGACCGTCATGGCGACGGCCGCGTCGGCCATCGGCGGCGTCATCGCTGTCGTCCTGATCGCCGGATTCGTCCTGGCCGTCATCGCCAACATGCGCCGCGGCAAGGCCGAGGTCGGGGCCGAGCTCGAGCTCGCCGCCAACCGCAAGCCCTACCTGAGCGACGAAGAGCTCGAGGGCAAGAAGCTCGACCGCACGCTCGGCTTCGGCCTGGTGATCCTGGTCGTGGTCGCCATCACCCTTCCCGCCTACTGGCTCGCCGAGCCGGGTCGGCAGTCGGGCGCCGTCGAGAAGTTCAAGGAAGAATTCATCTCTCGCGGTAAGAACATCTACAACGTCAAGGCGCAGTGCTCGAGCTGCCACGGCCCCGCCGGCGTCGGCGGCGTGAAGAACTACACGCTGCTCAATGCCAACGGCGACTTCGTGGCCCAGGTCGACTGGAAGGCCCCGGCGCTCAACACCGTGCTCTTCCGCTACTCGGCCGACGAGGTCAAGTACATCCTCAACTACGGCCGGCAGAACTCGCCGATGCCGGCCTGGGGCGCTCCTGGTGGCGGTCCGCTCACCGACCAGCAACTCGACGACGTGATCGCTTACCTCTACTCGATCCAGCTGTCGGCCAGTGATTCTCAGACCGCCGTGCAGACCGAGATCGACAACGTCTGCAAGCCCGACGCGGCCAACAACTGCACGCTCTACGGCACCACCGACGCAGCCAAGTGGAAGACCCTTGGCGAAGCCCTGTTCAACCTGGGCCAGTACGACGCCTTCGCCAGCGGCGCCTATTCGTGCGCCCGGTGCCACACCCAGGGCTGGTCCTACGGCATGCCCGGCGTGTCCGGCGGCGGCGGCGGCCTCGGCTACAACCTCACCGGCGGCAGCGAGCTCCGGCAGTTCGAGACGGCCACCCAGCAGGAGGAGTTCATCACCATCGGCTCCGAGCTGGGCAAGCCCTACGGCAAAGGCGGCATCGGCGATGGCCAGATGCCCGGCTTCGGCCTGAACCCCAGCGCCATCGATCCCAAGGTGGCAGCGGCCACGGGGATGACCCCGGCCCAGACCATGTACACCCAGGACCAGATCGCCGCAGTCGTGGCCTACGAGCGGAGCCTCTGACCCCATGCACTACGTCAACGTGATCGCCGGCATCGGCTTCAACCCGGGCATCCGCGGCATCCTCGTGGTGCTCACCGGGTTCGCGGTGTTGTGCGGCTCGGTCTACCTGCTGCTGGCCACCAACATGGGTGCCCGCCTGGGCATGCTGGTGGCGTTCGCGGGGCTCTTCGGGTGGCTCAGCATCCTCACCCTCACCTGGTGGATCTCGCCGCCGGCCATCGGCCCCCGCGGTACCAACGCGAGCTGGAAGCCGGTTGAGATCTACGTCGACGGTGGCGGGACCGCGAAGACCGAAGTCGTCAGTCTGTTACCGAGTCCCGAGCAGCTGCCCAACGCGGCGCAGATCATCGCCGACCACCCCGACATCGCCAAGGACTTCCCCAACCCCGACACGGCCACCCTCAGCGACATCCAGTCGGCCCATCCCGACATCCTGCAGGAGTACGTCACCAGTCAGGATCTCGGGGGGTGGAAGGTCACGCCCTCGTCGGGCGCCGGCGAGGCCCAAGCAGCCGCCGACGCGGCCCTCACGACCGGGTCCAAGTTCTTCGAGGCCACGACCGACTACAAGAAGCTCAGCGTGTTCGAGATCGGCGGCAAGCCGACCCGTTCGGAGTACTGCCCGAACGAGGAGCATCCCCACAACCTGATCCCGGACGACCCGATCTGCCGCATCCAGTACAAGATCGACAAGCTGGTGAACTTCAAGCACCCGACCCACTACGCAGTGGTGCAGGTGCAGCAGGTGATCCCCCAGGCCACCGAGCCGGGCGCCGCCCCGCCGGTCCCGGTCGTCGATCCGTCGAAGCCGGTCGTGTCGGTCGTCCTCGTCCGTGACCTCGGCAACGTCCGGCTGCTGCCGGGCACCTACTTCGTGATCTGCTTCTCGCTCTTCGTCGTCTTCGTCCTGATCCTGCACTACCGCGACAAGACGCTGCGCAAGAACCTGGCCGACGCCGACCCGGCCGCTGTGGGGGCCTGACCCGATGGCCCAGTACCTGCCGATCTTCGTGATGCTGGTGCTGGCGGTGGTGTTCGGCGCGCTGAGCCGGGTGGCATCCAAGCTGCTCGGGCCGCGCAACCCCACGGTCGCCAAGTACGAGCCTTATGAGTGCGGCATCGTGCCCGACCACGAGCCGCCCCAGCGCTTCCCCGTGAAGTTCTTCCTCGTCGCCATGATCTTCATCGTGTTCGACATCGAGATCATCTTCCTGTTCCCGTGGGCGATCGTGTACCGCTCGCTCGGGCCCTTCGGCATCTTCGCCGTGTTGATCTTCGCCGCCGCGGGGTTCGAGTCGTTCGTCTACCTGATCGGCAACGGCGCGCTCGATTGGGGCCCCATCAAGCAGATCCGGCGCAACGCCGTCGTGTCGCCGGCGCGCACCTCGTCGAGCACGATCCGACGGGTCGGGCTCGAGGGTCGGGCGCC